>CAYTYV010000407.1:0-6102 GCA_964441055.1 uncultured Polyangiaceae bacterium | reverse complement strand
GCCCGTGATGAACGCCGACTGGTAGTGCCCGAATTCGGGCGCGGCTGGTGCGGCTACTGCGCCGTATGCGCCTCGCTCGGGGGGCTCCGACGCTCCCAGCTCGCTGGAGGCGTGCTCGAGCTCGCACCGGTGAGAGCTGGCTGGGTTCAACGTGCACGCCAAGGTCGTCGTGGACGGCCGCGACCGCAAGCGGCTCGAGCGGCTTTTGCCGCTACCTCGGCCGTCCGCCGATTGCGCAGGAGCGCCTCGAGCAGCTCGCCGATGGCCGGCTGCGCACCACCATGAAGAAGGCCTGGCGCGACGGCACCCAGGCGCTGCTCTTCGAGCCCGAGGGCCTGCTCAGCAGGCTTTGCGCCGAGCACGAGCCTGGTGCGGAGCACAGCGCGGGACCGCGCCGCCGACCGGTGCCGCGGGCGCCGCCCAAAGGGCAGCTCGTGCTGCGCCTCGGGCCGTAGCGAGTCGCGCCGGGCCACCCCGAAGGGCCACCACCGCCGCGCGAGACCTCAGGGCGGAGGGAGAGGTGTGCGTTGGCGCCCGGCCCAACCGGGCCTGCCGAGGTTTCAGTCCGAACGAGCCGCCCCAGAAGGCGCCCGGCGGGCCGACGAGGTGCTGGCGCACCGCCGTCGCCGCTCGGCTGCCACGCTCCTCCGGTGCGAAATTGCCGGTTTAGATGTCCTAGCCGCTGGTCTCCCTCAGTTGTCCCGGCCGGTTTGGCCTCTGTTGTCTGTCTGTGAGTGGGTTAGAGACGGCGAATCGGCCCAACAAAACGCACGGCTAGCGCAGACTCGGCAAAACGCGTCCTGGTTTGAGGTTTCTGGACCGATGCTAGCCCCAATCGGCACTATTTACATGTGGCGCTTGCGGTGTCCGCGCGGAGAGAGGCTGGCGCTGTGGTCGACGAGGCTCAGCTCATCGAGCGGGCGAAGTCGGGCAGCGAGGCCGCGTACATCGAGCTCTACAAGCGGCACGCACGTCACATCGCGGCCTTCGTCTACCGGCTGTTCGGCAACGACCGCGACCTCGAGGACATCGTGCAGCAGACCTTCGTCATCGGCTTCGGGCAGCTAGACGCCCTGTGCGAGCCAGCGGCCCTCGGGGGCTGGCTGCGCACCATCGCGTTCCGCAGGGTCAAGCGGCACCTGGCACAGAGGCACAAGCAGCAGAAGCTTGGTGACGAGCTGGCGGCCAACATGCCGCGGGTGAGCCTGCCCGACGCCAGCGAGGAGATTCTGGCGTTGTACCGCTCGCTTGCGAAGCTGCCGGAAAAGCTGCGGTTTCCCTGGATGCTGCACTACATCGAAGGCGAGACGCTGCCGGCTGTGGCCGACCTGTGCGAGACGTCGCTCAGCAGCGCGAAGCGACTCATCGCCAAGGCGAACGTTCGCTGGCGGCGTCCGTCGCGCTGGTGAGCTCGTTGGGGATCGCCTCGTCGGGGGCGGCGGAGCCGTTGGAGGTCGCCACGCGGCGCTGCACCTGGCTCGACCCAGACGAGCTGGCGCGGCTCACCCGGCTCGAGCTGAGCGCTGCCGCTCGGCAAGCCGACACCTTGCGCGTGGACTACTCGTGCAGGGGCAACGATGTCACCATCGGCATTGCCAATAGGGACACTGGGATCCGGGTCGAGCGCTTGATCACGGGGGCTTGCTGCGCCGACGTGGAGCCCGAGCGCACCCTCGCGCTGCTGTCGCTGGGGCTGTTCCGAGCTGCCGAGGCGCTGTTGGGCGCGGATGCTACGGACGGCGCGTTCCCGAATGGGCGAGCCAAAGGCGTCACGGTCGTCTTGCCGGCCCAGCCTGCGGGCGACCGTCAGGCGGATGGTGGGGTCGCACGCGCCACTATCGACTCGCCCCAGGCGGTGCCGACCGGCGCGGCCCCGACCACAGCAGGGCAAGCACCGCCAGCGGTGAGCCCCGCGCCAGGCCACTCGAGTTGGACGCCCGCAGGAGCCACCCCAGCCGCTGACAGCGGGCCCGATGCGACGGCGGAAGTCACCGACTACGTGCATCAGTTGGGACCGGTCGGGCACGTGCGGATCTACAACCTCGAGGACGCGCTCGTCGGCTACGGATTCGGCGTCCGCTACCGCGCCTGGCCTTGGCGCACGGTGGCTCTGGGCGGCAACTTGGATGCGAGCTTCGGATCGACCAGTCGCATTGGTGGCGATGTGCACGCGCGTCTGCTGTCGCTAGGCGCGGCGGCGGGCTGGCGCTTCGCCGACTGGTCTACCCTGGCGCTCACCGCGACGGTGGAGGGAGGTGCCACCCTCGTGACGGTCGCGGGCGATGCGACCGAGGCCAACTACGGAGCGGAGTCGGTGACGGGCCTGACTGGCCACCTCGGCCTCGAGCTCACGCCGTCATTTCGGAGCGGTCGCGTGGAGGTCGGCCTGCCGCTCGAGGTCGGGGCTCTGTTCCGCGCCCCGCGTGGTGTTGTGCCCGACGGCTCGACCATCCAGCTCGACGGTGTTCGGCTCGGCGTCGGCTTGGCACTCACCCTCGGCTGGGTGCAGCAACCCTCCGCGAGGGCGCAGTCCGTCGCCAGAACCCGTGGAGGAGCCCGATGAGGCTGTGGGCCTTGGCGTGGGGCGCTACCTTCGGGCTTTTGCTCGCGGCCGCTTGCGACCACGACGAGCGGGTGCTGTACGAGCTGGATGCGACGACGAACGCATCTATGCTGACGTGGTCGTGTGTCCACCACCTGAGGAGAAACCCTGCTATTGCGCCAAGGGGAATCGGTGCCTGTGCGATCCGGATGCGGAGCAAGAGTGCTCGATCACTTGCCCCAGCGGCTATTGCTCCCTCGACTGCGCCGAGAACGCCGAGTGCGACGTGTTCTGCGGCACGGGTTGCGTCATCGACTGCCCGCCGAGCTCGACCTGCGAGGTCAAGTGTGCCGGGGCTGCCAGCTCATCTGCGCCGAGGGCTCGTCTTGCACCCTCTGGTCCTTTGAATCCCTGTCCGAGATCACCTGCCTATCGGGCGCGAGCTGCGTCTGCGGAGACGAGTGCGTGTGCGAGGGCGAGGGGTGCCAGGAAGCGACGGAGTGACCCGGCGGGCCTCGTGCGAATTAGCTCTGCAGCGGGCTTGCCGGGAAGCGTTCTGCCAGCTATCTCAGAAGGCCGCATGGCTTGTGGAGCGCAACGCCGATTCGAGCGGTCTCGGCACCCCGAGGGTTCGCGCGCTCGGCGACCTATGCCCCTGCGCTACCCCGCGCGCGCAGAGCTGCCTGACCGTGCGATCCGCATCGCCGTCGCCGTGCTGCTGGCATTGACGGTGCGCTCATCGACGGCGTGGGCGCAGCAGGCGCATCCGATCGAGCTACTGTGGCACGCGCCCCCATCGTGTCCTGACGGCGCGGCAGTGCTCGCGGAAGTGGATCGGCTGCTGGGCGCCGTGCCTTCGGGTGACAAGCGCATGGTTGTCGATGCGCAGGCGCGCGGTGCGGCACAACGGTGGACGCTAGAGATGGTCATCCGCGATAACGATGGCGAGGGGGAACGAAGCATCGAGGGCAAGAGCTGCCAAGAGCTCGCCGATGCCGCGGCGCTGATCATCGCTTTGGCGTTCGACGCGGAGGCGGTGGTCGAGACCAAGCGCCGCGAAGCAGAGGCGCGATCGCCCTCGCCCATGACAGCGCCACCTCCCTCGTCCACGGCAGCGCCGCCGCCCTCGCCCGTAGCAGCGCGACCGCTCTCGCCCACGGCGCTCGGGTGGCCCGAGATCCCGAGCAGCTACGTGCCGCGACCACCACCTCCGTCGGGCAAGCGCGTTTGGGTATCCATCGCGCCTAGCCTCAATTTCGATGTCGGAACCCTGCCCGGGGTTACCTTGGCAGTGGGCGGAAGCGCTGCGCTGCGCTGGTATCCGATCGTGGCGCGCCTGCGCGGCAGCTACTTCTTCCCCCGAACGGCGACCCTCGACCCGCGCAGCGTTGGCGGCGATTTCGATATGTGGGCCCTGGCTCCCGGGATCTGCGCCACGCCCTTCCATACGGCCGCGTATGGCCGGCGTCGCACCTTCGACGTCGCGCTCGATGGCTGCGTAGAGGTCGAGTTGGGCAAGATGCGTGGCGAGGGCTTCGGCGTGAGGAATCCCGGCTCGGGCAGCACGGTCTGGGTCACGCCCCACGCGCAGGTGTGGGGGGCGTTGACCCTGGCCGATCCGCTGTCGACTCGCGCGATGATCGGGGTGGGAGTGCCCGTGCGGCGGCCCGACTTCGTGCTCCAGCAAGTGGGCGTTGTTCACGTGGCCAGCCCTGTGGTGGGCCGGGCAGGGCTCGAGATCGCCCTGATCTTCTAAGGCCAATAATTGGGGGAAGCGGACACTCACGGACATGGGCCTGCCCCAGCCAACCTGCGACGAGGCAACGTCCGACAGCGGGGAGCGGCTCAGCTTCGAGGGAGTTTTCGACCGCTACGCCGATTTCGTATGGCGCAGCGTGCGCAGGCTGGGGCTCGACGAGGTGACGGCGGAGGACGCCCTTCAGGAGGTGTTTCTCGTGGTGCATCGGCGCCTGGACGACTTCGAGGGTAGCTCGTCCTTGCAGACCTGGCTGTTCGGCATCGCCATCGGCGTGGTGCGCAACCACAGGCGCAGCGTTCGGCGCCAGCGCATCGACGCCGGCGGGCGTGCCGCCATGGAGGAGCTGCCTGCCGACGTGGCCGAGCAACCCGATGAGCAGACCGAGCAGGCTCGTGCGACGCAGCTGCTCTACGCATTGCTCGACAAGCTCGATGACGACAAGCGCGAGGTGTTCGTGATGGCGGAGCTCGAGCAGATGCGCGGCACGGAGATCGCTGCCGCGACCGGACTGAACCTCAACACCGTGTACAAGAGGCTCAGAGCTGCCCGCCGCGAGTTCGATCAGGCCGTGTCACGCTGGCGCGCCCACGCGGTGTTCGCAAACCAAGTCGGGAGGACCTCATGAGCTCGCTGAGCCCGGAAGCTCGTTCGATCATCGATGCCGCTCGATCCGGCGAGGACCTCGGTGTCGATGCTCGCGCGCGCGTGAAGCGCAGCTTGATGATCGCAACGGGCGTTGCGGCCGCGGGTACCTCCGCAGCGACGGCGACCAAGGCAGCGGCGGGCGCGGCGGCGACCACCACGGCGAGCATCCCGATGGCGGGCGGCGTCGGCTTGGTCACCAAGGTCGGCGTGTCGGTTCTGTTGGTCGGTGTGGTGGGCGTTGGCGCGCAGCGGATCTTGAGTGACGACGTGCCAGCGCCAGCGGCGACGGGTGTCGCATCGGTCGCGCGGAGCGCGTTGCCAGTGCCGTCCCCGACCGCTCAGCCGACGGGGGTATCGGGCGTGCTGGCGCCGAAACCGGTCGCCAGCGATGACGCCCCCGAGCCTGCCGCGAAGGAGCGCGTCGCCCGGCCGATGGCGAGCTCGATCGCAGCCGAGACGGCGCTCCTGCAGCAAGCCCAGAGCGAGCTTCAGTCCGGCGAACCCGAAAGGGCGCTGGAGCTGCTCGACCAGCATGCCCGCGAGCACGCGTCCGGCACGCTGCGCGAGGAGCGACAGGCCGCGCGGGTGCTGGCCCTATGTCGGGCAGGCCGCGCCGAGCAAGCCCGAGCCGAAGCACGGCGTTTTGCAGCGGAGTTCCCGCGCTCGCCCCATCGCGCGCGCGTGCTGTCGGCGTGTGCGCAGCCCAAATGAGATTCGGGCACAAAAACCCGACGTCCTGGACATCCATCCATCGAAACCCAGACCATCGAAACCAGACCCGGAGACGAGATCATGCCCCACTCCGTGAAGACTCCCACCCTGATCAGCACCGCAATCGCATTTGTGCTCATGTTGCCTGCCGCCGAAGAAGGTGAGGGCTGCGGCGGCGATGTCGTCATCGGCGATGACGGGCAGGCCTGCTACGACGAGTGCATCGCCGGGGGCGGAGACGAGGCGGGCTGCCGGGAGCGCTGCTTCGGCGGCGACGGGCGGGCCTGCTACGACGAGTGCATCGCCGAGGGCGGAGACGAGGAGGGCTGCCGGGAGCGCTGCTTCAGCGACGACGGGCGGGCCTGCTACGACGAGTGCATCGCCGAGGGCGGAGACGAGGAGGGCTGCCGGGAGCGCTGCTTCAGCGACGACTGGCAGGCCTGCT
>CAYTYV010000406.1:0-6109 GCA_964441055.1 uncultured Polyangiaceae bacterium | reverse complement strand
CTCCAACCTGACCTACCTATTGCGCGCAGGGGAGGCCGAGCTGGTCCTGCGTCGGCCGCCCTTTGGCACGAAGGTCAAGAGCGCCCATGATATGGGCCGCGAGTATCGGATTCTCTCGGCCCTTGACGGGGTATGGCCCAAGGTGCCGAAGCCGCTGCTTCACTGTGAGGACGAGTCGGTCATCGGCGCGCCGTTCTACGTGATGGAGAGGGTCCGCGGCGTGATCCTCAGGGGTAACGAGCTGCCGAAGGGGCTGGAGATCCCGCCCGATGCGATGCGAGCGCTGTCTGAGGCGCTGCTGTCCAATCTCGCGGAGCTTCATGCCGTGGACGTCGGCCGGGTCGGACTGGCGGGCTATGGGCGGCCCGAGGGCTATGTACGGCGGCAGGTCGAGGGCTGGACCAAGCGATACCTGGACGCCAAGACCGACGAGATCGCGGAGGTCGAGCAAGCCGCCGCCTGGCTGGCCGAGCACATGCCCGAAGAGAGCGGCGCGGCCCTGATCCACGGCGATTACAAGTACGATAACCTCGTCCTCGCGCCCGACGATCTCAGCCGCATCAAGGCCGTGCTCGACTGGGAGATGGCCACCGTGGGCGATCCGCTGATGGATCTAGGCACCACTCTGGGATACTGGGTCGATCCGGCCGACCCGGACGAGGCTAAGCTGTTGCCCTTGGGGCCCACGCTGCAGCCGGGGAATCTGAGCCGCGCCGAGCTCGTGGAGCGCTATGCCGAGCAAACCGGAAAAGCCGTCGAGCACGCGGTGTTCTACTACGTCTACGGCCTGTTCAAGATCGCGGTCATCGCCCAGCAGATCTACTGGCGGTTCAAGGAGGGCTTCACCAAAGATCCCCGCTTCGCCATGATGATCGCGGGGGTGCAGATCCTAGGCAACCAGGCCGTGCGGGCCATCGAAAAGGACCGCGTGAGCGATCTGGGGTAGCTACGGAATAGGCGTACAGCGAGGGATTCCGTCCAGATAGCAGCCGTTTACGGCGGGCCGCGCTGAGGATGCGCCTCGAGCACCAACCCCACGATGGCATGCGGCTCGGCCGATTGCACGTGGATGGTCACGCGCATCTCGCCCTGTGCGCAGTACAGGCGCACCACCGCGGAGGTGGGGCTGTCGTGCTGCAACAGCTTGTGGTCGCCGCACAAGCCGAGCTGCATGGCATTGCGCTCGAAGTACGATAGCAATGCGTCTTCCGGGACCGACTCGAGAAAGCGCGGTGCGAATCGCGCGTGGATGGTATCGAGCTCGGGACGCAATAGCAGAGCTTTCACCGCTTCGACGGCCGCGGCCAAGGGCGGCGATAGCAACGGCTCAGGCTCGGGGTCGGCCGCGCTGAGCGTGGCCAAAGCCTGGTGCGCCAGCTCGGTGAGCCTGCGCGAAGCCATGTTGCCCGTGTTGGCGAGGAGGATCAGCCCCAGGCGTCTGTGCGGCAGCATCCAGAGCGTGGAGCTGTAGAGCGCGGTCGAGCCCGTGTGTCCCACCACGTGGCCCAGCGTGGCATCTGCGTCCACGGCCCAGAACAGGCCGTGGGCCCGCTGACCGGGGATGGTGGGGCCGATGGCGTGGTGCGACTCGCGTAGCGAGGATCGCGAGATGATGCCGCGCTCAGGCCCGTCGCGCGGTGGCCAGGCCGATAGCTGAAAGATGAGATAGCGAGCCATATCCTCTGGGCTCGAGTAGAGCCCGCCAATGGGCCCAGCCGCCCCCAGGCGCCAGTGTGCGCCGCGGGCAAAGCTGCCATCGGCCTTCTTGACGTAGCCCGTGGCAAGCTCGGCGGGCGCGTATGCCGCCGAGTCCCAGCGCGTGCGCGCCATGCCTAGCGGCCCGAGCACGGTCTCGTCGATGAGCTGCGTGGCCGGGGCTTTCCCCACCCGGGCGAGCACGATGCCCGCCACGGCCGCTCCAAGATTCGAGTAGCGAAAATGCGTGCCTGGTGGCTGCTCGAGCTCCAGGCCCGCAAGCGCTGCCAAGATGCTCGGCTCGGTGGGCGCGCGGCCGTGCTGTCGGGCGTAGTCCAGCGAGCCCACGCGGGGAATGCCCGAGGTGTGGGTGAGCAGGTGGCGCACGAGGATGCGCGGGCTATCGCGGGTTGGATAGACCACGCCCGCCACTTCGGGCACGGTGCGCGCGACCGGGTCGTCCCAGGAAAGAGCGCCGCGGTCGCGTTGGTAGAGAAGCGCCACGCCCAGGACGGTCTTGGAAATGGAGCCTATGCGAAAGGCGGTCTGGGGCGTGACGCGACGGGCCGAGGCGAGATCCGCATAGCCGAAGCCCTCGGCGAAAACGGTTTCCTCGCCCAACGTCACCACGGCGGCCAAGCCGGGAAAGGCCTTGGCCTCGACGGCGTCTGCGAGTGCTTTTCGAACCTGGGGCAGCGCGGCGAGCAGGCGCTGTCGCCTGGCAGGATCGATACCGCTGCCCGCGGTGGGCTCGGCAAACCGCCGATCCGGAAGCGCGAGCGGGCGGGGCGTGTCCGGCTCAGCCGACGGCGCTTTCTGGACCTGCGGCGGAGGGGCCTGCGGCGCGGTCGCGCCCTGGCAGCTCGGCAACCCAGCCAAGACCAGGGCCAAGACCGCCGCCGCCAGGGGTGATCGGCGCCGACGAGCGGCCATCAGTCTTCGCGCAGCTCCGCGGGCACCTCGGGCCAGGGGTAGCCGGTCTTCTCGCAGTGCTCGAACCACTGCGGGTACCGATTGAACAGCACGTCGTAGGTCCGCGCTTCAGGCGTGTCTTCCCAATACCTCGTCGCTGGGCAATGCTCGCGGATGAGGTCCTTTAGCTCGCCGAAGGTGTCGAGCTCCAGCGACAGCGGCGCCCAGGTGAGCGGGACCGCGTCGCCATAGACGATCTCGTCCTGTAGCTCCGTCAGGGCGGCCAGCTCGTCCGCCCGACCGTACTGCCGCACGGTGACGAAGTTTTCCTGGTAGGACTCGAGCAGCTCGGCGTGCTCGGGTCCCTGGAACATCAGCACGTTCTCAAAGGTGTTGGACTCGGCGTTGTCCGAGAAGTTGAGGCTGCCCGTGTAGAGGACGGCATCGTCGACGATGACGTACTTGTGGTGCATCTGCTTGGCGAGCTTGTAGTGCCAGCGATGGGTATTGCACTTGTAGTAGATGCTGCCGCCCGCAGCCTCGATTTGCTCCTTGAGCTCGCCGATCTCGCGGCCCTTGGAGGTCTCCTGGCAATCGAGCACGATGCGCACCTCGAGGTCGGGGTCGGCAGCCAGCGCGTCGGCCACGGCCTGGGCAATCGGTATGGATACGAAGTGCCCCGAGGCGATGTCGAGCGAGCTCTCGGCCGCGGTAATGGCCGCCACGAGCTGGTCCGTGACGGCCGTCGTGCCCAGCGCCGACCAGCCCTGGTTGCCGGTCGGTTCGAAGTTTACCGAGGTGAACCAAGCGTGGGTGTTGGGGTTTTCGACCTGGGCGATGATCGCGTCGGTGATGTCAGCCCGCGTCTGGTCCCAGACCAAGCTCGGCTCGTAGACCTTGTCTTTGGAGCCAGCCCATAGGGTGTCGAAGTCCCGTTGCAGCCGCAGCGTCAGCTCGGGATAGCCGCCCTCGATGACCACGGTGTTCTCGTCGTAGATGGTGGCCGCGCTCGACGACCAGTTGCCGCTGCCGCTCAGCAGCTTGGCCGTGCTCGCCCGATCGAGGGTGTCGTCGCTGCGCGGGCCGTCGATGATGGCGAACTTGTGGTGCATGATCTTGGTCACCCGTCGCACGTCGATGCCGAGGGCCTCCAGCCCGCCCGCCTTGGAGCTCGAGTTGGCCAGATCGGTATTGGCCAAAAAGCGGATGGCCACGCCGCGGTCGAGCGCCCGCTCGAGCGCGCCGCGGACCGGATCCTGGTGGCTGTAGCTGTACATGGCGATGTCGATGGAGTGCTCGGCGGCGTCGATGAGCCGAGCCGCCTCGACCAGGTGGCTATAGGCCATCGGCTGCGGCGAGAAGATGGCGCGCGCGCCGCCGTAGTCGCCAAGGGAGTCGAACACCCCCGTCCGCTTGGCGTAGTCCAGGAGCTTTCCGACGCAGCGGCTCTTGCAGTAGGGGACGCCCCAGAGTTCGGCCAGCGTGTCGAAGGGGTCATCGTCGTCGAGGCTCAGCGGGTCGGGGCCATCGCGGTGATCGACCAGGTTGCGCGCGGCCCGAGCGTCCAGGCCGACGTGCTCGTTGCTGTCGAACTGCTCGAAGCCGAGTTCGGTGTCGTTCGAGATGACCAGCACGGCGCGCGCCTCGCGAGAGCCCTCGGCGTAGGGCATGTCGGTCGCATCGCTGGCGGCCTGCCCCGTGTCCGAGCCTCCGCAGGCCGCGAGCAAGACGAAGAGAGCGGTAAGGGTGGACGGAATGACAGCAGCGAGTCTCATGATTCCTCTTGCGCGGGTCTCCTGATAGTCCTGGCGCGCTGCCGCCGCCATCTGCAACCATCGGGCCAGGTGCCTAAATGTAGGATATTTGGTCACCAAAGTGGATCAACGGCGATCCGATCTGTCCCAAGTGGATCATCGACACGCCGCTACCCGCACTCTCGTCGGTGCGAGCTGGGGTACGGCTACGCCTGCCTGGAGGTCTCCGCAGCAGGGGAGCGAGGCCGTGTGAATCTCGCCGAGGACGATGTCCTCGCGGCGGCGCTTCGTCGGCTTGGAGTTCGGAGCGGCGTGCTAGAATGCAGGTATCGTGATGAGCCTCCTTGCGGTTGACCAGCCACAACTCGTCGAGCTGTGCAGGCGACACGGGATCCGACGCCTGATGTTGTTCGGCTCGGCCGCCACAGGGGAGCTTCGTCCCGACAGCGACCTCGACCTCCTCGTCGAGTTCGAGCCTGGTAGACCCGTGGGCCTTCGGTTCATCACGATCCAGGACGAGCTCTCGGACCTGTTCGGCCGCGAGGTGGATCTGAATACACCCGATTTTCTGAGTCCGCGCTTTCGCGGCCGAGCTCTGGACGAGGCCGTCCCGCTGTATGAGGCCGCCTGAAGACGACGTGCTGCTGGGCGACATGCTCGACTACGCCCGCCTGGCAGTGGCTGCGGCAGGCGGGCATAGCCGTGCGGACCTCGCCAAGGACGATATCCTCGCGGCCGCGCTGGAGCGTTTCATCGAGGTCATCGGTGAGGCGGCGAGCAGGGTGTCGTCCTCCACCCAGGAGAGCCTTCCAGCGATACCGTGGCGGCCCATCATCGGAATGCGCAACCGCTTGGTTCACGGCTATGCCTCGGTCGATCGCAACATCGTGTGGGACGTGGTGACGGTAGACCTTCCCCGGCTGGTTGCCGAGCTCGAGGGCGTGGTTTAGCGCTGACGGCTGCGGGACCCCTTCGCCCCTTTGAAGTCGCAGAGGGCGAGTGGGCTACGGCCCAGCATCGCTCTCGAGGGAAACGCCACATTGGGCGGCAGCCATCTGAAACGCTCGCCGCCAAGCGAGCCCGTCATTTCAAGCACGCTGACATTGGGAGCACCTTGCACTCCTTGTTCACTGCACTGGACTCACCGTGCCAGTCCAGACATCGAAGCAGGTAGTCGCACACGCTATGTGCAGATACTTGGGAGACATGTCCCCATGTAGCAACTTTGGCGGCGTATCTTCGGCCATCGCGGTCAACGAGGAGCCTTGTGTGAGGCTTTGGCGGGACATCCTTCCAGTAGATACCCAAGAGGCGTTTTGCTTCGTGCCCGACACCTAGAACGGCGTCGAAATCAACAGTCTCGTTGAGCCCGCGGGCGACTTGGATGCAGTACTGTCCAGCGGTCGAGGGAGGTGGTTCCTGGCAGTCTGTTGGTTTGGAGGCGGAACCGCTAGAACTGGGCTGAGACTCCGCAGCACTGGTTGAGCTGGTGGCGTCTGAGCCGGTGGTGGCTGCTGAGGTTCCGGACTCCCTGGGCGAACTGGCTGCAGAACAGTCGCATTTAGAGTACTCCTTGCCGTCATTCGAGCACACTTGGATCCCCTTGAGGCCGCCACCACAGGCACACTCCGCTTGTTCCTTCGGAACGCATGTGCTCTTGGAACAATAGCCGACCCCGAAAGCTCCGCCGACTGCAATCACAAACGCAGCGACAACGTTTGGGTTTCTCCATACTGACTTGGGCTTGT
>CAYTYV010000405.1:0-6113 GCA_964441055.1 uncultured Polyangiaceae bacterium | reverse complement strand
CGTAGAGGGTGTTGGGCTCGCCACGCTCGATCCGTCGCACGAACTTGTGGATGGCCATCTCGGGACGCTGTCGAGGACCGTACACCGTAAAAAAGCGCAGGCTGCAGACGCTGAGCCCGTGGATGGCGCCGAAGGTGCGAAGCAAGAGCTCGCCCGCCCGCTTGCTCGCTCCATAGGGGCTGGCCGGCTGGTCTACACGATCGGTCTCGCGGTACGGCACCGAGGCGTTGTCGCCGTAGACCGAGGAGCTCGAGGCGAAGATCAGCCGCTCGACGCCGTGGCGCACCATGGCCTCGGCCAGCCGCGCCGTACCCTCGACGTTGACCCGCTGGTAGCGCCAGGGCTCGGCCTCGCTGGGCCGAACGCCCGCCAGCGCGGCGAGGTGCACGACCGCGTCGACGCGCCCCTCGGAGAGGAGCCGATCGAGCAGGGCCGCATCCAGAATGTCGCCCTCGGCGAGCTCGAAGCCCGCGCGGACCGCCCCGCGGAGGTTTCGCTCCTTGATGGACCGGTCGTAGAACGGATCGAAGTTGTCCAGCCCGAGCACCTCGTCGCCCCGCTCGAGCAGACGCTCGGTCAGCAGCGAGCCGATGAACCCTGCCGCACCCGTCACGAGCAGCTTCATGGGCCCATCCCAGCAACGATCCCGGCCGAAGACCAGCTCTTTGTCGGCGGCGGCTGGCCTCCCCTGCGCCCGCGCCCGAGCGCTCGGCCTGCCCGCGCCTTGGCCGTCTGCCTGCGGGCTTGACAGCCGAGCGGCTCGCCGGCTATCCGCAGTCCACTCGGCCCACTGGCCGACCCCACTTGGTTGCGGCCGTGTTGACCCCAAACGACGAGGCACCCTCCCGCATCGTCGGGGCTGCGCGCACTTGGCTGACGTGGCCGCTGCTCTACGGAATTTGCGCGGGCTCGGGGGCGTGGGCGCTCGCCCATCCCCACGAGGCGGCCGGGCTTCGCCGACACCAGCTGAGCGCCGAGCAGTCGGCCGAGGCACTCGGCTGGGCGCTGGGCGGCCTGGCGGTCGTGGTTGCTTTCTACCTCGCCGCAGTGCTGGGCCATCGCGTGGTCGCGCGGCGCTGGGACCTCATCGGGCCGGCTGCGTGGCTCAACCGCGTGCTGGTCGCGCTGCTCGCGCTGCCGCTAGTCGCAGCCCTTAGGACGCCATCCATCGAGTCCACCGATCCCATCTGGTCGGTCTGCCTGGCCGCCCTGATTGCCGGTTTTCTCGCGGCCAGCGTGTACGCCCTTAGCGGCAGCGAGCCCTTGCTGCCAGGCGGGCGAGGCGCCGAGCGGCTGTCGCGCTGGGTGCTGCCGGTCGGTCTGCTCGGCCTGTGGGCGGGCTACGCCGTCTTCTTCTCCGACCTGGCGATCACCAATCACCACTCGCTGAACACGCGTACCATCGACCTCGGCTACTACGACAACATCTTCTACCAGTCGATTCACGGTAACCCCCTCGGCTGCAGCCTCATCAACAGCGGCACGCACGTCTCGGCCCACACCGATCCCATCCTGGTGCTGCTCTCGCCGCTGTACCTCATCTACCCGCGGGCCGAGCTCATCCTGGTGCTGCAGTCGGTCTGGCTGGGCTCGGGCGTCGTCCCGCTCGCCTTGCTCGCCAGACGAAAGCTGCGGAGCGCGGCGGCGGCTTGGTGGCTGGCGCTCGCCTATGCCCTGTACCCAGCGCTTCACGGCGCCAACATGTACGAGTTCCACTCGCTCACGCTGATGACGCCGCTCGCGCTCTGGCTGCTCTACTTCTACGAGAGCCGGGCGACCAAGCGATACGGGCTGGTGCTGCTGCTGCTGCTGCTGTGCCGCGAGGACGTGCCGCTCGTCATCGCCTTGGTGGGCGTTTACGCCGTGATGCAGCCGCGCCGCGGCAGCTCGACGCTCGGCTGGGCGACCATCTTCGTGTGTGCGGCCTACTACATCGCCATCAAGCGCTACGTGATGCCGACCGGCATGCTCAACGACGCCAGCCGCGAGGGCTACTCCTACGCCTACTACTTCAAGAGCTTGATCCCGCACGGCGACGGCATCCAGGGCCTGATGACCTCGGTGCTGGTCAACCCGACCTATGCCCTGCAATCGGCGCTGACGAACCCCAAGAAGATCCTCTATCTGCTGTACATCTTCGCGCCGCTGGGGCTGCTGCCGCTCGTGGCGCCGCGTGGCCGCATCATGCTGCTGTTCGGGCTGGCCTTCACCATGCTGGCCGACCGCGAGGCCGTCTACCGCATCCACTTCCAGTACTCGAGCTGGCTCACGCCCTTCGCCTTCGTGCTCACCGTGTTCGCGCTCGAGCACGTGGCGAGCGGGCGGAGCTGGCTCGTGCGCGCGGGGCTCGATTCGCGGCGGCTGGGACGGGCGCTGATCGCCTTCATCGTGGTGGCCTCGGCGCTGGTCAGCTGGAAGCACGGCGCGCTCGTGAGCAATGCCAGCTTCCGCGGCGGCTTCGAGCGCATCGCGCGGCAGCTCAGCCCGCGCGACAAGGAGCGCTACGCCTGGCTGGAGGCCACCGTGGCGCAGATCCCGCCCGAGGCCAGCGTGCTGGCCTCGAACCACCTCGGCCCGCACATCTCCAACCGTCGCCAGGCCTACCTCATGCGGCAGGGCAAGTCGGCCGACTACGTGCTGGTGGACGAGGGCGAGCTGCGCAGCGCGCATCGCAGCCGCATCGAGCGGCAGGCAAAGCGCGGCGAGCTGGTCGAGATGGATCGCTTCGATCGCATCGCGCTCTATCGACGCGCGGGCGCCGAGGAGCAGGTGCCTCTCGAGCCGCCCGCCGCGGCTACGGCCTCGCCCAGCGCTACGACAACGCGTTCCGCGGGACAGACGACCACAACGGCGGCTGACTGAACGGTCGCGCAGCACGCGGGCGTGGCGCTGGCGCAACAACACGGGCGGCGAAGACTTCGGCGTTGGTGCTAGGCTATGCTCGTGCGCTTCGCGGTTGGATGCCTCGTACTGGCGCTGCTCGCGCCGACGGCCGTGGCCCAGGCCCAGGACTTCGATCCGAGCGGCCGCCGTCCGCGTCCCCCGCCAGGCGCCCGTCCCGGTCCCCGTCCGCCTCGGCCCGGACCGGACAAGGGCCCTTCGGTCGAGGCGCGCATCGCCCGCTACACCGCCATCGTGCTGCGACAGCCTGGAGCGGTGTTTCCGCTCAAGAGATTGGCCGAGCTCTACCGCGAGCGCGACGGCAAGCTCGACGGGCTCATCGCCGAGCTCGAGAAGCGCGCCGCCCAAGCCGGCCCCGAGCAGTTCAACGCGCGGCTTGCCCTGGCGGGGATCTACGCCGAGGCGCGTCGCTACGACGAGGCCGTCGGGGCGCTCGAGGCGGCCGCGGCAGACCAGCCCCGCAAGGCGGCCCCCAAGCTCATGCTGGCGCGGCTGGCCGAGCAGCGCGGCCGGGCGGCGGAGGCCCGAGCACACTACGAAGCGGCGCTGCCGCTGGTGCCCTCTGGCATCGACAAGGAGCGCGTCATCCGCAAGCTGATGCTGCTCTGCCTGGACCTCGAAGACTACGACCAGGCCCAGCGCTACCACCAGGCGCTGGTGCGCGCCGCCTCAGGCTCGCTGTTCGTCAAAAAGGAGCTCGGCAGCGAGCTGTTGAGCCGCGGCAAGTACGCTCGCGCCGAGGCGGAGTTCCGCAAGATCGTGCAGGCCTCGGCTGGCGACAACCGAGCGCTGGCCCCGGCTTTGCGCGACCTCGGCAAGGCGCTGGCCAAGCAGAAGAAGATGGACGAGGCGCTCGAGGTGCTCGAGCGCGCACGGCGCATCGCGGGCGCGCAGGCTGGCATTCGCCGCGAGATCCTGGTGCTGCTCACCGACGTCTTCCGCGAGCAGGGCAAGCTCGGCGAGCTCATCGCCATCCTCGAGGCCGAGGGCGGCCGCGACGCGGAACGGCTGGCCATCATCGGCGCGCTCTACGAGGAGACGGGCCAGGTCGACCGCGCCATCGGGACCTACCGCGCCGTCCTTCGGCTGCGCGGCCGGGACGTGGACACCCGCATCCGGCTGGTGCACCTACTGCAGACCGCGGGGCAGCTCGACCAAGCGATCGACGAGTACCAGGCGCTGATCCGCGCCGCGCCGCAGCACGCCGAGTTCGTCTTCGAGCTCGCCGAAACGCTCATCCAACGAGGCGAGCGCGACAAGGCCTTGCGGCAAATCGCCGATCTCGAGCGTCGCGCCGCTGCCGAGCCCGATGTCTTGGCGGCCGTGGCCGACTTCTACGAGCGCATCGAGGAGCCGGACCGCGCCATCAAGGTGCTCGAGCGCATCGCCGGGCAGCGCGCGGCCGACCCGCAGCACATCATCGATCTGGGCGACCGCTACTACCAGGCGGGCGAGAGCCAAAAGGCGATGGAGACCTGGGCTCGGATTCGCACCGTGGTGCCCGGCCGCGCCCGCGCCTCGGCCATGCTCGGCGAGGTGTACCTCGAGCACGATCTGCCGAGCGAGGCCCTGGCAGCCTTGCGCGAGGCCACTCGGCTGGCGCCCAAGGAGCGGGCCTACCGCAAGGCGCTGGCCATTGCGCTGGAGCGCACCGCGGCGGCGAGCCGCCAGGGCCACCATCGCTATGGCGAAGCCCTGGCCATCTGGCAGCAGCTGCTCACCGAGGCCGGGGGCGACGAGCTGCTCGAGCGCGAGGCGCGCAGTCACATCGTCAGCCTGTGGGCCATTCGCCAGGAGCTCGCCGCCCAGGTGGCGCCGCTCGAGGCCAGGCTGCGCGGCACGCCCCCGGATCTCCGCGCCGCGCACCTGCTGGCCGAGGTCCAGCGGCGGCTTCACCGACTCGGCGACGCCGAGCAGACCCTGCTCAGGCTCGTCGAGCTGGCGCCCGGCGACGAGCAGGCGCTGCTCAGCTTGGAGCGGATCCGGGTGATGCGTCGCGATCTTCCGGGCGCCATCGAGGTGCTGGAGAAGCTGGTCGAGGCCGATCCGCGGCGGGCGCGGGCCTACTACCAACGCATGGCCAAGTACGCCGCCGAGCTGTACCGCGACGACGATGCCATTCGCTACGCGGCGCGGGCCGTCGAGCTCTCGCCCGACGATGCGATGGGCCACTACCGGCTCGGGCAGATGTATCGCCAACGCCAGGACAGCGAGCGGGCCGCCGAGGAGCTTCGTCTAGCCATCGCCAAGAACGCTCGGCTGTTCCGCGCCTACTTCGAGCTCGGCGAGCTTTTGCTGTCGGCGGGCGAGGTGGACGAGGCCGACCGGCTCTACCGCCGGGTGGTGCGCGCTTGCCGAGACGAGCAGCTCGTGGCGCGAGCCGCGCGGCTGAGCATGCAGATCAACCTGGGCAAGGGCACGCTGGAGTCACTGGAGCGCGAGCTGTTGCCCGTGGCCCTCGGCAACCCACAGAAGGACCTATATCGCCGCCTGCTGGTCGAGCTCTACGGGGCGATGACCTTCCCGCTGGTCCACGCCGCGCGTTACGGCAGCGCCGAGGAGCAGAAAAAGGCCCGCCGCGGCCTTGCGCGCATCGGCGCCCGCGCGGTCAAGCCGCTGCTCGACGCGCTGCACGACAAGCGCACCTCGCAGCAGCGCATCGCCATCGAGGTGCTGGCCTACGTTCAGAATCGCTCGGCCGGCCCCGCGCTGTTCAGCTTCGCCACGGGCCAGGCCGAGCAGGAGCTGCGCGTGCGCGCCATGGTCGCGGCTGGCGCCCTTGGCGACCCGGCGCTGCTCGACCGCTACCAGCAGCTGCTGGCGCCTTCACCAAGGGACCGAACGGTGGGCGGCGCGGCGAGCGCCTCGGCTGGCGAGGCGGTGGTGGTGGCCGCGGCTTGGGGCGTGGCCCGCATGAGCGGGCCGGGTGCTGAGTCGCTGCTCGGGGCCATGCTTCGCTCGTCGTCGCCCGAGGTGCGCGCGCTCGCGGCGCTGGGGCTCGGCTGGACCGGCAAGGGACGCTACGCCAACCAGCTGGCCGAGCTCGCTCGCTCACCCGAGGCCGGCCCCACCGCGCGGGCGGCCGCGGCTCATGCTTTGGGCGAGGTGGGCGGCGAGGCCGAGCAGCCGCTGCTGCTGGCGCTGACCGACTCGCCCGTGCGCGCAGTGCGGATCGCAGCCTTGCTCGGGCTTGCTCGGCTGGAGAGCAGGAC
>CAYTYV010000404.1:0-6116 GCA_964441055.1 uncultured Polyangiaceae bacterium | reverse complement strand
TGGACACGGAGGTGCAGCTCGTGCCGAAGCGGGACGGACGGCCCATCGGCTACTGCGTGCAGCCCATCCTGCCGCCGAGCTCGCTGCTGCTTCACCGCTTTCGCCACGGCGGCGAGGCCTCGATCGCGGCGCTTTTCGAGCGCCTGCTGCAATGCCTGCTCGGTGCGCTATCGCCCCGCTTGGGCATCGACGCGCAGATCTCCAACTGGGCCGAGCTAGATGGCAAGCTTGTCTATCTCGACATCTCGACCCCGTTAATGCGCGACGAGCGCGGCCGCGAGACGCTGGACACCGAGCTGTTCCTGGCCTCGCTTCCGCGGGCGCTGCGGCCGCTGGTGCGGAGGCTGTTTCTGCGGTCCATTCTCGATCGCTACTACGAGCCGCGCGCCGCGGTGATGGACATCATCGGCAACCTCTACAAGGAGGGGCTCGCGCACCTCGTGCCGCCGCTACTCGAGGTGGTCGCTCGCCACCTCGACCCGGCTATCGACGAGCCCGAGGTCCGAGCCTACTACCGACAAGACGCGCGCCTGTGGACGCTCATGCAGGTGCTGCGGCGGACCGATCGCTGGTGGCAGCGCAGCGTCCGTCGGCGCTCCTACCCGTTTCTCTTGCCAGGCAGGATCGATCGCTGATGTGCGACACCTTGGCCATCGTGACGGGCGACGGCGTGTGGTTTGCCAAGAGCTCGGACCGCGACGCCAACGAGGCCCAGCTGCTCGACTGGCAGCCGCGACGGGCCTATCCCGACGGCGCCCGGCTGCGCTGCACGTGGATCGAGATCCCCCAGGTGCGCGAGACCGCGGCCGTGCTGCTAAGCCGCCCCTATTGGATGTGGGGGGCCGAGATCGGTGCCAACGAGCACGGCGTGTTGATCGGCAACGAGGCCGTCTTCACCCGTCAGCCCTACCAAAAGAGCGGCTTGACCGGCATGGATCTATTGCGGCTCGGGCTCGAGCGGGCCGACAGCGCGCGGGCCGCAGTCGACGTCATCCTCGCCCTGCTCGAGCAATACGGGCAGGGCGGTGGCTGCGGGTACGAAAATCGCCGTTTTACCTACCATAACGCTTTTATCATTGCGGACGCTACGGGCGCCTTTGTGCTCGAGACCGCGGGGCGGCTCTACGCGCTGGAAGAGGTATGCGGCGCGCGCAGCATCTCCAATGGGCTCACCATTGCGGGCTTTGCCGAGCAGCATAGCGATACGGTCAAGACCTGGGCCTCGCAATGTCGGCTGAGGCAGCCGCGAACCCAGGCGCTGGCCGAGCGGGCGAGCTCGCCCGCCGACCTGGCGGCGATCCTGCGTGACCACGGCGACGGCCACGGCCACGAGCCCGACTACCACTGGCTGACGGGCGCCCTTTCGGCTCCCTGCGTGCATCCGGGCGGGCTGGCAGCGAGCTCACAGACCACCGCCTCTTGGATCGCCGAGCTGCGCCCTGGCGCGGTGAGGCACTGGGTCACCGCCACTGCGGCTCCGTGCACGGGCCTATTCAAGCCCGTCGAGGTCGCCGCCCGGCTGGACCTGGGCCCCGCCCCCACCGACCGGGCCGACGCGCAGAGCCTTTGGTGGCGCCACGAAAAGCTACACCGCCTGGTGAGCCGCAACCCCGACCGCCTGCTGCCGCGCTACGCCGAAGAGCGCGACCGCGTAGAGGCAAGGTGGTTTTCCGATCCGCCCGAGCCCGCCGCCGCCTTTGCCGAGGGCGACCGTCTGCTGGCCGAGTGGACCAAGGCCGTGGCCGCCGCCGAGGTGCCCGACGCGCGACCGTGGCTGGTACGCCGCTTCTGGCGCAAGCGCGAGCGGATGGCGGGCAGGGCGGGGGCTCCACTACGGTATAGTTTCACAACTTGACACTAGTTGCGTATCATGGTAGCTTCACCATGATGGTAGAGGTTGCCGATGATCAAGAGCTTCAAAGGCGCTGATGCCGAGAAGCTGTTCCATCGCGAACGGGTAAGGCGGGTGCCGCCAGACGTGCAGCGTAGGGCATATCGAAAGTTACGGCAGATCCACAATTCCACCTCGCTTCCCGATCTGAAGGTGCCACCTGGTAATCGTCTCGAGGCGCTGATGGGAAACCGCTCGGGCCAGTTCAGCATTCGCGTGAACGAGCAATGGCGGATCTGCTTCCGCTGGGAAGCCGGCCACGCCCATGATGTCGAGATCGTTGATTACCATCGTTGACGGGAGGAACCATGCGTACCCACAAGAAGAAAATGCCACCTGCGCATCCTGGAGAGCATCTCAAGGAGGACTTCTTGGATCCGCTGGGAATCACGCCATACCGCCTCGCCAAGAGCATTGGCGTCCCCATCACGCGCATTACCAGAATCGTCAATGGTCAGACCAGGATCTCTGTGGACACGGCGATGCGGCTGAGCCGGTTCTTCGGCAACTCCGCGCAGTTCTGGCTGAACCTGCAGACCGACTACGAGATCCAACTCGCCGACGATGCGGGAGCGGTGCAGACGATCCAGCGGGAGGTGCAGCCGCTGTCGGCGTGATTCGTCAACGGCAGCTCCGCGCCCCCGCCCTTGCCGCCCCGTCTTGAGGGCGCTACGTCCTTCGGCGCCATGGCCATCGACATTCGCAAGCTCGAGCCCAGGAACAAGTCTCGCCTGCGCGACTTTCTCGGCGTGGTCGACGACATCTACCGGGACGACCCGTGCTGGGTGCGCCCGCTCGACATGGATCTCGCAGGGCGGCTCGATCCGAAGAAGAACCCCTTTTTCGATCACGGCGAGGCCGCGGCCTGGGTCGCCTACCGCGGCGACAGGCCGGTCGGGCGCATCTCGGCCTCGATCGATCGGGCGCACCTCGAGCGCTACGGCGATGACGTGGGCTTCTTCGGCTTCTTCGACACCATCGACGACGTTGCCGTGGCCGAGCCGTTGCTCGCCGAGGCCGAGGCTTGGCTCAAGGGGCGCGGCATGAAGCAGATGCGCGGGCCGCTTTCGCTCAACATCAACGAGGATGCGGGCTGCTTGGTGGATGGCTTCGATACGCCGCCCATGATCATGATGCCCCATCATCGGCCTTACCAGGCTGGGCTCATCGAACAGGGCGGGCTCGACAAGGTCAAGGACATCTACGCGTGGACCTACGAGGTCGGCAAGGTGCCGCCGCGCGCCGAGCGGGGGCACAAGCTCATCCGCGAGCTGCCCGAGGTGACCGCCCGGCCCATGGACATGAAGAACCTGGCCGAGGACATGGCGGTGTTCATGGCGATCTACAACGACGCCTGGCATGAGAACTGGGGCTACGTGCCCACCACCGAGCGGGAAGGCCAGAAGGCGGCCGAGGACCTCAAGCTGATCGTCATTCCTGAGCTCACCCGGCTGGTGTTCATCGACGGCAAGCCCGCAGCCATGGTCATGACCGTGCCCAACATCAACGAGGCGATCGATGACCTTGGCGGCAAGCTCTTTCCGCTGGGCTTTGCCAAAATGCTCTGGCGGCTCAAGGTGCGCGGCCTCAAGAGCGTCAGGCTGTTTCTCTTGGGCGTGCGCGAGGAGTTTCGCTTCGTGCGCCGCTATGCGGGCCTGAGCGCCTACCTCTACGTGGAGATGAACCGCGCCTGCGCGCGGCTGGGCATCGAGCGGGCCGAGCTTTCCTGGACGCTGGAGGACAACCACGCCATCAACGCTGGCATCCGCCTGATGGGCGGCCGCATCTACAAGACCTACCGGCTGTTTGAAAAGCCCATCGGCTGAGGCGCGCGGGCGCACGCTTCCGTGACCCATTCGCACGCGCCAGCCGCCGTCCGAGCGGAAGCTCCGAGCTTGTCGCGCTCGCGCTGGTGGTCGCCAACCCTGGCGCTGGCGCTCGGCGTGGGCGCTGCGGCCGTGGCCTACGACCCGAGCGCGCCTGCCTCGCTCACCAAGACGGCGGCGCTCTTGCTGGTGGCGCTGGCAGGCCTCGCCTTGACGGCTCCGAAGCTGCTCGACCGACAGGAGCAGAGCCTTCCGGCCGCCGCTGGCGCCTGGCTGCTCTTCGCGGGCTGGTGCGGCGCCTCGTGGCTATGGAGCGAGCACCATAGGCTGGAGCTTGTCGGCCTGTGGATCGCGGGCGCAGCCGTGCTGCTGACGGGGGCGGCTTTGCCACACCAGCAGGCTCGCCGCGCCGCGACCTGGTGCGCCGTGGTGGTGGCGGGCGTCTCGTCCGCAGCATGTCTGGCCCAGGTCGCGACAGGCGCGCGGGGCCTCGAGCTACATGGCCTTCACGGCAACCCCAACTGGCTGGGCATGGTCTTGGCGACCAGCTTGCCGCTGACGGTGGATGGGGCGGAGCGGCTGCGGGCCGCGGGGCAACGGAGGTGGCTTATCGCCGCCGTGGCCAGCGCGATGGCATTGGCGGCCTTTTATCTGGCGAGCTCGCGCACGGCCTGGCTGGCGCTAGCCCTTGCCGCCTTGGTCTTCAGCCGCCCGAGGTGGCGCTGGCTGGCGCTGGTGCCAGTCGTCGGGCTGGTGGCTATCGGAGCCGCGCTGGGCGGTCTAGCGGACGCTTGGGCGGGCCGCATCTGGATCTGGCGCGCCAGCCTCGATGTCGCCCTCGGCGCGCAGCCCTTCGGCCTCGGCGTCGGCGACTTTCCCTGGGCTTTTCTCGACGCCCAGGGAGCCCTGCTCGCGGGCCTGGACGCGCCCGCGGCAGCCGTGCGCTTTGCCAACGCGGCTACCGCCCACCAGGACTGGATCGAGGTCGCCGCGCACGGCGGCTTGCCCGCGCTGCTCGCCTTGGCGGCCGCGGTAGCGATCGCCTTGCTCGACCTCGGTCGCCGCTGGCGGGCGGGCGGGGCTTGCGTGCTGACGGTGGCCCTTTGCGCCCTCGGCGATGCGCCGCTTCACCAGCCGGGCGTCATCGCGCCGCTCGCGCTGGTGCTGGCCTCGAGCCGCCCTTGGCCCAGCCGCCGCGCCCGCCAGCTCGCCCATGCCGCCTGCCTCGTGGCTGCCGTGGCCCTGTTGCCTGCGGCGGCGCGAAGCTGGCTATCGAGCCGGTTGCTGAGCCGCGCGCGTAGCGCTGACCTGTCCGAACGCATGACCTTGCTCGGCCGCGCTGTCGAGATCGATCCGCGCTCGGGCGAGGCCGCCCTGCTCCAGGGCCTCGCCCGCCTCGAGCTCGGCGATGCGACCGGTGCGCTCGGCGAGCTCGAGCGCTCGCGCGGGCGGCTGGCCAACCTGGGCACCGACGTGGCCATCGGCAATGCCCACGTCGTTCGCGGCGACCCCGCACAGGCCATCGAAGCCTACCGCCGCGCGCTCGCGCGCCACCCGGGCTACTTCCGAGCCCACGCCAACCTGGCCGAGGCCCTGCGCCGAGCCGGCCGGCTAGGCGAGGCCGAGCGCCACCTCGCCATCGCGCAGCAGCTGCAGCCCGGCCACCCCAAGCTCGCCCGCATCGCTGAGCAGCTCAGAAAAGCGCGCATCGACGCTACCGTCGAGTAATGCCTTTTCGCTACTCGCGGCGTCGTATGATCCGGTCGGCCAAGAGCTGATGCCGCGCGTTGAACAGCCGACGCTGGACCAGGAGCGCCGCCAAGATGCTGCCGAGCGCCGTGGCCGCCGCGATCATGAACAGCACCACCACCTGGTAGGCCACCGCCTGCAGCGGCTCGGCCCCGGCCAGGATCTGCCCGGTCATCATGCCCGGCAGCGACACCACGCCTGCCACGCTCATGGTGTTGATGATCGGAATCATGCCGCGGCGCACCGCCCCCAGCACGACGTCGCGGGAGGCCTCCCAGGAGCTCGCCCCCAGCGCCAGGGCCACCTCGATGCGGCCGCGTCGCTCGTCCAGCGCCTCCAGAAGCTGGTCCAGACACAGCGAGATGCCCGTCAGGCTGTTGCCGAAGACCATGCCCAAGAGCGGAAGGAAGTAGCGCGGCTGGTACCAGGGCTCGACCGCCAGAATGACGTGGGTCGCCGTGGCAGTGGTGGCCGCTCCGGTGAGCATCAGCGTGACGAGCACCCGCGGGTACATCCCGCGAAACCATCGGCTGGGACGCTTGACCGCGGCCCGCGCGGCCGCCAGCGTCATGATCAGGAAGGCCGCGGCGACCAGGGTCGGGCTGCCCACCGAGAAGATCCACACCAGCAGGTAGCCGACCAGGAGCACC
>CAYTYV010000403.1:0-6192 GCA_964441055.1 uncultured Polyangiaceae bacterium | reverse complement strand
AACCTCGAAATTCTACTCAAAGGTATAATCTATCACCTGATCTTCTGTAATGCTTCAGCGGCTATCTCATCAAGGGCGCGGGGCTCGGCGATCTGGTGGCCGCCATCCGCGCGGTGGCTGCTGGCGATGCTTTTTTCAGCCCAGCAGCTGCCAAGGTGCTGCTCCGCGACGCTGCTGCGCCCGCGAGCCAGCGCAAGCCTGCTGAGCGCCGCGACGAGCTCAGCCCGCGCGAGCGCGAGATCTTGCAGCTCGTGGCCGAAGGCCGATCCAGCCGCGCGATCGGCGAGCTTCTGCACATCAGCGCCAAGACCGTCGAGGGCCACCGCGGCCGCATCATGGACAAGCTCGACATCCACGACCTGGCCGGTCTGGTCCGCTACGCCGTGCGGGTGGGCCTGGTCTCTGCGGAGTAGCTGGGGCTGACGCGGCTGCTCGCGGCCGCTGCGCACCAAGGCTCGTGCCGTGGTGTCTCGTCACTATTGCGGATGGCCGTCCTCGCTCTCGCCGCTGCCCTCTGCCGCCGCGTCGCCGTCCCTCGCTGCATCGCCCTCTGCACCCATCTCCGCGCCCATCTCGACGGCCGCAAACGCCGCTGCATCGCGCTCCATGGCCGCCTCTGCCTTGCTTCGCGCCTCGGCGAGCTGCTGGTCCTCCTCGGCGAGCCTTCGGTCGGCCTCGGCGAGCAGGCTCTCGTGCTCGCGGATGATCTTGCGACAGCGGGTGCTGGCCATCACCAGAAACACCATGCCGAGCGCGCCGTAGAGGATGGAGCAGGACATGCTGGCGATCACGGGAATCGTCGGATCCGGTCGGCCGACAGCGCCGATGGCGACGAAGGCGTAAAAGGGCGAGGGGCAGGCCACGGCCAGGGCAGCGTCGCTCGAGCCCGAGCCGGCCAGGGCCAGCACCCCGGTGATGGCCGCGGCGATCCACGGACCCGTGGCCAAGAACAGCAGCAGCACGAGCAGCAGCACCCGCGGCACGGCAGAGCTCTTGGCACGGGCGCGTAGCAGCGCGGCCAGGCCCACCGTGAAGAGCGAGAAGCCCGTGGCATAGGCGGAAAACAGGATGGTGCGCTCCATCTGCTCGGCCGAGCTCGGGCTCGGGACCAGCGCCATGTAGCCCAGGCCCACCGCCGTGAGCGCGGCAAAGCCAAAGAGCACGAAGCCGAGCTGCAACCAGGCGGCGGGGACCACTCCTGGCGAGAGCCAGCGGCGCAGCCGCCGAGCGCCCGCGAGCATGGCCTTGACGCGCCGCGACGGGCCCAAGGGCTCGCCCTGGAAGACGAAGGCGCAGAACAGCCAGTACAGCACCAAGACCGAGATGCCCGCCACCAGAAACTCGTCGCGATCGGCCAGACGGCCAGCCGCCATGGGCACCGCGGCCGCGGCGGTCAAGGCCAGGCTGGTCACCACGAACCACTTCTTCAGGCCGTAGGAGCGGTCGTCGGTGATGCTGGTCAGGTTGGCGTGGGTGACCTCGTAGAGGAACCAGGCGGGCAGGGCCACCGCGATGACCGGAAGCACGATCAGCAGCGCCACGTACTCGAGGTCAAAGGGGGCGCGGCTGTAGGCCGTGGGCAGCCACACGGGGGCGCCCTCGATGACGCCGTCCCATAGCTGGTGGGCGGCCACGGAAAGGCCCACGCCAAAGGCCAGGTAGGCCATGATGGAGATGAAGATGGCCAGCAGCAGGGTGACGAGCAGGGCCACGCGCAGGCTCTGCATCTTGGCGCTGATGGCCAGGCCGAAGGCCACGCCCAGCAGGGCGAACAGAAACAAGAAGGCGAAGGCGACCACCACCTCCAGCGGGGTGACCCCACCGAAGAGGAAGGGCAAGGTGCCCACGGGCGCCAGCATCACGATGTACATCGCCATGGCCGTGTAGGCCGCCCAGAACTTCCCGCGGGCGATGGCGCCAGGCCGCATGCCCGTCAGGAGCACGGCCTCCCAGGTGTGGCCCTCGCGTTCGGAGGCAATGGAGTTGGCCGCCAGGGCCGGACCCACCAGGCTGACCACGAAAAAGGCCAGCGAGAAGAACACGTGGAAGAGCGCCGTACCGGTCTGGGCTGGGCTCAAGCTGCCAGCCATCACCCCGCCCAGCGAGGCCATCAGCATGGTGACCAGCACGGCCAGCACCATCAGGATGACGGGCGTCCGCACCAGCCGCGCCGCCTGGCGCATCTCGCGCATCCACAGCGGGTTGGGCTCGGACTGCCAGAGCCGCATGCGGTACTTGACCCGGTCGCGGAGCTGCCGCGAGGCTGGCCCGTGAGGGGTCTCGACGCCGGTCTGCAAGCTCATGAGGCTCGCTCCTCGGAGCGTCGCGTGGCCTCGAGGAAGATCCGCTCGAGATCGCTGCGCTCCTGCTCGACCGCCACCACGCCGAAGTTGCGATGCACCAGGTGGCTCACGATCTGCGCGACCTTGTCGTCGCCGCCCGCATAGCCCTCGTGCAGGGCGCTGCCCACCACCTGGACGTCCAGGATGCCCGGGCCGCCGTTGAGCGAGAAGGCTGCCGCCGAGGGGTCACCCAGCACCCGCAGCTTGACCCCGCGACGCGGCGGGGGAGGCGCCACGAGGCGCGGCGGAGGCTGGGACCACGACGCGGCGGGGGGCGAAGCGGCGGCCTGCTGCCCCGGGGGCGACGCGGTCGCGGTCGTTGCGGGCGCAGCCGCGGCCTGGCCTGGCGGGGCCTGCCAGGGCGCGGGCGCCCCCTCAATGGGCGGAGCGTGCCCCACAGCTACGGCCTGCTGACGGCTGGCCAGCCGGTCGGCGATCTCGTCGATGGGACCGGCCACGATCAAGCGGCCGCGCTCCAGGATGCCCACCGAGGTGCACACGTCGGCGAGCTCGCTAAGGATGTGCGAGGACAGCAGAATCGTCTTGCCGAGCGACCTTAGGTCCAGCAGCAAATCGCGGATCTCGATGCGGGCGCGCGGATCCAGATCGCTCGCGGGCTCGTCCAGGATGAGCACTCGCGGGTCATGGAGCAGAATGCGCGCCAGCTGCAAGCGCTGCTTCTGGCCCTTGGACAAGGTGGCCACGAGCTGCTGCTGCAAGGGCTCGATGTCCGTCAGCTCGAGGACCGCGTCGACCACTCCGAGAGAAGGGATCTGGTAGGCGTCGGCGAAGAACTCGAGGTACTCCCGCACGGTGATCCGGTCGTAGACCCCGGCGTGGTCGGGCATGTACCCGACGAGGCGGCGGACCTGCTCGGGAGCCATGGTCACGTCGATGCCGTCGATCTCCACGCGCCCGGCCATGGGCTCGATGAGCGTGGCGATGATGCGGATGGTGGTGGTCTTGCCCGCGCCGTTCGGTCCGATGAAGCCGAAGATCTCGCCGCCCGCCACGTCGAAGGTCACGTCTTGCAGCACGTTCCTGCTGCCGTAGCGGTGCCATAGGTGGCGGACCCGGATCGCCGGGTAGCTCTCATCGACGTGGGCATCGGGGCTCGCCACGACCGTCATGGCCTGTCTCCATAGCCCACCACTCGCACCAGCAGCCGATCGCGGTCGACCACCAGCCCCGAGTCGTGGCTTCGTCCCTCGCCGCCGTCGATCTGCGCCAGCAGCACGGGCACGCCAGGCGGCAGCCAATCGGTGTCGAAGCCGGCCGTGTCGAGCACGGCCGACCAGGCTTCATCGAGTCCCTCGGATGCGCCACTGAGCTGCGTGGCCACGCTGTAGAGCTCGATCGAGTGCACGCGCATCCCGGCCGCGGTCACGTGCGAAACCGCGGCTCCCGTCGCGGGCACAAACGATGTGCTCGAGGCTGAGTCGCCATCGGCGAGCTCCGCCAGAAAGCCCGCGTGGCGAGACGCATCGAAGAGCAAAAGGCCCCGTAGGGTGCGGCCCGTGCGGTTGTGGACCTCGACCTTTCCGCTCGCGTCGCGCACCAGGCCGATGCCCCCGCCCAGGTCGACCAGCCCGTCCTCCCGCACCACCAAAGCCTCCCAAGGCCGCAGTGCGCGGTCCGCCAGCCGAGCGCCGTCGCGGTCGACCACCAGCAGGTCGCCGGGCTCCTCGCCAGGCTCGGTGCGCTCGGTCGCCAGCACCGACGTCAAGCGCGTGTTGCTGATGGAGAGCTTGGTGGCCGAGGGGGTGTAGAAGCCGCGCCAGCGACGGGCGATGCCCACCTCCATGCCCGCACCCGCTTCGGCCACCGTCAGGTGTCGGGAGCGACCCGTGCAGCCCTTGGCCGCAAGACCGATGGCGACGATGCCGAGACAGGTGAGCCCCGAGAGCACGGGCAGGTAGATCAGGGCCCGGAGCGGCCGGCCCCGCTTGCGGAAGGCGGCGAAGTTAACCGGCCCGGCCACGACCGCGTACAGGCACAGCAGCAGCGCGGCGATCACGATGGCCCAGCGCGAGCCTTCGTTGGGATCGAGCTGCCGACGGATCTCTGGCGACAGGATGCGATAGCCACCCGGGGGGAACACGACGGAGCTGCGCCGCTCGAGCGCGCGCCTGAGCACATCGATCATGCGGCCCTGCACCCACCGAGCGTCCACGCCTGGCTTGCGGGTAGGGTCGAAGGCCAAGAGGTGGACCTCGCCCAGGCCGTAGGGCGCGCTCGAGCCGTACAGGCTGGCTCGGAGGTTCCCCCCGGAGTAGCCCGCCAGCGCAGCTCGCACCTCGTCGGACGGCTGCCGCGGCGGTCGCAGGGCGCGGAACGATTCGGAGCCAGCCGAGGTGCTTCCGCCAGGTGGATGCTGCGGCAGCTCGAGCGCGCGCAAGCTAACCGGCTGCACCTCGATGCGCGAGACCGGGCCGCCGACCCATGCCTTGAGCGTGGGGTCACGAAGGTCCTCGGGGCGTTCGATCACCAGGGCCAAAGTCCCGCCGCCGAGCAGGTAGGTGGTCAGGGCCTCGCGCTCGGCCGCCTCGAGCCGCCCGAGGTCATCAGAGTGCATCAGCACCGCGGCCACCTGCGCATAGGCGGCACCGTGAAGCGGCATGATGGGCTCGCCCGTGAGCTCGTCGTAGCGCGGCGAGGCCACCGTGGCCGTGATGCCGCCGCCAGGCGATGGCGCGTAGCGGCCCTGCGCTCCCAAGGGATAGACGCGCGCCCCGACCAGCGCATCGCGCAGGGCAGCGCCCAGAGCGGAGGCGCGGCTCACGTCGACGAGCACGGCGGTCATGTCCATCGGGCGAGGCAGGGTTTGCTCGAAGATGCGCTTTCCCGTGGCGTCCAGCACCTCTAGCGACGGCTCCTCGTAGTCGCCCACGCAGGTGGGAACGCGTAGGTGGACCGCTGCGCCGCTACCCACCGCAAAGGAGGCTCGGCTCAGGTTGCGGCTGCCGCCGCCCCACATGCCGCTCGAGCTGGCGATGACGACTTCGCCAGACGCATTGTCCTTGCCTGCGTTGCGGATGCGCACCAAGACCTCGCCCCAACCCCCCGAGCGCAGCGACGAGGGCCCGAACACGGGGGTCGCGTCGATGAGCAACGAGGGAGCCGCGCCAGGCTCGGAGCCGCCGCCCGCGCCTTGCTCGGAGCCGCCCGCGCCATCCTCGGAGCCGCCCGCGCCAGGCTCGAGCTGGGCCGCGGCGCTCGCGGCCACCAGCAGCAGCGTCGTAGCCAGCAGCCACGCGAGCCCGGGGGCGGCGACTCGGCGGATCACGCGCTCGCTCGCTCCACTTCGCGCGGACGCGCGGGCACCTGGTCGATGAGGGCCTCGATGGCCTGGTCGGCGCTGATGCCATCGGCCTCGCCCTCGAAGGAGCGGATCAGCCGATGGCGCAGCGCGGGCTTGGCCACCTTCTGGATGTCGTCGAAAGCCACATGGGCTCGCCCGTCGAGCAGCGCCACGGCCTTGGCCGCCAGCACCAGCGACTGGGCACCGCGCACGCCTGCGCCGTAGCGCAGCGCCCGCCCGATGAGCTCGGGCGCGTCGGCTGAGCTCGGATCGCTGGCGCCCGTCAAGCGGGCGGCGTAGCGCATGATCGGCTCGGCCACGGCCACGTCGCGGCACGAGGAGCGAAGCTCGAGGATCTGCGCCCGGCTGAGCACGGGCTCGGGCGGGGGGCGCTCCTGACCCGTGGTGCGCGCCACGATCTCGCACAGCTCGTCCTCGCTGGGCGGGGGCACCAGCACCTTGAGCAGGAAGCGGTCGAGCTGCGCCTCGGGCAAGGGGTAGGTCCCCTCCATCTCGATGGGGTTCTCGGTGGCCAGGACGAAGAAGGGC
>CAYTYV010000402.1:0-6217 GCA_964441055.1 uncultured Polyangiaceae bacterium | reverse complement strand
CAAGGAGGAGGTCATCGCCGAGCAGCTCATTCGGCGAGAGCGCCCGTTTCGACTGTTCCTCGAAGTGGCCGCCCAAAACAGCGGCGAGATCCTCACCTACTCCAATATCGCCTCCGACATCGGCGTGGATCCAAAGACGGTCCGTTCCTACTTCCAGATCCTCGAGGACACGCTCGTGGGGTTCATGCTTCCCGGCTATCACCGATCGCTCCGCAAGCAGCAGACGCTGAGCCCCAAGTTCTACCTATTCGACACGGGCGTGAAGCGGGCATTGGCGGGCATGCTCTCGCTGCCCTTGCAGCCGGGGACGTACGACTACGGGCGCGGCTTCGAGCACTTCATCGTGGCCGAAGCGCACCGTCTCAATGCCAACTTGCGACGGGGTTTCCGCTTCTATCACTTGCTCACCAAGGACCGTGCGGAGATCGATCTCGTCATCGAACGGCCGGGCCGCCCCCTGGCCCTCGTCGAGATCAAGTCCGCCGTCGACGTTCCGGATCGCCATCTGCGGACCATCCAGCGGTTCGCGGCCGAGCTTCCGGATGCGGATGCCTTCTGCCTATCCCGCGAGCCAGAGGCCCGACAAGTCGGCAAGGTGCGCATCGTGCCGTGGGCACAAGGGCTCGCAGAGCTCGGCTTGGCCCCCCGCGTGTAGGCGCACGGCTTGCTGTTGCTCCAGTTCGAGAGGCCCAAAGCCGAAGCCCCTTGCGCCCGGATGGCGGGCGCCTAAGCTTTGTGGTCCGCGCCCAACAACCGCTCGGCTCCACGGTCATGTCTGCTCTGCGCACCTTGATGATGCTCGTTCTGGCGCTCTCGCTGTGGGCGCTCGCGACCGGCTGCAAGCGCGCCTACGACGTGGGCGACCACGTGCTGGTCGAGTGGGAGGGCAACATCTACCCCGCGTGGATCATCGAGGTGCCCGGGCCAGGCAAGGTCAAGGTCCACTACGAGGGCTACGACGTCATCTGGGACGAGGTCGTGCCCCGCAGTCGCATCAAGGGCTTTGTCGAGGGGCCCGTGACCATCCCCGATCCGCCCGAGAAGGTGCGCAAGACCGCGCTCGAGGCCGCCAAGTCCAACCAGTACAAGATCGGCGATCGCGTCACGGTCGAGTGGCACAACTACCACTACCCCGCCGTGATCGTGGGCGTCGTGGGACCCGAGCGCTACCGGGTCCACTACGAGGGCTACGGCAACGAGTGGGACGAGAACATCGGGCGCGAGCGCATCCGGGTGGGCAAGTAGCCCGAGCGTGCGTCTAGCCCGAGCGTGCGTCGGCCTGGAGTTCGGCGGCGTTCTCGGATACAAGCGCGGCTCGGGTTGCGCAGTGCAATCCCCTCGACCATTGAGGTAGACGTGCTTCGAGCGGACCACGCAGTGCGAGAGACAGGGCCGACTAGGCCGCCCGTGGGCTTGGGCGAGCTGGCGGATCAGGCCATCGACGCAGCGAAGGACCAGGCGGGCGATGACGTCGAGACGGACGAGAGCCGTCTCGCCGCGCCTCATGGCGGCTTTGGCGCCCCACCCGGTGGCGCGCCTGGTGGCGGCTTTGGCGCTCCTCCTCCTGGTGGCGGCTTTGGCGCTCCGCCGCCTGCTGGTGGCTTCGGCGCTCCTCCTCCTGGTGGCGGCTTCGGCGCTCCGCCGCCCGCTGGTCCAGGCGCCTTTGGCGGTCCTCCCGGCTATCCTCCCGGAGGCGGCGGGGGCGATCCCGGGATCGCATCGCAGGCCAACACCTGGTTCATCCTCGCCATCTTGTGCACGGTGATGTGCTGCTTGCCGCTCGGCATCATCGGCATCATCTTCTGCAACGACGCCAAGAACATGGCGGCGCGCGGCGACTACCTCGGTGCCGAGGAGAAGCTCTCCAAGGGCAAGATGTTCACCATCATCGGCATTGCGGGAGCCGGCCTCATGATCGTGGGCTACATCCTACTGATGATCCTCGGGGTGGCCGCGAGCGCGCTCTAGCAGGGGCAAGAACAGGAGGCGAGCGTGAGCCTGAAAGAGTCTCTGAGCGACGCGAGCCGGAGAGGTCCGGTCATCGACGACTGCGTCTTGCTGGTGGACGGCGAGGTGCAGAAGAAAAAGGGCATGTCGGGCGTGGTCGTCAAGGCCGGCTACAAGGCGGTCAAAGGCATCAAGCCAGGCTTCATCCGCCAAGTGGTGAACAAGCTCTTCGACGAGTGGGTGGAAAAGCTCGATCCCTTCTGGCAAAAGGCCGTGGACGGCGGCTCGTCGCCGCCCGAGCACCTGGTGGCCGAGCGCTCCCGCGTGGCCGAGGCGCTGCTTTCGGTCACCGACGCCAAGGCGGAAAACGCCTCGAGCGCGCTCATACGCCGCACCTATCTAAAGCTCCGTCCCGCCGCGAGCAAGCACGTCGAGGAGGCCGTGCCCGCTCTGGCGGAGCTTCTGGGCAAGCACGCGGGGTAGGGGGCGCGCACGGCGGAGCGGCTTTGCTTCCGCGACGACGGGGGCTGGCGCCTGACCCACGCCATCGAGGAGCCTGCATGAGCGCGCGCCAAGGAGCGATCTCGCTAGCCGCTGTGCTTGCAGCGCTGGCCTTGGGCGCGTGCGGCGGCGAGCCCCCGCCAACGCGCTTGGCCCCGGGGCACGACGCCGATGCCGAGGTCGAGCCCACCTTCATCGAGCCCGTGGCCTGCGGCGAGCACGGCGAGGCGCTGGACGGACAAAACGCCTGCTTGAGCTGCCACCAGGGCATCGAGCCCATCCGCTGCGCCGACTCGGGCATGGCGCAGCGCATCGCCGCCGTGGCTCGCTCGAGCGGCGCGAATAGCCGCTGCGTCGTGTGCCATGGCGGCGATCCCACGGTTCGCCGTCCCGAGGATGCCGAACCGGGCACCGAGGCGTACGACCAGGCGGCCGAGCAGGCCCACCGCTCGAGCCCTCCCTACTTCGCGGACCATCCCGGTCCCAAGCGCTTCTATCCGGATCCGGGTAGCCCGTGGATCAACGCCCATAGCTGTGGCCCCTGTCACCGCTGGCAGGTGCAGGCCGAGCGCAAGAGCCTGATGATGACCGAGGCGGGCAAGATCCAGGGCACCGCCTGGGGCTTCGGCGGGCTGAGCGGCTACCAGCACGGCTGGGCCAACTACCCCGTGCGCAACGAGCCCGAGGACGAGGTCGTGGGCACCGAGGCCTTCAGGGACTACCTCGCCGCGCTCGGTCGCGCCGAGCCCAACGTCTTCGTCGACGAGATGATCGGGCTGCCTCGCGCTCCCCACGGCGCCGCGGACGTCAGTCGCGATCCGTCGCTGGCGGCCTTCACCTACGCGCGCGGCGAATGCCAGCGCTGCCATCTGGGCGTACGGGGTATGCAGCGCTACGGCGACTATCGCGGCATGGGCTGCAGCGCCTGTCACATTCCCTATGGCAATGCTGGTCTCTACCAAGGGAAGGATCCCACCATCGACCGCAAGGCGGCAGGCCACGTCCTGGTGCATTCCATCCAGTCGGGCCACGACAGCCCCGTGCGCGCTCGGACGGTCGCGTACTCGGGCATCCCGGTCGAGACCTGCACCAGCTGCCACAACCGCGGCCGTCGCATCGGCGTGTCCTTCCAGGGCCTGATGGAGACGCCGTACGAAGGGCCGTGGACCGCCGAGGGCGAGCCGCAAAGGGCGCTGCACGGCAAGCGCTACCTCAAGATGCGCGCCGATCTGCATGCGGAAAAGGGCTTTCTCTGCCAGGACTGCCACACCAGCCTGGACGTGCATTCCCCCAACCGGCTCATCGGCGCGATATCGGGCGCGGTCGAGATCGAGTGCTTCGATTGCCACGGCACGCCGCAGCGTTTCCCTTGGGAGCTGCCGCTCGGCTATGGCGACGAGTACGCCGAGACGCCCCAGCGCGGCGCCGCGCGCGGCACCGCCGATGAGCTTCCGCGCTTCGCCCAAGAGGGCAAGGCCATGGCCAAGGGCGACGGCTATCTGCTGTCGGCCAGGGGCAATCCGCTCGGAAACGCCGCTCGCAAGGGCGATCGGGTCGAGGTCTTGCTGGCCTCGGGCGAGCTCAAGACGCTGGCCCCGTTGAAGACGCAAGCGAAGGAGCAGCGGTTTTCGCTCGAGGGACGGGTCGCCATGGCGCAGGTGCCGCGGCACCTCGAGCGGATGGAATGCTACGCCTGCCACGCCAGCTGGGCGCCGCAGTGCTACGGCTGCCACATCAAGATCGACTACACCAAGGACGCCGCCCATTACGATTGGGTGGAGCTCGGCAGGCAGCACCGCGCCGACGGCCTGACCGAGGAGCATACCCTGGCTGCCGAGGCGATGCGGCTATCGGGCGAGATCGTCGAGACGCGCTCGTATCTGCGCTGGGAGGACCCCGCCCTCGGCCAGAACGGCGAGGGCCGTATCAGCCCCGTGGTGCCAGGCTGCCAGACCTCGCTCACCGTGATCAACGCCCACGGCAAGACCGTCGTCGCCAATCACATCTTTCGCATTCCCGACGTCGAGGGCGCGGGTCCCGAGGGACAGCTCGCCGCAGATATGTCGCCGCTTCAGCCCCACACGGTGCAGAAGGGGGCGCGGTCCTGCGAGTCGTGCCACGCCGATCCCAAGGCGCTGGGCTACGGCATTCGGGCGGGCGCGCACACTGACGCGCCCGACCGCGATCACCACGTGGATCTGATGACGGCGCGGGGCGAGCCCATCGTGGCGCAGTCTTCGCCGCAGATGCACGCGGTCGAGAACCTGAGCCACGACTGGTCGCGTTTCGTCTCCGAGGACGGCCAGCAGCTGCAGACGGTGGGCCATCACTTCGCGCTCTCGCGCCCGCTCAATGACGCCGAGCGCGCGCACATGCAGCGCGAGGGCACCTGCCTGGCCTGTCACCAGGAGATCCCCGACGGCTCGCTGGCGGTGAGCCTGCTCCATCACATCGCGGAAAAGGGCGGCCTTTTGCCGCGTGAGAACGCCGCGCACGCCGCGCTCATCCACCGCTCGTTGCTGCTTTCTGGCTGGGTCGAGGTGGCTGCCTTGCTGGGCGCGCTAGGCGGTGCTCTGGGCGCCGTCATCTGGTGGCGGCGCCGACGACGAGGCGGCGGCTCCTCGTCCCGAAGCTCGAAGCCGCGCGGCCGGAAGGCTCGGCAAAGCGGCGGTGGCAAAACGGCGTAGCCGAGCTACGACGGCACCTGGTGGATCCCCCCTGGCGAGAAGTCCGCTGGGAACACCCCCCGTAGGATGGTCCCGCCCTGTCCTACGACGTACACCACGCCGAGGTTGCGGGGGGTCCACACGTCTAGCAGGTGGTTGCTCGTGCCAGCGGGCAGGGTCGTCCAGGTATCGCCATCCCAGCGCATGACCCAGCCGTCCACGCCGACCGTATAGACGCGACGCGCCCCGCGGCCCCAGAGCGAGTTCAGCGGGCCGTCGCCTGTGTGAACGGAGATCCAGCTCGTGCCGTTCCAGTTGAGGACCAACCCCGCGGCACCCGAGGTTAAGTCGTTGTCGGGACCCGAGACCCACACCCCGTTGAGGGTGAGGTTCGTGCCGCTCGCCATGGGCGAGCAGCTCGTTCCGTTCCAGTGCACGATCGTCCCGCCGTTGCCCGTGGCAAAGGCCTCGCCCGGGTGGGGAGCCCAGACGCCGTTGAGCCACTCGTCCGTTCCGCAGTCAAGCGGCGTCCATTGCGCGCCGTCCCAATGGAGAAAGACGCCCTCGACGCCCACGGCGTATAGGTCTTGGGACGAGGTGCCATAGACATGCCAGAGCGTGGTCCTGATCCCGCTTTCCATGGGGCTCCACTCCTGGCCGTCCCAGTGCAGGATCGTGCCCTCGTGGCCGATGACATAGGTATCGTTCGTGCCGTCCAGGGGACCCCAGATCTTGTGCAAGTTGACGTCGACGCCGCTGTTCATCTGCTCGAGCGTCGCGCCGTCCCAGTGCAGGATGACGCCCTGCTTGCCGACGATGTAGACGTCGTCGTCGGCTCGCCCCCAAACGCCGCGAAGGGTGGTGTTCCCCGCAGGGGAGGTCCACGCTTCCCAGTCCGCCAAGGCCGTCTCGGTAATGCCCAGTCCGATGGCCGTCACTCCGATTGCCAAGAGCCAACATGCAGGCCTCATCCGCCACCTCCCGCGCTTGGCGGTCCGCCCCGAAACCGCCCCCTGATGCGCCTTCGATCATAGTATCGAGGGGGCGGCCAGCGATCAACACCGCGAGCAGGGCGAAGCTCGCCACGGCGGTGTGCTTTGACA
>CAYTYV010000401.1:0-6240 GCA_964441055.1 uncultured Polyangiaceae bacterium | reverse complement strand
CCACGGAGGTCGGCGAGACCACCAGCACCCGCAGCGGCTTGTCCTTTTTGCGGACTGCTAGCAGCAGCGCGATGGTTTGGATGGTCTTGCCGAGGCCCATGTCGTCGGCCAGCACGCCGCCCGAGCGCAGCCCGTGGATGAACTTGAGCCACGACAGCCCCTCCTCTTGATAGGGGCGCAGCTTGGCCTTGAGCGCACGGGGCTTGCGCGCCTTCTCGATACGGTCGACGTCGCCCAGCATCTCGAACAGCTTGCGGGCCTTGGCCGCCACGGTGGGCTTGTCCACCCGCCCGAGCAGCTCCTGGACGCGACCGGCGTGGCTGAGCGGCAGCTTGCCGTCCTTGCCCGCCGCGGTGAGCAGCTCCACCTCCCGGTCGAGCATCTGCTGGACCTTTTCCGGGTCGAAGGGCGCAAAGGAGCCATCGTCGAGCCGCACGTACTTGCGGCCCTCGCCCAGGCAGCGCCGCAGCTCGGCGGGATCCACGGCCACGCCATCGCTCTGGAACGACAGCTTGACATTGAGCCAGTCCATGCCCGAGGTCACCTTGGCGAAGGAGGACAGCGGCTGGCTGCGCACCTGCGTGTCGACCAGATGCTCGGGCACGAACAGGTCCCAGGCCTCGGGCAGCTCGGCCAGGCCCTCGGTCCAAAAGCGGATGGCATCGTCGCCAGTCGACGCGAAGCTCTCCCCGGCCTCGTCGGGCCCCAGCCCGAGCTCGAGCAGCAGCGCGGCGGCCTCTTGCTGGGCGGCGATGTCGACGCGGACGCAGCGGGCGCGCTTGCTGCCCTCCTCGGGCGGCTGGATGATCACGGGGGGGGTGATCCCATCGGCGCGCACGGCCAGCTCTTCGTCGCCGTAGGCCGCGTACAAAAAGGCGTTGGCCTCCACCAAGGAGCCGCTCGCGCGCATGCGGAAGGTCGGCGGCAGGTCGATGACCTCCGCGATCTGGGACAGATCGGGCAGCTCGGCCCCGGACTCCAGCGCCACCTTGGGAAGTCCCTGCCCGACCAGACCGCCGAGTTCGCTCATGGGCTCGGCGATGGTCGGCGACTTGAGGAAACGGCGCATCGCCGCTGGTGAGACCCGCTTGTCGACCGGACGGGCGATGCCCTCCTGCGTGTCGACGTGCCAGCAGGGCCAGCCCTCGAACCACCCGCCGTGTAGCAGCGAAAAGCGACGGCCGTCGGCGTTGCGCTGGAAGCTGGCCTTGACGATGATGGTGTCGCCTCCCACGGTCTCGAGATCGAAGCGAGGATGCAAGACGTCGTCCGAAAAGCGGAGCTGCTTGAGGGCGGGCTCGAGCAGCACCTTGCACTCGCGCAGCAGCGGCACGAGCTCGGCCACGTCCTCGCCGCGCACGTCGACCGCGGGGTGACGAGGATTGCCGCTTTCGAATCGCGCCAGCAGCCGCAGCGCCTCGCGGGCTTCGGTGGGGAACAGCGCCTGCCAGGTCAGCGCCACACTGGGCAGCACCGCCACGCGAGCCTCGGCGTCGAGCACCGTGACCGTGAGCGCCCCCTGGCGAACGTGGACGCGCAGCTCCACCGCGTGCCCCGCCGAGATGCCCGTTGGCGGAAGCCAGGCGGCGATGCCGGTCTGCCCCGCGGTCGCGTCCTGGTCGGCCACCAGGTGAGGGGCCACGCCGACCGCTGCGGCCGCGCTCAGTCGGGCCCGCCGCCGCCGCGCCCGCTTGGACTCGCCTCCGGCATGGGCCGTTGGCGGGCTGATGGGCGACATCGGCGTCCTGGACTGCTCGCTGCGCGCGTGGTCGCGCACGCTGATGAGCAGCGCCGCGATGTGCTTGCAGTGCTGGTGGGTTCTGGCGAAGACCGGGCAGGTGCAGCTCGATTGGATCCCGTCGGCCGTCAGCGTCACCTTCACGTGGAAGGGCTCTTGATCGTTGGCGCGCACCCTACCGGTGGCGACCGTGCCGTCGATGCGCACGCCGTCGACCACCCGTCGACGGAAGTACTCCAGGCCCCGCAGAAAGGTACGTGCGCCCAGCAATCGTCGGAGACCGCGATCGCTAAGCGTCGCAAGCGCATTGGAGATGGGAGGCGGCACGGAATCCGTAGATGAAGGGGAAATCAAAGAAGCAGCGGCAACAGCACCAGGGCCAGAACGGTTAGGGTTCTCACCAAAGCTTGCGTAGCGGGACCGACGGCGCCTTCCAGAGGGTCGCCGATCGTGTCGCCGATGACGGCGGCAACGTAGGGAGGATTCAGGACCCGGGTCTCTTCGTGAGCATGGGCAGCGTCGGCCGCAGGGACGAGCCGGGCACGGAAATCGACGACGTGGGGGCCGCCGTGCGCGCCGCTCTCTACATACCTCTTGGCATTGTCCCAGGCGCTTCCTGCATGGGTGAACAGGAGCGAGCCGAGGGCACCGACGATTGTGGCGACGAACAGTTGGGCCACAAGCGCCTCTGCCGACCAAGTGACCCTATCGCCCGTCTCGCCGATGCGCAAGAGAGCCGTGACAAAAAGCGGCACGCCGAGGCCGACTACCACGGGAGGCAGCATGCTGCGCAAGGCCATGCGCGAGACCGCTTCGACGCAGGCCATCTGCGCTCGCTCGAGGCGCCCTTCGGGATCCGCGCTGCCCTCGTCTTGCGGCGGCTCCGCCGAGCCCGTCTCGCCGACCGAAGCTGCGGGCGGCACGGACCCACCCAGAAGTCGGGGTGAGCGCTCCGCCGAGCCCGCGGCCGAGCCCGCGGGTCTCATCGATCCATCCGCTCCGAGCAGCGTGCGCGCCTCGTCGATCAGCCCCCGCGCCGCTTGGGAAAGCCGCGAGAGCATCACCCCGACGAACAGCGCCACCGCGATCAACCCGAGCGCACCGCCGAGGTACAGCAGCGGGTTGCGAACATCGATGAGGCCCGTGGCTCCCTCGCCCGCGTCGCCGCCGCGCAGCTCGCCGAGCAACACCGCCAGCAGCAAGAGACAGCCCAGGCCGGAACCGATCGTCAGCAAGGCGCCACCCAGCGCCTTGGCCGTCGTGCCCGCTTCGTCGAGCACCCGGGTGCGCGCTTGCACGTCCGGACGCTCGGCGGCCGTGGTCATGCCGACGAGCCCGCCAGCGATGTCCACGATGCTGCCCATGCCGTACATGGCCAGCACGTAGGGGCTGGTGCCCAGCAGGCCGACCATGGCCAGGGCGAGCCCCCAAAGCCCCCCGCCCTCCAGCCCGGACTCCGCGCCCAGGACATAGGCCGCCGTGCCCACCGCGAGCGCGATGGACAGGCACACCACCGTGCCCTCGATGGCCGTCAGTAGCCCGCGCAGCACCGTCAAGGTGGCGCCGCCGCGGGCCGCTTCGGACAGCAAGCGAACGGGGCGATACTTCTGCTCGCTGTAGTACTGGATGGCGTGGAACAGACTGACGGTCGCAACGCAGCCGAGCACGGCACACGCGGACAGGAAAAGCCAGTGGCCCCCCAGCAGCCACTTGGTCGCGCCGACCAGCGCGACGGCGTACAGCACCGCGGTGACATAGATGCCTCGACCGAGGGCGCTCAACGGCTCCTCGCGGTCATCGGTGCGAACCACGAGCACGCCAAAGGCGGCCGCCACCAGCCCGAAGCATCCCGCCACGGGCGCGAATAGCACCACGGCCGTCGCCGACGGCAGGCCGGGGTTTGCGTGGGCCACCTTGGCGCCGACGAGCATCGCCGCCAACAGGCAGGTCGCCGTACAGGCGAATGCCGCGGCCGCGCGGCCCGCGTTGTCGCCCACCGCATCGCCCACAAGATCCGCCGCGGTGGCGGGGTTTTTCGGGGCGTCCTCGGGCAGCGATGCCTCGAGCTTGCCGACCACGTCGGCGCCCAGATCCGCGACCGAGGCGAAGATGCCACCGCCGAGCTCGGCGAGCAGCGCCGCAAAGGAGGCGCCGAGGGCGAAGCCGGCCAGCAGCAGCGGGCTCGACGGCGCGGTCAGCAGCGAGAGCGCGCCCTCGGACGGCACCGAGATCGACAGCAGACGGACGGCCAGGTACAGGCCCACCACGGCGAGCAGAGCCATCGCCGCCACGGCGAGACCCGAGACCGCGCCAGCGCGAACGGCGAGCTGAAGCGGCGCATCCAGGCTGCGACGCGCGGCGCGGGCCACGCGGGCGGCAGCCACCTGCCCCATCGAGGCGGCAACCCAACCGGCGAGCACCGAGAGCGCTGCCCCGAGCAGGCACGAGACCGTGGCCCACAGCCCGAAGGCGCGCGTGGACGTGCCGACCGTCGCCTCGGCTTGATACGCGATGCCGTAGGCGAGTAGCACGGCCGCACCGAGCAAGGCCGTAACGGCACCCACGACCGCGCTCTGGCGGGACAGATACCGACGGGCGCCGCCCGCGACCAGCGCTGCGGCGCGCGCGATCTCCAGATCGCCCTGGGGATGCCGACCGAGGCGCCGCGCCAGCACGACCGCGAAGCAGAGCCCCGCCGAAGCGAGCACTGCGACCAGCACAAGCACCATCATCCGTCTCTGGCCCCCAGCTCTGTTGGCGACACGCGCACCCCGTCCGGGTCGGCGGTGACGGCTGCGCGGTCGGCACGCCGCTCAGACCGTCCTAGGACCGGAGCTTCGGGCGTGTCGGGAACCGCCCGTGGACCCCAACCGGATAGCCACGATGGCGCCGCCCTCACCTGCCCGGGGGCGTAGCGTGGGCGGGGGCGTCCGGCAAGGGGCAATGTGGGCGGGGGAGCGGGCGGGCATGGGCGGGTGCGAGGACGCGGGCGCGGTACCACTCGCGCCGGAGAGAGCCGCGGCGGCGGTGCGCCCTCAGGTCACGCGTCGTCGCCATGCGTTGGGGTCTCGGCGACCGTGGAGCACCGCGACGACCACGAGAGCATCTGCGTACTCTCGGTAGAACACCGCGTAGGGGAAGCGGCGCAGCCGTGCGCGCCGCGTTTCGCGCCAAAGAACGGCATACGCCTTCGGGTTCTCGCGGATCCGTGCAACTGTCCTTTCCAGCTCGTCTCGGAAAGCGGCGCCCAGCCCCGCCCGCTGACGCTCGTACCACCAGAAGGCCTCCAGCGCATCGCGCCGAGCCTCGGGGCGAAAGATGACGCTCTTCATTCCTCAGAGCCAACCATCTCGGCGCGGACCTGCCCCCAGGCAATGCCGACGGGCCCTTCTCGATCGAGGCGATCCAGGCGCCGATCGAGCTCTTCGCGCTGCGCATCCGTGAGCATGAGGTCCTCGTCGCGGAGGCTGTCCCAGAGCTGCTCGATCAGCTCTAGCCTCTGATCCCGGGTGAGCAAGTCGATGTCGACAGCGGGTTTGGACATGATTCCATTGTTCCCGATCCGCGCTGGGGGTGCCAGAGGTGCGGGTGCGGGCGCGCTTGTTCCCCGCCACCGTCGAAGCAGGAAGCGGAGCGTGGGCAGCAGGGCCTCTTGCGAAGCTACTCCACCCCCACCTCGAGCGTGTCGAGCAGCTGCTCGCGCTCAGCCTGCGTCGAGCGAGCGTAGCGACCCACGTACTTGTCGGACTGGTGTCCAAGCAGCCGCGCAGTCTCGCTGTCGCTCTTGGTCCGCTGTCGGACCTCGAAGCCGAAGGTGTGGCGGAGTCGGTGAGGGTGCACGTGGATGTGGCCGCCGTGTTTGGTGGCCTCGTTGGCGACTCGGACGAGCACCTTGTGGACCTGTCGCCGGGTCAGCCCGGCGCCGCCAGAGCCCAGGAACAACCAGTCCTCGTCGGCGTTGGCCTCATCCTTGGGTCGCTCGCCTTCGAGGTAGGCGTCCAGCAGCTTGCGGCCGTCGGGCGGCAGGTAGAGCAGCTTGGTGCGGACGTCTCCCTTGCGACGGACGTTCTTGAACCGCTTGCCGTCCCACTGGGCGAGCCGCAGGCGTACGAGCTCGGTAGCCCGGAGCCCGGTGTAGTACAGCACGGCCAGGATGGCGCGGTTGCGCTTGGGACGGCTGTTCTTGCGCGTCTCGGTGAGCACGAGGTTGTCGGCCGCTTTGAACAAGGCGTACACCTCGCGCTTTTCGAGCTTTTTGGCCTCGGGCTCGTCGACGGCCAGCTCCTTGATGCCCGCCGTGGGCAGCCCGACGGCCGCAAACGGCGTGTTGGGCTGCTCGTGGACCCAGCGGGCGAAGTGCCGCAGCGTGCGGAAGACGCGGTTGATGGTCGTCGGTGCCCGTCCGAGGCTCTCCAGGTGCTTCAGGAAGGCGCGCGTGTCCCGCGCAAACCACTGCTCGATGCTCAGATGGCCGTTCAAGTCGCCGAAGAACGCCAGAAACG
>CAYTYV010000400.1:0-6248 GCA_964441055.1 uncultured Polyangiaceae bacterium | reverse complement strand
CGCGCTACGACGCGTCATGGCGTCGCTGGCCGACGATATCCAGCGGGGCGTCGCGTAGCGGGCGTTGTGCTGGGCGAAGGTCGGAAGGATCGTAGACATCGAGGGATCGAGCGACTCCCCGCGGCTAGGCCGCATCACCTGTCCGCTCCTGCTCATCGCCGGATCGCGCGATCGCCTGGCTCCACCCCAATCGGTCTCCCTGGTTCGGGACGCCGCAGGCTCCGACGACAAGACCTTCTGCACCTTCGGGCGAGAGGCGGGTCACCGCGATGACTACGGCCACGGCGGGCTGGTGCTTGCCCGACACGCGCCCGATGAGGTGTTTCCACTCATCGAGTCGTGGCTGCGCGAGCGCGCGACGCCGTACCAGCCCCCCGAAGCAGCGACTGCCGCTCGGTCGTAGCGCTTGTGTTCGTCCGCGAGCGCCGCGCCTGACCCGAGCTCAGCACGAGGCATCGGCACAAGCGGGCGCGCTGCGGCGGGCCAGGCAGAGCTGGTGCAGGGCGACGCCGCAGGCCGTGGCCACGTTGAGCGAGTCAAAGCCCGCGGCCATGGCGATGCGAGCGGCGTGGTCGGCTCCGTCGAGCAGCGCCGCGCTCAGCCCTGGGCCCTCGGTGCCGAGCAGCAGGGCCAGGCGCGGGGCCCGAGCCACCGTCAAGGCGCGCGCGAGCTCTCCGATCTCGACGGCATCGGCCCGCGGGGTGAGCGCCACGGTGACGAAGCCCGCGCCGCGCAACGCTGCCAAGAGCTCGGCGGACGAGCCAGCCCGCGCAAAGGGCACGCACAGCGCCCCGCCGACCGAGACGCGGATGGCCTTGCGGTAGAGCGGGTCGCAGCAGCGGTCGTCGAGCAGCACGCCGTCGATGCCGAAGGCCGCGGCGTTGCGAAACACCCCGCCGACGTTGTCGTGGTTGGTGAGCGCCTCGAGCGCCACCAAAAGACGCGGGCCGGGTCGCGCCGCATCGAGGATCTCGGCGGGCGGCAGGGGATCGCCGCGCTCGCCCACGGCCAGGATGCCGCGGTGGATGCGGAAGCCAGCCACCTCGTTCATGAGCGCGGGCGGGGCAACGAAGATGGGCACATCGTCGGCCAGCCGGGCGAGCAGCGGCGCAAAGCTCGGCACCCGGGGCTCGGCCAGCAGCACGGAGCGGGTCGCAAAACGGCCGCGCTCGACGAGCACGCGCAGCACCACCGCGCCCTCGGCCACGAAGGCGCCGCGCCGACCGAGCAGATCGGCCTCGCGCACCTGGCGGTAGTCGGCGATGCGCGGATCGTCGACCGCGGCGATGCGCACGATCCGCGGCTCGATGGCGGTAAGGGGAGCGGTCTCGGCGGGCTCGCCGACCGTCACGACGGTCCGAGCTCCTTGGGTCGGATGATCGCCTCCATCCGCCAGCCGTCCGACGAGGCCGCCTGGGCCCAGCTCTCGGCCTCCAGCTCGAGCAGCGCGGCGTTGGCCGTGGTCATGAGCACGGGAGCGCCCGTGAGCCGCTCGACGACCTCTTCCCAGCCCGGGTTGTGCCCGAGCATCAACACGGTGCCGATCTGGTCGGGCACGCGGCGCAAGGCCTCGGCCACCTCGCCCACGCCCGCAGCATAGAGCGTGGGCAAAAAGCACACCTCGACCCGGTCGAAGGCCGCGCTCATCCGCTCCCAGGTCTCTCGCGTGCGGGCCGAGTCGCTGCTCAGCACCACCTCGGGCAGCCAGCCGCGCTCGGCCAGGTGCGCCCCCACCCGCGGAGCATCGCGCCGCCCCCGCTTGTTGAGCGGACGGGCGTGGTCGCTAGGGGCATCGGTGTCCCACGCGCTCTTGGCGTGGCGCATCATGATCAGTCGTCGCAACATGACTCCTCCCGCGGCCCGCTGGGCTCGTCTCGACCGAATCGGAAAGCCTTCTTACTACAGCTCGGGCTAGTGACGTAGAGGTCGAGAAGTTGTTGCGAACCGATCGCCCAGTCCGCTACCCCATGCACCTGATGTCTGACGACCCCATGAAAGCGCTGCTGGACCGCTACGACAGCTTCGCCGAGTTCGTCGAGAAGCACGTGCCCTTCAACGCCTTTTTGGGCGTGCGGGTGACGGGGCTTCGGGCGGGCAAGGCCCGCTTCGAGGTGCCCTGGCGCGCCGAGTTCATCGGCGATCCCGTTCGGCCGGCCATGCACGGGGGGGTCATTTCCGCGGTGGCGGACGCCTGTGGGGGCTTTGCGGTCTGGAGCGAGCTCGAGCCCGTGCGGCACCGCGTCTCGACCATCGATCTGCGCGTGGACTACCTCAGGCCGGGCCAGCCCGAGACCCTGGTGGCCGAGGCCACGGTGCTTCGCGTGGGCGGCCACGTCGGCGTGGCGGACGTGCGCCTGTTCCACCCGAGCGGGCCCGAGCAGACCATCGCCACCGCCAAGGGCGTCTACGCCATCCACACCGTGTCTGGCTAGCGCTGAACCACCACGACGCTGGTCGGCCCGTTTTCCTTGGCGGCGGCGCCCGTGACGCCCTGCCAGCCTTCGGGAACTGGCGGGTCGGTCCACTCGAAGAGGAGCTCGGCGTCGATGGGCGAGACGTTGAGGCAGCCCGCGCTCATGGGCTCGCCAAAGCTCTCGTGCCAGTAGGCGCCGTGCAGGGCAAAGGGCGGATTGAAGTACTGCGTGTACGGCACGTCGGCGATCCAGAACGAGCGGTTCTCGCCCTTTTCGGGCGACATTGTGGCCGCGCGATCCTTGTACGTGATGCGGTAGGCGCCGAGCGGCGTGGTGCTGTACTTGACCGGATCGCGGCCCTTGATGGGCACGCCGCCCTGCCCGGGCGAGACCAGCGTGACGTAGACGGGCTCGAGATCTCGATAGGCCACCAGGGTGCCCGCCGTGATGCTCACCGCGATCCACTTCGCTCCGGGCGGCACGCCAAAGGGCCGCTCGGTCAGCCGCTCGGCCACGGTGACATCGGCCGCTTCGGCATACCGCGGCTCGGGCGGGCCTGCCGCGGCGCGAGCGCGCCCGCCCGCGGTCACGGCGACCAGCTCCAGGTAGTGGCGCCCATCTTGCTCGACCCGGGTGCCCGTCGGTCGGGCTGCGCTGCGTACGGGCCAGAGCTTGCCGTTGGGCTCGATCCGCCCGCTCGGCAGTCGGTGGTACTGGGGGCGGGCCTTGCCGCGGAACCAGGCGATGGGTAGCCGGGACTGCTCGTCGAGCTCGATGCCGCGAAAGCGGCTGCGGCGAAATGGCCGCACCCGGTCGGCGGGCACCACGGTCAGATCTGCACTCAGCAGATAGGTCTGCCCGTCCACCTCGAAGGCGCGCGTGTACGAGAGCATGGATCCGTGCGGAATGGTCCGCCGAAACGCCTGTAGCGGCCGACCGCGGGCCGAGCCGCCTCCCAAGAGGAAGCTCGGCACGGCGTCGACCGCCGCGATGGGCTGGTCCACGGCCAGCGCTTCATGCCCCCGCTGGAAGCGCCCCAGCGGCCGATAGCTGCCCGCGGGACCGTAACGCCATTCGGTGCGCTGGCGATCCCGGGCCGTGGGGATCCGGTTGTACATGGGCGCGCCGTTCGACAGGGCGTAGCGGTAGGGAAAGGGCCCTCGGTCGGGTAGGCTGTGGGCCACGGCCCGCAAGAAGGGGGTGTCGGGCTCCAAGGTGACGGTGCGGTCGGCGCAGACGTAGCCGCGCGGCTCGATCCGGAAAAAGCCGCCCGGACAGCCCTGGCCCGCAACGCGCTCGGTCGAGCGCAGCGCAACGGAGCTGCCCACGCGGATCGTGCCCAGAAATCGCCCGCCGGTTCGGGGCTTGGCCCAGATCCACGTCTGGTACTGTTGGCTGGTCAGCCGAGGCCGGGCGTCCGCGACATCGCCGTCGTCCGCCGCGGTCGCCGACGGGGACGCCGCGGTGGCCGCGCCGCTCGCCGAGACGGTCGATGGCACGCTGGAGACGACCTCGGACGGCCCGGCCTCCGCCCCGCCCGCCGACGAGCCGCGCGGCCGCACAGGTCCGTGCAGGCGGCCCCCGCCGCGGGTGGATGCGCTAACCGCGGGCCCGGCTGCTCGGTGGGCCCGATCGGAGCCAGCTGGAGCGGGTCTGGCGCAGCCTGCCGCTAGCAGCAGGAGCGACAGCGACAACAGGGCCAGGGCCCACGCGACGCATGGCGCAGGGCCCGGGCGCGCTACCGTGCCGCGGTACTTGGCGTTGGTTGTCGATGGCACGGCGTCCACGCTTACCCGACGCCCGCTCCATGCCAAGCCGTTTGTGGTTTCGCACGCCGGAAGGGCTTTCGGGCAGCTGCTGGGCGCTGCTATGATTAGTGGGTTGCCGCGCATGCCACTCCGCACCCAACGGTCCGTGTCCCGCAAGCGAAGCGACCCGATGATGGGCAAGGTCGTCGCTGGTCGCTATCGCCTCGAAGCCCCCGCTGGTGAAGGCGGCATGGGGCTGGTCTACCGCGCCCGCCACGTGCTCATCGATCGGGTCGTGGCCATCAAGCTCATTCGCCCTGATCTACGCGGCGAAACGCATCTGCGGGCGTGGATGCTGCGCGAGGCCAAAGCCGCCAACCGCGTCGACCACGCACACATCATCGACATCCACGACATCGGAGAGACCGAGGACGGTGAGCTGTACCTGGTCATGGAGTTCCTGGTCGGCACGCCGCTGGCGACGGCGCTGGCCCGCGGCCCCATGACCATGGCTCGCGCCGTCGACATCATGGAGCAGATGTGCGCCGCGCTCGGACGCGCCCACGACCTCGGGGTGGTCCACCGCGACCTCAAGAGCGACAACATCTGGTTGGTCGAGCGCGGTGGTCGCCAGGACTTCGTCAAGATCCTCGACTTCGGCCTGGCCACGCTCAAGCGCGATGCCCGGCTGGCCCCCAAAGGGGCGGTCTTTGGCACGCCCGAGTACATGGCTCCGGAACAAGCGCGCGGCGAGGACGTGACGCCCGCGGCCGATCTCTACGCCCTTGGCGTGCTGTTCTTCGAGATGCTCACGGGGCGGCTTCCCTTCCGCTCCCGCGACCGCGACACCCTGCTGCAGATGCAGCAGATGCGGGCCCCGCCCAAGCCGAGGACGCTCAATCCCGACGTAGATCCCGCCGCCGAGCAGATCGTGATGCGCTTGTTGGAAAAGCGCATCAAGGACCGCTACCGGGACGCACACCATCTGCAAGAGGACCTGAAAACGCTGCAGCGCAGCCTGCCCGCGCCCCACGCCTGGGACGTGGCAGGCCACGAGCCCGTGCCCGTGGGCCCGCCGCCGCCGCCTCCGTCGCAGTCGCCTGGGGTCACCGAGTGGGCCAGCCGGGCCGCGGTGTTCACCCGCATGGTCTCGCGGGTCTACTCCACCAAGGAGACGCCTCGGGAGGTGATGGCAGCGCTGTCGCGCGCCTGGGATCTGGCCGCGCGCGCCAGTCGGCTCGAAGGCGAGGTGGCCAGCCTGACCCGCCGACTTGACGCGCTGGAACGGCGGGGCCGAGCGCTGCGGGCCGAGATCGGTCGGCGGGTAGAGGAGCTCGCGCAGGAGGAGTCCAGGGTGATGCGCGAGGCGGCCACCCACGGCGAGGACGTGGATCGCGCCACGGGCGAGCTCGGGGCGCTGCTGTCGGCCGCAGATGCCGCCCGCCGCGAGGCCGAGGCCGCCCAGCAATCCGGCCAGATCCATCCCCCCATCTTCGAGCAGGCAGGTGCGGCCCGCGCCACGGCCGACGCCAAGCGCCAGGAGCTGGGCCGCTACCGAGCGCGTCGCGACGCGTGCGAGAGCAAGGCCCAAGGCCTGCGCCAACAGATCGAGCAGCTGCGAAGCCAGCTCGCCCGCCACGCCGAAGCGCTGGAGGAGGATCTGGCGCGAGGTCGCTCCCAGGTGGTGCTGCGCACGCGCGAAGGACTGGAGTTCGAGAAGTCCTTCGCCGATGTCACCGAGCGACTGCTGGCCGATCTACGGGACAAGCCCGAGTGTCGCGATCTGGTGCAGGACTTGCTCGCCGACGAGACCCAAAGCTCACCCGACACGAGCCAGGTCCGGCGGAACAGCCGACGAGGCGCGCCGACCAGCTCGAGGCCCAACGCCGAGCGCCAGCAGCGCGCCTAGCTGCAGAAAAGTCGCTGCGAACCGAGCCGAGCTCTCCCGGACAGACAGTTGCGGGGGCTTGGGGGCAGAGGGAGGAGCGCAGCGACGACCGGAGCCCCCATCGTCTAGGCCTGCGGCAGCTTGGCGGACAGGAAGGACTTGAGCTTGACCAGGTTCTTCTCGTCGTGGGCGAAGGTG
>CAYTYV010000399.1:0-6259 GCA_964441055.1 uncultured Polyangiaceae bacterium | reverse complement strand
CAATCGATGTACCTGGCGCCCATCCTGTGCGCGCCGCCCGATCTGGGCCTGCCCGCGTTCACCGACGCGGGCACGGTCGACCTACGGGGCTCGGCGGGCTGGCGCCTCGAGGCGGCCTACCGCGCCTATGCCGACGAGCGCCTGGTCTTGCCCCTGCTCGGACAGTCGCGCGACGAAGAGGCGCTGTTCTGGGGCGCCGAGACGCTGCCCACCGAAGCGCCCGCCGTGACCGAGAGCCGGATCTTCGATGCCAGTGGCTATGCCGTGGTGCGCGGCGGCAGCGAGGCCGATCCGTGGTACCTCGCCCTCGACTATGGGCCACACGGCGGCTGGCACGGTCACTACGACAAGCTGGGCTATGTGTTCTTTGCGCGGGGCGAGATGCTCGGCATCGATCCGGGCTCCCATTCTTATGCCCTGCCGCTGCATGACACCTGGGACCGCAGCACGCTGGCGCACAACACGGTGACCGTAGATCAGACCGACCAGGCCGCGGCGACCGGGCAGCTCGAGCGCTTTTTGGCGCTGCCAGGACTCGTGTGGGTCCGCGCGAACGCGGGCCCGATCTACGATAACGCCACGCTCGCTCGGGACATGGTCATGGTGGACGGCTATCTGCTGGACCGCGTTCAGGGGCGCGGCACCGACGGTCAGTCCCATCAGTTCGACTGGCTCTACCACAACCCGGGCGAGCTCACGCACGAGCTGTCGGCCAGCCCCTATGACGGCTTTCCCAATGAAGGTGGCTATCAGCACCTGTCGAACAACCAGGCCGAAACGACGGCGAGCGACGGCCGCTTTACGTTCAGCTTCCAGGCCGATCTCAGCTACGAGGGCGGGCTATGGGCGAGCGAGACGGGCGTCGCGGCCGAGAGCAGCTACTCCGATGCCGACGCGCACGGCGGCGACTGGTCCAATCAGCTTCACTACGACTTCAGCGCGGCGCCCGGCGCGTACATCAACTTCCGCAGTCGCTCCCTCGCGGACTACACCGAAGAGGTGCCCACCGCCATCAGCGTCTGGGTGCGAGGCGATGGCTCGCTCAATAGCTATTGTCTGCGCATCGTGGATGCGACCGGCGAATTGCACGTCACCGAGACGGCGCCGTTGGACTTTTCCGACTGGCGACAGGCTGCCTACGCGGTCGACAGCTCGCTGTCGCATCGGGGGGGCAACGACGACTGCGTCATCGATCTGCCGCTCGGCAACCTGGTCTTCCAGCTGAACCACGAGGCGAGCGGCGTCACCGCGGGTGAGATCTACCTCGATGACTGGCAGCTGACATTCCCGACGGCGGGCGAGGTGATCGTCGAGGACTTCGAACGACTGGTGGCCCAGGAGCATTTGTGGATCGGCGCCGAGCCCGATACCACCTTCGTGGTCGGGGACGGCATCGGCCCGGATCTGACCGTGGCCGTGCCCTACGTCATGGCGCGGCGGCATGCTCCGAGCGCGACCTTCGATGTCTTGCACGAGCCTCACGGCGGGGACGAACCGCTGGTGACGGAGTTTTCCGTCGTGCCGAGCGACGCACAGGACACCGACAGCGCCGTGAGCTATCACATCGCAGCGTCGAGCGAGAGCGACGGCGAGCCCTATCGCGACGTCGTGATGCTGGTCGGCACAGGCGCTGAAGCAACGGCACGGACCTTCGGCGACTACGCCACCGACGGCACGCTCGGCTACGTGCGTCGAGCGGGCGACGGATCGCTCAGGCGCCTCGCCCTGGCCGGGGGCGCTCAGGTGGCCGATGGCTCGCGTTCGCTCTACCTCGCGCCCGCTCCGCTCGCGAAGGTCATGCTCTCGATCGCGTCGGGCTCGGTCGAGATCCTGGTGCTCGACGGCGAGCTGCTCGACTCCCGCCTGCTGGCCCCGAACACCCAACAGGTCATCTTCGAGGGAGGGGCGGTGCCGTTCGTGCAGGACGGTGACTACGTCGTCTTCGGTTCACTCGACGGAACGCCGCCAACCGTCGCGCCCGCCGAGGAGGGCTCGGGCTGTGACTGCGCCGTGCCAGCCGAGCGCTCGAGCTGGCCGCCGCCATGGCTCGTGATCGCGGCGCTCAGTTTGCTGCTGCGGCGCCGCGCCTCGTGGGCGTCGCGCTGAGGGCGCGGACGCGGGATCGCGCCCGCCGAGTCACGGCACGAAGATGACGTCGCCCCGCATGAGCACCAGGTTCTGCTCCAGGGACTCGCCGCGGACGACCTTGTGGTAGTCGATGGGAATGCGCCGCACCTTGCCGTCGGAATAGGTGCGGATCAGCACGGTCTCCTCAGGCTCGGCAAAGCGGCTCGGGCCACCCGCCAGGGCGATGGCTTCGGTCACTGTCAGGAACTGACGAGAGCCGTACATGCCCGGCTGCATCACGTTGCCCGAGACGGTGATCTGGTAGCTGTTGACCTCCACCACGGCGACGGTCACCGTGGCGCTCTCCTCCTTGATGAAGGCCGACAGCTTGGTCTGGATCGCCTGCTGGAGCTCGCTCGGCGTCAGGCCTTCGGCCCGCACGTCTCCGACGAGCGACATGGTGATGGTACCATCGGGTCGAACCTGGATCTCAGTGTTGAGCTCGGGGTTCTTCCAGACCCGGATGCGCAGCTGGTCGGCGACGCCGATGACGAACTCGGTCTTTCGCGGATCGGGCTCTTTGGCGTAGGGGTAGGGTGGAGGGCCTTTGGGGCAGCCGACCACGGCCAACAACAGCACGGATAGGATGAGCAATCTCCGCATGATCCCTGCAGACGGGCCCGCCCGGTGGCCGGGCCCCGCGCTCCTCGGTTGAACGATGTTCATTCTGCCAGGGATTCTGGCCCTTGTGGCCTTCATCTTCGCGCGGCCCTTCGATTTCATCCCCGCGCTGCGCGGCGTGCCCTTTCTGTACATCTTCTTCGCCCTGGCCGTGTTCGGCTACGCGGTCGACATCCGGCTGGGGCTGACCCGCGTCAAGCTCACCCCGCAGCTCGGCTGGGCCGTGGCCTTCATCCTGTGGTGCTTGCTGACGGCGCTCATCAAGGCCCCCACCATCCTGGCCCGCGGGGCCGTGCATCTGATGATCGCCTTCGTGCTCTTTTTCCTGGTGGCGCACGGGCTGCGCAGCTTCAAGGCCTTCGAGAGCTTCGCGGCGGTCATCCTGGCCTGCGGGCTATGCGTTTCGGCCGTGGTGGTCCATCAGGGGCTGTCGCCCTTCCAGTGCGTGGCCGTCGCTCCGGGCGATGACCACACCGTCATGGGCAAGCCGGATGGGCGTCCCTGTCAGAGCATCCCGGAGTGCGAAATCAACCCGCCCGATCCCGAGGCGCTCTACCGCTGCGAACGGGTGGGCATCTTCGGCGTCACCTCTATCGCGCGCGGTCGCGCCCGCTACGTCGGGGTGCTGCACGATCCCAACGAGATGGCCATGGCGGTCTCCTGCGTGGTGCCGTTTGCCTTTGGTTTCTACCAGCGAAGACGCAGCGGATTGCGGCTCGGGCTGCTGCTGCTCGCGCTGGCGCTCGCGGGGGCAGCGGTGGTGCTGTCCAGGTCCCGCGGGGGCCAGCTCGTGTTCATGGCTGCTCTCGCCGTGTACTTCGTCAAGCGCTTCGGCTGGAAGGGCATCGTCGCGGGCGTCGTGGCGGCGGTGCCCGTGCTGCTGCTCGGCGGGCGAGGGGGGCAGTCCGCTGGGGCCTCGTCGACCGAACGCCTAGAGTGTTGGTACGCGGGGCTGCAGATGTTCCAGTCCTGGCCCGTGCTCGGCGCGGGCTTCGGCCAGTTCACCCAGCATCACCACCTGACCGCCCACAACTCGTTTTTGCTGGCGGCGTCCGAGCTTGGCGTGCTCGGGATGATGCTGTGGTCGGCCTTGGTCTACCTCTCGGTCAAGATCGCCTGGACGGCGCTGCGCACGCTTGGCGACATTGCCGAGGCCGAGGCGGCTCGCGTCTGGGCGCTGGCGCTGCTGTCCGCCATGGCCGCCATGATGGTGGGCATCTTCTTCCTGTCGTTCAACTACCACTTCATCTTGTGGATCTACTTGGGCATCTGCGGCGCCCTGTACTCCGCCGTCAAGCGGCACCTGCCGCGCTGGAAGGTCCCTTTTGGCTGGAAGGACTTGCTGCTCATCGCGGTGGGCAACGCCGCCCACATCGCCGCCCTGTTCGTCTACACGCGCGTCGCGCTCGGCTAGCGACTACCGCCCCACCCCGCGGATCATCACCCAGGGGGTCTTGGCGATGATGGTCAGCTCGGTCCACAGGAAGGTGGTGAAGTCCTCCAGGCTGGCCGCGTAGGCCACGTCGAACAACAGCTTGGCCCGTACATCGTCGGCCAGCGCGCCGTCGGCTTCCTCCAGATCAAAGGGGTTGGCCAGCGCATCGCGGAACTCCGCCAGCACGCTGTCCTTGGGGATGGCGCCCGTGTAGCCCAGCGAGACTTGGGCGAGGCCGGTGATGCCCGGTTTGACGTCCCGCATGCGCTCCTTGAAAAAGGGGATGGCCAGCGCCAGGTCGTCCAGCAGCTCGGGTCGCTCGGGGCGCGGTCCGACCAGGCTCATGTCGCCGCGCAGCACGTTCCAGAGCTGGGGCAGCTCGTCGAGCCGCGTGCGCCGCAGCCAGCGGCCGATGGGCGTGATGCGCGGGTCGTTTCTGGAGGCGAGCACGGCGCCCGTGAGCCTCTCGGCGTCGACGTGCATGGTGCGGAACTTGTAGATGGTGAACTCGGTGCAGCGCGGACGGAGGTCGGGATCGCCCGGGCGGCGCAGCAGCAGCACGCCCGATCGCCGCTGCGCAAAGAAGACGGGGCCGGGCGAGGTCAGCCGCATGGCCGCCGCAATGGCGCCGAACAGGGGTAGGCCAATGGCAAGCCCAACGCTGGCGCTGGCGATGTCGATCGCGCGTTTGGCGATCTGCACGCTACGTGGAGGCATGCTGTCCCGTCAGTTATTGCCAAGATACGCGAAAGTCGGCCGGATGGCGACTGGGCGTGTTGCCGAGCCCGGAGGGCCGTGACACGATCGACCGTTGGGCGCCTACTTACGGCCCCGAGGGAGGCAGGATGGCAGCGCGGATCGGGTCGGGTGAGCGACGAGGGACGGGTTGGCCAGGCGGGACGGCACTCGCCGCGCTAGCGCTGCTAACCGCGACGATGCTGCTCGCGGCGTGCGGGCAGGACGAGGCCGACACCCACGCGGCGGGGGGCAGCGGCGGCTCGTCGGCCACGTCGTCGTCTCCGTCGGGCGGCACAGCGGGCGCGGGCGGCTCGGCCACCACGGCGGGCGGCTCCAGCGCATCGGGCGGCAGCGGCACGGGCGGCCAGGGCGGCCTCGGCACGGCGGGCTCGGCGGGCTGGCCCGGTCTGGACGCCGTGGGCAGCTTGGTGATCCTGGGCGACTCGATCGGCGACGGCGGCGGCGTGGGGCCGTACTACTACACGCTGCTTCGGCAGTCGCTGCAGACGCGCTACGGGCCCATCGAGTACCGCAACGAGGCCGAGGGCGGCTCCAAGACCAGTGCGCTAGTGGGTCAGATCAACGATCTGCCAGGCAGCCTGCCCGGCCCCGTGGCGGTGGCCATCACCTCGGGCGGCAACGACATGAAGGATCGCATCGTCGAGATCATCGCTGGCGTAGATGCCCCCTTTCGCCAGGCCATGGGGGCGAACATCACCGCGGCGCTCGAGGCGCTGCTCGCGCCCGGCCGCTTCGGCTCGGGCGTCCAGGTCCACGTCTTCGAGGCGAACATCTACGACTCCTCCGATGGCGAGGGAGACTTCGGCCAGCACGACTGCGCCTTCAGCTTTCCCGTCGCTCTTCCGACCGACGGCTACTTCGCCAACTGGAACGGCGAGATCGCCACGCGGGTACAAGCTCAAGGCCAGCGCCTGGTCGACATGCACGGCCACTTCTACGGCCACGGCTTCAACAACCCGCCGAACTGGTACCACACCGACTGCACCCACCCCAACTCGACGGGCCACGATCAGCTCCACCGCCTGTTCTACTTGCACATCACAGGCGAGGTGCTTCCGTAGGACTCAGCCCACCAACAGGACGCCGAGATCGAGCTCGCGCGGTAGCTCTTGGCAGCGGGTCACCATCTCGGCCTCGCGGCTCACCGCGGTCTGCGCGACGACCAGCACGCCGTCGAGCAGCTCGAAGGCGCCCCAGTGCTGGCCCTCGGGGGCAAAGCCCGTCAGGTCGACCAGCACGTGTGCGAAGCTGCTCGTGGCCTGCCGGACAGCGCTCTCGACCAGCGCGAGGTCTAGGCCACCCGGTCGAGAGCGCTGT
>CAYTYV010000398.1:0-6260 GCA_964441055.1 uncultured Polyangiaceae bacterium | reverse complement strand
CGTCATCGGCGGCGCGCTGGCCTTTGCCGTGGGCTTTGCCATGCGAGACCTGGTGGCGGCCGTGATCGCCGGGGTCACCATCATGTTCGACCGTCCCTTCCAGGTGGGCGACCGCGTGCAGTACGCCGGCCAATACGGCGACATCATCAAGATCGGCCTCCGCTCGGTGCGCATGCGCACGCTGGACGACAACATCGTGACCATTCCCAACAACAAGATCCTGACGGACGTGACCTCCAGCGGAAACTACGGTGCGCTGGACATGCAGGTCGTCATGGACTTCTTCGTCGGGATCGACCAGGACATCCGGCTCGCCGAGCGCCTCGTCAAGGAGGCCCTGCTGTCGAGCCGCTACGTCTTTCTGGAAAAGCCCGTCGTCATCCTGGTCAAGCAGGTGGTCCAGCAGGACTACTTTGCCGTGCGGCTGCGCGGCAAGGCCTACGTGCTCGATACGCACTACGAAAAGGACTTCGAGACCGACGTCAACAAGCGGGTGCTCTACGCCTTTCGCGAGCACGGCATCCGTCCCCCGGCCATTTTGCATCGGCCCGAGGACGGGCGGCCGGACAGCTGGACGGCCGAGCCGCCTGCAGCGAGCGAGGCGCCGCCGCGCGAATAGGCGTAGGCTAGCGCAGCCCCAGCTCCGCGCAGAAGTCGCTTAGCGCGCGGCGGATGGCTGCGGTCTTTTCCGCGTGACTCAGCCACTCGGCGCGCGAGAGCTCGATCTGCACCCAGGGGATCTCGCCCGGACGGGAGCGCGTGATGAATCCGCCCGCGTACGGCGCGTTTAGCGCCACGTCGGCGCTGAGGTGATGCGCCAAGCAGGCCCCCAGCTCGTGCAGCCAGCGCTCGGGACAGCTGCCGCGGCCGTGGCCGAGGCACACCAGCGGTCGCTCCACGCCCGGGTCGGGACCGACTGGCGGGCCGATGGCCTCCATGGTGTGGCCGTCGATGCCGAGGCGCGCCCGGGTGGCTTGGCGTCTGAGCTCCGCGTGGTAGGGGCGGTAATGGCGAGCGATGAGGCCCTCGATCTCCTGCGCCGACAGCGCGCGGCGATAGATCGGGGCCTTCCAACGGGTGTGGGTCTTGACCACGCCGTCGGCGCGGATGTCGTCCTGCGCGCGGTTGAGGTCGACGATGACGCGCGCCACCGAGGTGGTGACCATGGCGGCCACCTCGTCGGCTAGCGGTCGGTAGATCTCGGCGGCGCCCCCGTCGCTCTCGGCCGCGATCTGCTCGGCGCTCAGCAGGCAGAGCGAGGCGACCTCGGGCGGCAGCTCCAGCCCAGCATGCGGCACCGAGAGCAGCACGGGCAGCGCGCTCATGGGCCAGCCCTTGTCGCCAGGCGCGCGGGCGGTGCAGCCCGGATGCTCAGGCTTCCGCCTGGTCTTCGCTCTCGTCGTCGCTCGGCTCGGGGGTGCTGGCGGCCTCGCGCTCGGCGCCTTCGTCGCCCTTCTTGATGAACTCGAGCAGGCTCTGTCGCACGCTGCGGCCCTGCTCGGTGAAGGACAGGAACACCGCGCCTGCGCCTACCACCGTGCCCGCCAGAAAGCCGCCCAGGACGAGCGCCGTGCCGCTCGGGACCGTGGCGCTGCGCTGCAAGCCCATGGATGACAGCGCGGCATCGGCCCGATTGATGCCGAGGCGCTTGAGGTCGTCCACGTCGAGGTCGGTGACCTTGCGCAGGTCGTCGACGGTGAGATTGGCGGTCAGTCGGCCGAGCGCGTAGGCCACGCCGGCTTTGAGCAGGGTGCTGGTCAGTGACATGGAGGTTTCCTCCGTTGGTGGATCGATGCGAACTTGCGGCCTTCGATATAGGCCATGTTGGGCGTCGCCGTCGATGGGCGTGTCCAGACAAAAGGCGGTTACGAGCGGGCCGGCTTCGGCCCCGGCGCTCGATCGAGCGAGCCGTCCAGCCCGTCGGCGCTCCGCAGGTGCAGATCCCGCTGGGGGAAGGCGATCTCCACGCCGTGCTGGCGGAAGGCGCGGTCGATCTGGTCGCGCAGCTCGGACTGCGTGCTCAGACCCGAGTCGAAATCGTCGATCCACACGCGCAAGGTGAAGTCGAGCGAGCTGTCGCCGAAGCTCGCAAAGAGCACCAGGGGCGCGGGCTCGTCGAGGACGCGGGGATGGGCGGCCGCCACGTCCAGCAGCAGCTGCCGGACTAGCTCGGTGTCCGAGCCATAGGCCACGCCGACCTTCACGTCTCTCCGGATGCTGCGGTCGCGGTGCGTCCAGTTGGTCAGGCGGTTCGAGACGAGCTCCGAGTTCGGCACGAAGACCGTCGAGTTGTCGAAGGTCCGGACCATCGTGTTGCGAATGGTCACCCGTTGGACCACGCCGTAGACCTCCCCGATCCGGATGGCATCGCCGCGCTGGATCGAGCCGCCGACCAGCAGCAGCACGCCACTGACAAAGTTGTTGACGATGTTCTGCAGGCCGAAGCCAATGCCGACGCTGAGCCCGCCCGTGATGACCGCCACCGAGGTGAAGCTCACCCCCAGCACCAGCAGGGCCCCGAAACCGTAGAGCACCCACGCGAGGTAGGTGCTGACCGTGCAGAGCGAGTCGACCGCCCCTTGCTCGGCCTCGCCTTCGGTGGGGTAGAGCCGCTCGATGGCGCTGCGGATGAACGACAGCGCCACCCGCACGAGGAAGAAGCCCACCACCACGATGACGAGCCGCAGCAGGCTGATGGACACCGTGCCCCAACCCAGGTCCTTGTGCAGCAGGCTCCAGAGCAGGTCATCGCGACCGATGCGACGGGACAGCCACAACGGGATGGTTGCGGCTGCGAGCAACCACACCGTGGGATAGCCCAGCCCGAGCACCAGGGCGCGCGCCAAGGCGGGCACCTCGCCCGAGGCGGCGTGCCTGCCCCAGGCGCTTAGCAGTCGCTGCAGCGCGAGGCTCATTTGGATGGCCAGCAACGCGACGAACCAGCCGGCCGACAGCAGCATCGCGAGCTGCGCCCAGCCGAGCACGGCTCCGGCGGCGAGCCCCACCAGGATCCAGGCCGTCGCGTGCAGGGCATTGTGCTCGAAGGACGGCGGCCGCTTGTGGATCTGCGTGCGGACGAGCGGCGCCAGCAGCGCCACCAGCACGCACAAGACGACGGTCAAAAGGCCTGCTGGAGCGCCCGTTACCTGGAGCACCGTGCCCACGGCCAGTAGCAGCCACAGCGGGCGCAAGGGGTTATGGCGGGCGCTGGGCTGGCCGTCGGCAGCAGCGCGCCTCAGGCTCCAGCCGATGCCTACCAGCCCGTAGCCGAGCATCAGCGCGGCGGCGATCTCCACCCGGTCCTGCCGGATTTGCGGGGCCAGGCCTCCCGCCACCATCAGCCCGATCGCCAAAGCGAGCCAACACCACGAGCTGCGCAGCGGCAGCGCGTCGAGCCCGGGCCAGCGACGTCGCATCCGCCGAATGCCCACCAGCCCGGCCCCGAGGACCAGCAGGCCGAAGACGCCCGCGTTGAGCAGCAATGCTCGCCAGCCGGCCGAGCTAGTCGCGGTGGTGCTGCCATAGCGGGGCAGCCCGCCCAGCCAGGCCTTGGTGCGGGTCCACTGCGCCGTCAAGCCGGCCACCGACAGGTAGGGTCGTTCCGGCTCGAGGTAGTATCGCTTCCACGCCGGTCCCAGTCTTGCCTGCTGTGCCTCGATGCGGGCCGCCAGGGAGCCGGAAAGGCTCTCGGACTGCCGCATCGCCATGGCGGTGCGGGAGGCGTACAGCTTGGCGCGGCTCGAGGTGGCCGCCGCACGGCGGACCGCTCGGAGCGCCGCTGTCTTAAGCTCAGGCTCGGTGGCTTGTGAGGCTAGGCCGCGCAGCTCGGAGGCCTGCTGGGCAGAGCGGCTGTCGAGCTCGCCCAGCTCTTGGGCGCGCTGCTCGAGCGCAGCGGTGCTCTTTTGCAGGTCCCCGCGAAGGGCCACGAACAGGTCGAGGAGCGAGCTCATCTCCCAGGGGTTTCGTCCCAGCAGGCTCTCCATGGCTACCAGCCGGTCGTAGCGGGCTCGGTAGCCGCCGAGCGCGCTACGGAAGGCCTTCAGCTTGTCGGGCAGCGCTTCGCCCAGCTCTGCCATCTCCCGTTCGTCGGTCGCCACCTCGGCCAGCCGACCGTCGAGCAGGATGCCGAGCTCGCGTTGCTCTTGGGCTTGGGCTCGAGCGGGAATCAGGATTGTGGCCAGCGCGAGCAGCGCCAGCGCGGCGCTTGGCCAAAGCCGTCTGTAGCCAATAGTTGCCGTGTTCGTGAGCATGAGGCACCCATAGCGAGTTGGATCGCCTGAGGGTCAGCCAAGGCCGCCGCTGACGGCACGGCCCTGCTGGCGCGGGTATCGGGGAGGCTGGACACCCGCCCCAGGCCACGATACCCCAATTGGGCTATGAGCGAACCGCCCAGCCCCGTCGAGCCCAACCCTTCCGTCGAGCCCGAGGCTGCCACCGACCCAACGGGTTGCGCGGCCGCGCCCGTTGCCGCGGCCGGAAGGGTCAGCACCAAGATCATCGACGATGTGTTCACCGATGCGGTGGGCCTGGTCAAGCCGCGCTTCGAGGTGGACTACGGCGCCTATCTGGACCGGCTCTGGGAGGCCAACCCCGACATCCACGAGCTGTTGCGCACCGCCGACGATCTCGAGGTAGCTCGCGAGCAGATGTACGGCTATCTGGAGCGGGCCGAGCGCGCCGTGTTCGAGCGGGACAACGACCTGCACATCCTGGAGAAGTCCACGGTGCGCGAGTGCGTTCGCGCCTTCAAGAGCATCATCGGTCCCATCAACGAGGCGCGCACGGGCGCCTCGGCGCTCGAGGCGCTGTGGAAGCTGGCGCGCGCGGGAGATGCGCCGCCGACCACCGATGTCTCGGTAGGGTTTCTCTTGGAGTTCATCAACCTGTTCCGCGGCGTGGCGGGCCGCTCCAGCATCTATCTAGAAAACGCCCAGGTCAAAAAGGGCATCCCCGAGTTCTTGAAGAAGCAGGGGCGCGAGGCTGCGGTGGCGCGTACCGAGATGCTCGACGAGCTCGGCAGCAACCTGCAGAAGTACTTCAAGAAGTACCCCTCGGGCCTGGAGGAGGAGGTGGTGGCTTGGCGCAAGGCCAACCGTCGGCGCATTCTGCGGCGCCTCGGCGGCACGGAGCAGGACTGGCAGGACTACGTCTGGCACCTGCGCAACGTCATCCGCACGGCCGAGCCGCTGCTCGATCTCATCGAGCTCACCGCGGAGCAGCGCGAGGCCATCGAGAAGGCGGTGCGCCACAAGATCCCCTTTGGCGTGACCCCCTTCTATCTCAGCCTGATGGACTCCAAGCTGGCCATTGGCTACGACCACGCCGTCCGCGCTCAGGTGATCCCGCCGCCCGAGTACGTCGACCAGCTCGCCCAGAGCCGGGCCGAGCGGGGCATCGTGTTCGACTTCATGGGCGAGCACGACACCTCGCCCATCGATCTGGTCACCCGACGCTACCCCGGGATCGCCATCCTCAAGCCGTTCAACACCTGCGCCCAGATCTGCGTCTACTGCCAGCGCAACTGGGAGATCGACGGCGTGCTCGACCCCCACGCCCTGGCGGCCGAGCAGAGCGTCGAGCAAGCCCTGCAGTGGTTCGACGAGCATCCCAGCGTGGGCGATGTGCTCATCACGGGCGGCGATCCGCTGGTCATGAAGGACGGCCAGATTCGGCGCATCCTCGAAGCGCTGGCCAGCCGCAAGCAGATCTATCGCATTCGGATCGGCACCCGCACGCCCGTAGTTCTGCCCATGCGCTGGACCGACGAGCTGCTCGCGCTGCTAGGCGAGTTCCATAAGCCGCCCGAGCGCGAGATCGCCATCGTGACCCACTTCGAGCATTCCTACGAGATCACCCCCGAGGCCATGGCCGCCGTGCAGGCCATCCGCCGCGGCGGCATGAGCGTCTACAACCAGCAGGTCTTCACGGTGGAGAACTCGCGGCGCTTCGAGACCACCAAGCTGCGGCGCGATCTCAAGCGGATCGGCATCGATCCCTATTACACCTTCAACATGAAGGGGAAGGAGGAGACGCGGCGCTACATGGTGCCCATCGCGCGCATCTTGCAGGAGCGCAAGGAGGAGGCCCGGCTGCTGCCAGGGGCGGATCGGACCGACGAGCCCGTCTTCAACGTGCCCAAGCTCGGCAAGAACCACCTGCGCGCCTGGCAGGATCACCGCGTGGTGATGATCCGACCCGACGGCAGTCGCGTCTACGAGCTCCACCCCTGGGAGAAGAACATCGCGGCCATGCCGCCGTAC
>CAYTYV010000397.1:0-6275 GCA_964441055.1 uncultured Polyangiaceae bacterium | reverse complement strand
TAGGTAGCTGGAGGGGAAGACGGTCCGTCGCCCGCGCCTGCGATCACCAAGAGGTAGTAGTCGACGCAGCTTCCGTTGAGCACGGTCAGCGTCTCGTCGCTGATCTGCTTGAGCTCGACCTGGTTGCCCGCTGCTGGGGCGAGCGAGCCGCTGCTCAGCCCATCGCGCTCGAAGGACAGGTAGAGCTCGAGCCAGCGCGGGGTCGCGCCGAGCTGGTGGTGGATCTCGTAGTAGGCCCCGCCGGGGAAGTGGAGCAGCTCGCCGTACCACGCCGAGCTCATGTACACGCCGTCCTCGACCGTGCCGCCGCGGTAGGCGGTAGGCTCCTCGGTCTCGGGGCGCGCGCAGGTCTCGGGCCCGATGGAATGGAGCGCATCGCAGCCCGCCGAGCAAAGGGCTACCAGCCCGAGCAGCACGGCCGCCGAAGCGCTGGCGGCGCGCCGCCTAGCGCGTGTTGAGCCAACGGGCAGCATCGATTGCATGGTAGGTGAGCATGAAGTCGGCGCCCGCGCGACGCAAGCTGGTCAGCAGCTCCAGGGTGACGCGCTGCTCGTCAACCATGCCAGCGGCCGCGGCGCTCTTGACCATGGCGTACTCGCCGCTCACGTTGTAGACGCCGAGCGGGAGCTCGCTCACCTGACGCAAGCGATAGACGATGTCCAGGTACGGCAAGCCCGGCTTGACCATCAGCATGTCCGCCCCTTCCCGCTCATCGGCGAGCGCCTCGCGCAACGCCTCGCGACCATTCGGCGGGTCCATCTGGTAGCCGCTTCGGTCGCCCATCTGCGGCGCGCAGTCGGCTGCCGCCCGAAAGGGTCCGTAGAACGAGGAGGCGTATTTGACCGCGTAGGAAAGAATCGCGGCCTGCTCCAGGCCCTCCTGGTCGAGCGCCGAGCGGATGGCCCCCACCCGGCCGTCCATCATGTCGCTCGGCGCCACCACGTCCGCCCCAGCGCGAGCGTAGGCCACGGCGGTCTGGGCGAGGATCTCGAGCGTGGCGTCGTTGTCCACCTCGACGCGACCGTCGGCCGAGCGGCGCAGCATGCCGCAGTGGCCGTGGTCGGTGTACTCGCACAGGCACACGTCGGTCATCACCACGAGCTCGGGGGCGGCCTCCTTCATGGCCCCGACGGCGCGCGGCACGGGCCCGTCCGGGTCGTAGGCGCCGCTGCCGCGGGCGTCCTTGCTCCGCGGCAAGCCGAACAGGATCACGCCGCCCAGTCCGTGCTCCGCGGCTTTTTGCGCCGTCTCGGCCGCGTGCGAAACCGGAAGCTGGAAGACGCCCGGCATGCTCGAGACCGGGCTCGGCTCGGCTAGCCCGGCGTGAAAGAACAGCGGCCAGACCAGATCGGCGGGCTCGAGCGTGGTCTCGCGCACGAGGGCGCGAAGCCCGGCCGTGCGCCTTAGCCTGCGGGGACGATGTACGGGAAACACGGCGCGCAGCATAGCAGGCCATAAATTGCCCGTGCTACACCAAGGTGCGCCCCATGGCCCCTCACGCCTCCTCCCATCGCCCGGGCCCGCTCGAGGGAAAGCGGGTCCTGGTCACCCGCGCCGCACACCAGGCCGAGCCGACCATCGAGCTCCTCGAGTCGCACGGGGCCCAGGCGGTGGCCTTTCCGCTCATCGGCATGGAGCCACCGCCCGACAGGGAGCGACTCGAGCGCGCCGCCCAGGAGATCGATCGCTACGACCTGGTAGCGTTTACCAGCGCCAACGCCGTCGAAGCGCTGTGGGCCGAGCTCGAGCGGCAGGGCCGCGACGCGCAGGCCTTTTCACGGCTCAGCATCGCGGCCATCGGCCCGGGCACGGCGGCCGCGCTCTACCGCCTTGGTCTAGAGCCAGCCATCTCAGCCAAGCATTACGTGGCCGAGGAGCTCGCTCGGGCGATCTTGCTGCAGCTGGGCGAGCGGGCCGGATCCCTTCGAGCGCTGCTGCCCCAAGCCCTGGTGGCGCGACCGACCTTGGCCGAAGCGCTCGAAGGGGCCGGGCTGCAGGTCGACGCAGTTCCGGTCTATCGGACCGTGCCCGCCTCGCTCGAGCGCGCCGCCGAGCTCCGCAGCTGGCTTCGGCAGGGCGCGATCGACATCATCACCCTGACCTCGGGCAGCACGGCCGAGCGGCTCTGCGACCTGCTTGGGCCCGAGGCGCCAGCGCTGCTCGGTTCGGTCGCCATCGCCTCCATCGGGCCCGTCACCACCCGGACGGCCGAGCGGCTGGGGCTTCGGGTCGCGGTCACGGCCGAGCAGAGCACGATCCCGGGCCTGGTCGATGCTCTGCTTGGGCAAAGCGAGCCTCCCGCACCGTAGCGTGGGGAAAGCCGTTTACTCGAAGCGCGCCCGCACGAGCACGAACTTGTTGTTGAGCTCGCGTGTGGTGAGCTTGTCGAAAAAGCGCGGGTTGCCGAGCTCGCGGGAAAGCGAGCGGGTGCGGCCGTGCTCGGTCACCACGTAGAAGACCCGAGTGCCCTTCTTTTTCTGCTTGTCGATCCAATCGCCGAACTTCTTGCCGCTGGAGACGAAGGCCGCCACCTCGTTGCCACGGTAGAAGTTCTCGCCCTTCCAGTTGAGCTGGTAGGCGATCATGGGTCCGGGCTGGCTCAGGCGCTCGTGCTCGTAGGCGACGAACAGCTCGCGCTGTCCCCAGTGCGGCGAGAGCCGCACCAGGTAGACGTCCAGCCCCCAGCCAGCGAACAGCGTGCCCACGGCGACCAAGGCGACCGTCACCAGCGGACGGATCCGCTCGACCGCGAGCAGCAGCAAAAGGACGCTGGCCGCGGCCGTGAAGGCCCACAGCGCGGACGACAGATCGATCGAGTCGGGCCACGGCCGCTTGTAGTTGTAGGTAAATAGGTGCATCAGCCGGATCTGGCTGAGCTTGCCGGTTGACGCCGAGGCCAGGTCGCGCCCCACGAAGAAGGTCAGGATGGCCGCGCCAACGGCCAGCGCGCCGAGCAGCACGGGCGCGGGCTCCCGAAGTCTGGGCGAGCGCAGCATGTCGTTCAGCAGCACGCCCGTCAGCATGGCCATGGGCGGCACGATGGGCAGGCAGTAGTGGTGGAACTTGGTGCCCATCGAGGCGAACAGCGCAAAGCCGAGCACGAACCAGGCGAGCAGCACGGCCGCGCTCTGGGACTTTCGGTCGGTCGTCTCCGCCCCGCCAGCCAGCCCGCGGACCAAGGCCACGGGGACCAGGCCCGTCCAGGGAAAGGCCGCGTAACCCAGCTGCCAGACGTAGTAGCGAAAGCTCAGATCATCGCCCGCATTGGTGTCGTGCACGTGCTTGAAGGCGCGCTTGAACATGTCGTGGAACAGCAGCCGATCGGTGAAGGGCTGGCCGTGACGGGCGTACATGGCCACGAACCACGGCAGCACCGCAGCCACCACCACCAGCGTGCCCGCAACGATCTCCATGCGGCCGAGCTCTCGCCAGCGACGCGTCACGGCGAGGTAGGCGAGCGTTGCCAGAACGGGCAGGCCCAGTCCGGCCGGGCCCTTGGCCATGGTGCCGAGCGCAGCGCAGAGCCAGGCGGCGATCAGCAGCAGCCGCTGCACGCGTCGCTCGCCCCAGCAAAGCCAGAGCAGCAGCGCTAGCGCCTGGATCCAGATGAGCGCCTGGAGGGCCGGCTGGAGCACCTTGACAGTCGCGCGCAGGCCCGTCCGACAGGCCTCGTTGCCCGGCAGCCCGCAGTTGCCCGCCGAGCCCGAGCTGAAGACATCGGCGTGAAAGCGGATATCGAAGTTGGGCGACAGGGCCACGCTCAGGTTGCGCGACAAGAGGTAGAAGATCTGGGGCAGCACCACGACCAGCACGGCGCCCAGCACCAGATGCCAGAGCGAAAGCCGCAGGCGCCCGCGGCCCACGCGCAGCTCGTAGAGCCGCACCCGTCGCTCGGGATCGGTGTGCACGCCCAGCAGCAGCAGGGCCACACAGCCCGCCAAGCTCGCCGCAAAGGGCATGTCCGTCATGGTCTGATGCGCGATCAGGAACCACTGCGGCATGCCGAGCAGCACCAGAGCGCCGAGCAGCCCGGCGCGGCGACCGTGAGTGCGCGCCACGGCCTTGTAGAGCAGGTAGTGCGCCATCAGGGCGAACAGGAAGATGGGCATGCGCACCACCCACTCGGGCTGCGGCATGCGCCCCTCGGCCACGGCCGAGAGCATGGCCCCGGGCTCGTAGCGCACCCCCAGAAGCGCCATGGGAATGGCCTGGATCCAGAAGGTCAGCACGGGCTTGGACCAGAACCAGCCATCCTGGGCCCACCAAAGTGAGATCCAGTCGTTGCGAGCCAGGATCTCACGTGCCACCTCACCGTAGTGGGTCTCCCAGGGATCGGAGAGCGAGTGGTTGCCCAGCATGGGCAGGTAGATGATCGTGGTGACCACCACCAGCCAGAAACCGTGGCGATGAAGCAGGGGCCGGGGCTGGCCCTGCTCGTCGGTGGACCAGATCCCGAGCCGCCGCCCAGTGCCGTACACGCCCAAGACCATCACCAGAAACGCAGCAGGCATGCCGACGAAGGAGCCGGCCAGCGGCAGCAAGCCGTCCGCGGCCAGTCGCAATAGGCCGAGCACGCCGCCTAGGCCGATGAGGGCCACGGCGAGCGGCAGCAGCAGGCGGCCGAGCCCGACCGAATGGGCCACGCGCTCGTCCGGGTCGTCGAAGCTGCCCACGAGGTCGAGCAGGCCCGCGGTCGCGAGCAGCACGCCGACGATGGCGACGGGCACTACCACGCGCGGCGAGGCGCGCGAGGCCATGACGAGCACCGCGACAAGCAGGCCCACGAGCAGGGGCAGGAGCGCCCGCCAGCGCAGCGGGTTTCCAGCCGGAATGCTGCGCTCGCCGTCCGGCTCCTCGCGGTCGTCCGCGGTGCTCGGGCTAGGGCTGTGCTCGGCTTGGTCGCTCATGGCGATGGCTCAGGATCACTCCGTAACAAACTCGGTTGGTTTGCAACAGTCTCTCGACCGCTGCGTCACTACTGCCCGGCCCGGCCCAGCAAGTATCTCGGGCCGAGGAGCCGAGGCCTGCAAGGGAGGCGGGAACATCTTGTGGCGCAGCGTTGTTCTCCGGGGAAGGAACTTTCCGGTCCCGCTATCCGTCCCTATTCGTCAAGCTGAAAATCGTGCCCGAGTCCGCGCGCCGTGCTAAGGACGGGGCCGCCGAACGGGGTCGCTCGAGGGCACCCGTGCGGGCTCACTAGCGCACCCGGCCCCTACGGAGGAACGATGAACTCGCTCAAGACACTCCCATGGCTGCTGGCCGCCAGCGCGCTCGTGCTGGGCTGCGGCTCGGATCCCAAACCGCCGCCTGCGGCGCCAGAGCCGCCCCCCGGGCCGACCGAGACGCGGGGCGACGAAGCGGCCGAGAGCGACCAAGGCTCGGTCGATCCCTCGCCGGTCAACGTCGACCAACGCATCGTCGAGATGTGCGAGCTGCACACCTCGCACTTCGACTTCGACTCGGCCAACATCCCCCCTTCGGCCAGGAAGGTGCTCGACGCCATCGCGGCCTGCTTCATCGACGGCGCTGGCAAGGGCCGACGGCTCAACCTGGTCGGTCACGCCGACCCGCGCGGGGAGACCGAGTACAACTTCGCGCTGGGACAGCGACGGGCGGGCGCGGTGGAGCAGTATCTCATCGGCGCGGGCGTTGCTGACCCGCGGATGGATAGCTTGTCGCGCGGTGAGCTGGAGGCTTCTGGTACCGACGAGAGAAGCTGGGCCGACGACCGCCGCGTCGAGATTTTGCTGGCCGACTGAGGAGCGCGACCTTGGCTGCGCCCCTGCCCGCTCCGCCCACGGCCGATCCGAACGCGATCGCGCTGGATCCGGTGTCGCTGATCCTCCACGCCTCAGGGCCGGTCTTCGCGGTGGTGTGGCTGCTGATCCTGGCCTCGGTCCTGGTGTGGGTGATCGGCGTGCTGAAGCTCTTGCAGCACCTGCGCTGGTCGGCGGCCCAGCGGCGCTTCGAGGACGGCGCAGCCCAGGCTCGCTCGGCTGCCGAGCTCGTCGACCTGGCCCGCTACCACGAAAGGGCGCCTGGCGCCTATGTGGTGCGCGAGCTGGGCAAGCGCCTGGGCGAGCCCTCCGTGCTGGCGGCCACGGCCAAGCGCGCCGTGGTCAGCGTGCAGCAGCGCGCTTCTGGGTTCATGCCCACGCTGGCCTCCATCGGCTCGGCCTCGCCCTTCATCGGGCTGTTCGGCACCGTCTGGGGCATCATGGATGCCTTCTTGCGCATCGGCCGGGAGAAGAGCGCCTCGCTGCCTGTGGTGGCTC
>CAYTYV010000396.1:0-6311 GCA_964441055.1 uncultured Polyangiaceae bacterium | reverse complement strand
GTCGGTGTGCTCGGCGCCTGCGGCGCCTGCGCGGTCTCCGCTTCGCTCCGCCACGCTCCTCCCTCTGCCCCCAATCCCCCACAGGATCTGTTCGTGGCAGACCTGAGGGGCACGGCGCAGGCCGATTCACTCGATGATCACCTTTTCGCCCGCGCACACGAACAGGACGTCGCCCAGATCTGCGTGGCGCAATAGCAGCTCGGGGCCCTTGGCCCGCAGCCGCTCCAAGGTGAAGCCCATCAGCACGAGATCGGCCTCGGCCGACGAGCTCGCCACCTGGGCGGCGAAGGCCTCACCTTCGTCGACCGAGTGGAAGATGATGTTGCTCGGGCTGATGGGAATGCGGCCGTGGCGGATCCAGTCGACCAGTTTGTCGTGCTCCTCGTCGACCTGGCTAGAGGGGAAGCCCGCGAAGATGTGCATCTCGGCTTTGCGCCACTCGGCCTGGCCCAGCAGGATGTAGGCCAGCAGCACCATCAGCGTGGCGTTGGTTTGGTCGTGCCAAGTCAGCCAGATGTGGATCTGCCGCCGCAGCCCGAAGTGGCGCGGGCCGTGGCGGAGCACCAGCAGGTTCTTCTGGGCCACGCCTGCGAACAGCACGTTGCCGACCAGCTCGTCGAGCTCCTCGGCCGAGTCGGTGGCCGACATCTCGAACAGCAGGGTGTTGTTCTTCATGCCGGAGACCCCCGGGGTCTGCAGCACCTGGGCCAGGGCGGAGCGGGTCGAGGGGCTGACCATGGTGTCGACGAACACGCCCGGGAAGTCGTCGTGGCACATCTCCACCAGCCGCTGCTGAAGCTCGACGCTTTGCCGGTAGCTCTGCTCGTTCAAAAACCCCGCGATGTAGTGCAGGTAGGTGCCGAAGCCGTAGCGCTCGCATAGCCAGCCGAGCAGCTCCAGCGGAGCGCGGCTGCCCGTGAAGGTGCGGGAGCTGATCATCACGATGGCCGGGCGCCAGTCCTTGCCCTGCTTCGGCTTGCGGCTGCGCTGCAGGCGGATGTGCATTCGCCGGATGGCCTGACGCATCGCGCCCTGGATGATGGCGGCCAAGTTGTCGCCCCCCGCCCCTGCTGGCGTGAGCTTGGTGGCGGCGTAGATCCCCACCATGGCCGCGATGGCCAGCCCCGCGTAGATGGGATCCATCTGGAACATCATCAGCAGGCACATGAGCGCGCCGAATAGGCTCAGCCACCAACGCGACTTGAAGCTCGGGCGATAGCTGGGGTGAGCGGCGAAGTGCTCGAGGAAGCTGATCGTGCACAGCGCCCCGTAGGTGACCATGAAGAACATGGAGATGAGCCGCGCCACGAAGTTGACGTCGCCGAGGGCCACCACGGATAGCGCGATCGCGGCCGTCACCACGGTGGCATTGCGCGGCTCGGCCGAGCGGCCGACCCCGTGGCCCAGCGCGCGGTTGACCGCGCCGAGCGGAAAGGACCCGTCGTGGCCCAGGGCCTGCAACGTGCGCGGTGCGACCAGCATCGAGCCGATGGCCGAGGAAAGCGTGGCGCAGCCGAGGCCGATGGGCACGATGGGGCCCCAGAGAGCGATGCGCGACATGACGAGCTGGTCTTCGGCCAGGATGCCCGGTGGCGCCGCGGTGCTGAGCTTGTAGACCAGGCCCAGGTAGACCACGAAGCCCACGGCCGTGGCCGCCATGGTGCCCAGCGGGATGGATCGGCTGGGCCGCGCCAGATCGCCTGACAGCCCCACGCCCGCCGTCATGCCCGTGAAGGCGGGAAAGCAGATGGCAAAGACCACGAAGAACGGATCGCCGTCGTCGATGCGCTCGGTCAACCGCAGCTCGGCCGGAGCCGCGGGCAGGGGATCGCCCAAGAAAAACAGCACGAGCGACAGCGCCAGCACGGCCGCCACCACGGCCAGCAGCTTGACCCCGATGGCCGCGCCCTTGGTCAGCATCACCGCGATGAGGACCACGGTGATGGGAATGGAGACCATGCGCGGGTCGAACTCGATGCCCGTCAGCGACTCGAAGCCAGGGCCCAGCGGGGAGAAGGCCTCGGCAAAGGCGATACAGTAGAAGGCCACCGAGATGGCCTGCGAGAGGTAGAGGGCGAAGCCGATGGCGCTGCCGATGCGCAGCCCAAAGGAGCGAGAGATGATGTAGTACTCGCCGCCGCCCTCGACGCGGCGGTTGGTGGCGATTTCGGCGATGGCCAGGGCCGTGGGCACGGTGACCATGTGGCCCAGCACGATGATGGCCACGGCGCCGAGCAGCCCCACGTTTCCGACGGCATAGCCGAAGCGCAGGAACATGATGGCGCCGAGGATGGTGCTGACGCCCGCGAGGAAGACGGGCGTCGTGCCGAAGCCGTGACCCCGCCGCGATCGAGGCGGGGGCTCGTGCCGCTCGGCCCGCACGTTGGTGGGGCGCTTAGGGCTCGCGCAAGAATTACTTACCATTCTCGCATCCCATCTTTGGGCCATCTTCGGCCGAGCCTCAATCGCAAAATCCTCAAAATACTCTGAGTATTCCTGCGGTTTTGCTCAATCGGCTCGACCGAATCTGACCCAAATCTGGGCGCGATCTCTGGCAACTAATTCTTGCGCGAGCCCTTCGCCAAGGGCTGCGCCCCCTGGCATCAGAACTTCACGTCCAGCGTCGAGTAGGCGAAGTGCTCGGCGCGTGGGTCAACCACGCCCCGCTTCTTGATGTCGCCCGGGAAGAACACCCCGTAGAGCAGGGCCACGCGCGCGTGCTTCCAGAAGCGGTATACGCCCTTGACGTCCAGCTCGTGGCCGAAGGTCTCGAGCCCGTCGGCGCGCTCGGCCATGGCCTGAAAGAGGTGGTAGGCCGCGTGCAGCTTGAAGCCCTCGAAGGGGCTGGCGCCGACCATGCCGCCGATGTCCCGCAGGCCGCGCTCCTGGGTGTCGCGCGCGATGTCGAGAAAGAAGTCCATCTCGCCGTAGAACTTGTGATTCGTGGCGTAGACGGTCTCGAAGGTGCGGCGGGTCAGGTCGTCGGGGTTGTCGTCGCCCGAGAGGAAGGCGCCGTAGGCCTCCAGAAACGGCTTGGTGGGAATATCAAAGGTCAGGCGCAGCTTCGCGGCGGCCAGGAACGCGGAGTAGGAGACGTCGCCGTAGGCACCGCCGAACTGGTAGTAGCCCTCGCCCTCGTAGCGGAGCAGCTCGGCGATCTCGCCGCCCGCGATGGCTCCGACGGTGTGCTGCCGCCTACCGTCGTTCCGGTCGTGGTCCGCCAGCACCACCAGGCCCGCGCGGAACTCCGACATCAGGTCCTGGTGCAGGTTGGCGCCCAGCAGATGCCTGTTGGCCGCGGGGATCGAGCCCTGGTCCTGTGGGCGCACGATGCTCTGCTCGCGCACCTTGGCGTAGAAGCCGTCGAGGTTGAGGCCATCCGCGCGGTAGAGGAAGCGCAGCGCGTCGAAGGAGCGGCCTTGCTCGGACCAGTCCACCGCGCCCACCAGCCGCTCGTTCTCGACGCGGATCTCCTGTCGACCCAGACGAAAGGCCGAGTGCTGGAAGGGCGCCACGACGGCGTAGGCCTCGTGCAGATCGAAGCCGTCGGCGTGGTAGTCCCCCAGGGTGTTCGTCTCCTCGCCGAAGGTGCGGACGTCCTGGAGCTGCACCGTCACTCCGAGCATCTTCTGCCACATCACAGACATTCCGAGCCGGGCTCGGTGGCGCAGGGTGTCGTTGACCGAGCCAGCGGCGAAGTCGTGCCCCTCGTGGTGACGGTAGCGGATGCGGTACTGCGCGTGCGGGGTGAGCCGGAACTCGCCCACGTCAAAGCCAAGCGGACCGCGGTCCACCGCCGGATCGTCGTCCTTTTTCTTCGCTGGAGGCGGTGGAGGCGGCTGGGCGACCGTGCCCTTGGCGCCGTACTCCCCCCAGACCCCCTCCTTTGCGTTGATCGGCTCAGAGACCTGGGCCGTCGCCGTGGCCGACCAGGCCGCCATGGCCAGCGCCACTGACGCAAACGTTGTTCGATTCATAATCCTCGTCTCCAACGAGTCCTGCGAACAAACAAATCGGCATTCTGGCACGCGTCGCAAGGTTGCGCGTAGCTTTTTCTCGGCGAAGAGCGAGCCCGTGTCGCTATCGCTTGCGCTCTTGCCTACCAAGTGGTAGAGAAATATCGATCTACTGGTAGGCAGATGCCTGCCGATTGTTCATAGTCCATGGACGTCCGAACGGAAATCCTCCGCGTGGCGACCGAGCTGTTCGCAGCGCGCGGCTTTGACGGCACCTCCCTGCAGCACATCGCCGACCGGGTCGGCGTGCGCAAGCAGTCGCTGCTCTACCACTTCCCGTCCAAGGAAACGCTGCGGCAGGGCGTGCTGGAGCAGCTCCTGCAGCACTGGAACGACGTGCTGCCCCGGCTGCTCCGAGTGGCCGCGGCAGGCGAGAGCCAGTTCGACGGGGTGATTCGCGAGACCGTGCGGTTTTTCACCGCAGATCCCGATCGGGCCCGGCTGCTGGTGCGCGAGATGCTGGATCGGCCCGAGGACATGAAGAGGCGCCTCAGCCACTACGTGCAGCCCTGGGTGGTGATGGTGGCCGACCTCATTCGCAAGGGCCAGCGGCACGGGCAGATCTATCGCGAGGTCGACCCCGAGGCCTACGTGCTGCAGGTGATCGCGCTGGTGGTGGCGGGCGTGGCCACCGCGCGACGCTTGGCAGGGGCGGTGCTGCCCGCGAACGCGGCCGAAGGCGACCCCTGCGAGCGCCACTTGCGCGAGCTCGTGCGCATCGCGCACTTCAGCCTGTTTTGCGCCCCCCACCAACAGGCCGGCCGTGTGACGCAGCCGGCCGAGCCCCAACAAACTACGGCCGAGCCCGACGGTGGAGCAGAGCCGGCCGAGGCGCCCGTACCTTCGGGAAGGAGTGCGGAGAATGGCTAATTTTTTCAAAGATAATAATGATTTACAGTACTACTTCGACCGCGGCATCGACTGGGAGCCGCTGGTTCGGCTGACCGAGTACGACTACCGCGCCGAAGGTGGGTTCCAGAGCGCCGAGGAAGCCGTGCAGTTCTATCGGCAGGTGCTCGAGATGGTCGGCGAGCTGGTGGCCGAGCAGGTCGCACCGCACGTGGCCGCGCTAGACCGCCAGGGCGTGCGCTTGGAGGGCGGCGAGGCTGTGGTGCCCGAGCAGCAAGAGGCCATCTTCGAGCAGATCGCCGAGCTGGAGCTTCACGGCATGTGCGTGCCGCGCGAGCTCGGCGGCATGCAGTGCCCGGTGCTGCTGTCGATGGTGAGCTCGGAGCTGTTCGCCCGCGCCGACACCTCGCTGGGCGCGCACCACGGCTTTCACGGCGGCATCGCCATGGCCATGCTGTTCTACTCGGTGCTGGAGGGCTCGACCGAGTTCGACCTCGAGCAGGCCCGCATCAGCCATACCCGCTTCGAAGAGGCCATCGGCGAGATCATCCGCGGACAGGCCTGGGGCTGCATGGACATCACCGAGCCCGACGCGGGCAGCGATATGGCCGCATTGCGCGCGGTGGGCGAGCAGGACGAGGACGGCAACTGGACCGTCACCGGGCAGAAGGTCTTCATCACCTCGGGCCACGGCAAGTACCACTTCGTCATCGCCCGCACCGAGAAGCCCGCCGACCCGAGCGACCCCATGGCTGGCTTGAAGGGGCTGTCGCTGTTCCTGGTGCCGACCTACGAGGAGGGGGAGGACGGCACGCGGCGGCGCATCGTCGAGATGGACAGGCTCGAGGAGAAGATCGGCCACCACGCCTCGGTGACCGCCTCGCTGAGCTTCGACCGCGCTCCCGCCCAGCTCGTCGGCAAGCGAGGCGAGGGCTTCAAGCTCATGCTGACGCTGATGAACAACGCCCGCGTGGCCGTGGGCCTGGAGTGCGTGGGGCTGTGCGAGGCGGCCCTTCGGCTGGCTCAAGAGTACGCCGCCGAGCGCAAGAGCATGGGCAAGAGCATCGACCAGCACGAGATGATCGCCGACTACCTCGACGAGCTCGAGAGCGACATCCAGGGCATCCGCGCGCTGGCCATCCACGGCGCCTACAACGAGGAGATGGCCCAGAAGCTGGACCTCAAGCTGCGCTACTTCCCGCCCGAGGAGGCGCTGGAGCGAAAGCAGCTCGAGCGGCAGCAGCGCGCCCACTCCGCTAGGGCTCGGCGGGTTACCCCGCTGGTCAAGTACCTCGGGGCCGAAAAGGCGGTTGAAGCGGCACAGCGCTGCATCCAGATCCTGGGCGGCGTGGGCTACACCACCGAGTACGGCGCGGAGAAGCTCATGCGCGACGCGCTGGTGATGCCCATTTACGAGGGGACCAGCCAGATCCAGGCGCTGATGGC
>CAYTYV010000395.1:0-6316 GCA_964441055.1 uncultured Polyangiaceae bacterium | reverse complement strand
GGCTCGAGTGGCGCAAGCTCGTGCCGCTCACCCAGTCGAGCAAGCTCGTCTCGTTCACGCTGGCCATCCAGATCCTGTTCACGGGCTCGGATTGGGGTATCGACATCGCCCGAGCGCTCTGCGACGAGGCGCGCGAGCGCAGCGAGCGGGGCGAGCGGTTCTTCGAGGAGCGCGTGCGCGCCGTCTGGTACCAGGACCCAGTCTGGACGGACATGCAGATCTACGACCGCTTCGAGCGCGATCTCGGGCTCACCGTGCCCATTGACGTGTTCGGCTACTACGCCCAGGAGGGGCTGGTCGACACCTCTACACCCCAGTCGATGCTCTACGGCTTGGCACGTAAGATGGTCATGTGCCATCCCATGGCGCGGCAGTTCCGCAGCGACATCGACGTCTACGTGAACGACTTTTTGCACCTGCACGAGGCCTGGAAGGCCGATTGCGGGATCTTCGCAGGCCACATCGCCTGTAAGCACGCCTGGGGTGGCATCGGCCTGTTCAAGGAGACCTGCCGTCGGGCGGGCATTCCGCTGTTGGTGTTCGAGTTCGACATGTTCGATCCGCGGGTGACGCCCTACGACGAGATCTATTTCCAGGTGGAGCGCTTTGTGAACGAGGTGGTCTGGCCGCGCAAGCTGCGCGGCTAATGCATCGAGGGAAGGCGAGGCGAGGACATGCAGGTCACGGCAGGCGTCGATATCGGATCCACCGCCTCCAAGGCCGTCCTACTGGTGGACGGTGAGCCGGCCGCTCAGTTGGTGGGCCCGAGCTCGACCAATCCCTCGCGCACCGCCCAGGCCATGTACCACGAGGCCTTGCGCCAGGCGGGCGTGACCGCCACGGATGTCGGCTTCGTGGTGGGCACGGGCTATGGCCGCACGCAGGTGCCCTTTGCCGACAAGAACGTCTCGGAGATCACCTGCCACGGCCGCGGGGCGCATTTCCTTCGTCCGCGAGCGCGCACGGTGATCGACATCGGCGGTCAGGACACCAAGGTGATCCGCATCGACGCCGACGGCAACCTGCTCGACTTCGTGATGAACAGTAAATGCGCTGCGGGCACGGGTCGCTTTCTCGATGCGATGGCGCGCTCCATGGACATCCCGCTCGAGGCCATGGAGCAGTCGTACTTCGGACAGGGGCAGGCCTGCCTCATCAGCAACATGTGCAGCGTTTTCGCCGAGAGCGAGGTCATCAACCTCATCAACGACGGCGTGCCCCTGCCGCGCATCGTCAAGGGGCTGCTGCAGTCGCTGGCCGGACGGGTGGCGTCCTTGGTCATGCGCTTGGGCGCGGACGAGGAGCTGGTGATGACCGGCGGGGTGGCCAAGAACGCGGCCGTGCGCGACGCCATCGAAAAGAAGCTGGGGACGCCCATCCAGCGTTTCGACGCGGACGATCCGCAGCTCGTGGGCGCGCTGGGGGCGGCGCTGGTCGCGGCGGATCTGTGCCGCGCGGGCGAGGGGGCTAGTGCAGCTCGGGAGGTGGGTGCAGGGTGATGGTCAGCGCGCAGAGCCCTGGCGGCCGCGTGCAGCCGGCCGCGCCGCAGCGTCACCTTGGGGACATGGCGCCCTTGGTGCGACGGCTGCGCGCGTATCTGGCCGAGCGTGGCGACCGGGTCGAGGAGCGCTGGGTGGGCGACTTCGATCGGCAGGGCTTTGCCCGAACGACCGGCTTTGCCCCCCGCCGCCACGGCAAGGCCGAGATCGTGCTGGCGGCCGAGGTGGCCGTGGAGCTCGGCCACCCGAGCGACGCCTCGCAGTCCGTCGTGCTGCTCACCGCCGAGCCCGGTTTGGTCGAGGCGGGCTGGATACGCTGGGTGGGACCGGACTTCGACGCGCTCGAGCAGGCCGAGCGCCGCTCCTTCGCCCAGGTGGTGCTGGTCGAGCTCGCGCCGGGCGAGCTGCCCGACCCCTTCGAGCTCGATAGCGCCCAGTACCTGACCAACCGGCTGCCCGGCTACATGGTCCGCTCGGTGCCCGGTCGGCTGTGGGCCAGGGTGAGCCGCCGCGGACGGCAGCAGGAGCTCGGCTTGCAGACCATCGGCCAGGCCCTCATCGCGGCGTACGTCGACGATTTCAGCGAGGTCCGCGGTGCCGAGGTCGTTTTCGTGACGGCGTCCAGGGCCGAGGTGGAGGCGTTGGCGCCCATTGCGCACGAGGCGCGCATCTTGTCGGGGCAGCACAAAAAGCTCGCGCTCGGCGCCGATGGCGAGGTCGAGTGCGCGGATCTGGACTGCGAGAGCTGCGACGAGAGGCCGCTTTGCGACTCGCTGCGCGACGTGGTCATCCAGCGGCGGAAAATGCGCCGCAAAGCCAGGAGGAACCCGTGAGCCCCATCGTCGCCGAAGCCGCTTCGCTGCCCCGCACGGTCGCGCTTGCCGAGTTCTTCCAGCGGCTCGGGCCGCTCGAGCCGCTCGTGCGGATCGCCTTGGGCGAGGCCCCCGTGAGCGTGGATCTCACCTTTCGCGGCAAGCCCGAGACGCGCATCTTGCTCGACTACACCCGAGTGCCGGGCCGCATTGTCGCCGGGCCCAGCCAGCCGGGACGGATCCGGGTCACCATCGACGCCGAGGTCATGCATCGCATCCTCATGGGCGAGCTTCATCCTGGCGAGGCCTTTGGCCAACGGCATCTGCTGCTCCGCGGCTCGGCCGCGGATCTGGCGCGGGTCATTCCGCTCTTCGACTTGGCTCCGCTGATCTATCGCGAGCACCTGTCCGCGCAGGCGCTCGCCAGCTCTGACCGCGGCTCGAGCCGCACTTCTGCTTCCGAGGTCATCATGGCTGAAGACGACCGCAAATCCACCCTGTCCGTCATGCGCCGACTTGCCCCGGGCTCCGAGCGCGCCGCCGCCACGCTGCTACGCCGTGCCGCCTATGGGCTCGGCTACGGGATGGCGGCGCTGCGCCAGCGGCTGTGGCGCAAGCTCAACCTGCTCGAGCTACTAACGGCCATGTCGCAGGGCGTGGCCGCGGCCACGCCGCCCTCGGCCGAAGCCGGGGAGGAGCCCTAAAGGGAGGGGATGGGGACATGTCTTCCATCATCGCCATTTGCGGCAAGGGCGGCGTGGGCAAGACCGCGGTGAGCGCGCTGCTGTCGCGGGTGCTGCTCGAGGCGGGCACCCGGCCGCTGCTGCTCATCGACGCCGATCCCGTGGGAGGCCTAGGCGGCGCCATCGGCGAACGGGCGCCCAAGACCATGGGCAGCGTCCGCCACGAGATCCTCACCGCGGCCCGCGGCGCCGATGATGCCGCGCGCGAGAAGCTGGCCGAGCGGGTCGACTACCTGGTGATGGAGGCCCTGCTGGAGCGCGACCGCTATGCCCTGCTGGCCATGGGGCGCAAGCTCGAGCGGGGCTGCTTCTGCCCGGTAAACGCCCTGCTCCGCAGCGCCATCGATCTGGTGGTCGACTCCTTTTCGGCCGTGCTCATCGACGCCGAGGCGGGCGTCGAGCAGATCAACCGCGAGGTCACCCGTCGGGTCTCGCAGGTGGTGGCGGTGACCGACGGCTCGGCGCGCTCCTTGCAGACGCTGGCCCTCATCGCGGAGTTGGTCCACCCCAAGCCCGTGGCCGTGGTGGCGAACCGCGCGGCCGCTCCAGCGGCCGACGCGCTTCCCGTTGGGGCCATGGTGCACGGCGCGGTGCCCGAGGACGACGAGCTTCGCAGATTCGACCAAGAGGGGCGCCCCCTGTGGGAGCTTCCCGATAGCAATCAGGCGCTCGCGGCCATGCGCGCGGTATCGAGCTCGCTCGGGCTAGGAGGCGGGCCATGATCGCGCACCCGCCGCTTGCCGCGCGGTGGGATGAGATCATCGCCGAGCCGCGCAATGCGCTGGTGGAAAACGCCCTGGCCGAGGGACGAAAGGCCATCGGCTACACCTGCAGCTTCGTGCCCGAGCCGCTGCTATCGCTGCCCGGGCTTTTGCCGCTGCGTTTGCGCGCGCCCGACACCCACGGCACGCCGCTGGCCGATACCTATCTCTCGAGCGTGCTCTGTCCTTATGTGAGGAGCCTGCTCGAGCACGCGTTGGAAGGCCGCTACGAGCACCTGGCTGGCTGGGTCATCGCGGCGAGCTGCGACCACGTGCGCCGCCTGGCGGACAACCTGCGCCACCTCTCGGCGCCGCCCTTTTGCCACGTGCTCGACGTGCCGCATAAGCGGGGACCGGCCGCGCTCGAGTACTACCTGGGCGAGCTCGAGCGCCTGGCCGCCGCGCTCGCCGAGTCCTTTGGCGTGGACGCAAGCCCTGGGGCGCTTTCGGCCGCCATCGCGCGGCACAACGAGTACCTGGCGCTCTTGCGGGCCCTCGGCGAGCTGCGCCGTCGCGAGCATCCGCCGCTTTCGGGTACCGCCTTTCATCGGATCATGGTGGCCAGTCGCATGGCGCCCAAGGACGAGCTCCGCGGTCCGCTTGCCGAGCTGGTCGCCGAGGCGGCCGACTGGCCTCCCATCCGGGACGTCCGCGCCCGCGTGATGGTCGTGGGCAGCCAGCTCGACGAGCCGGGCTACCTCGAGATCATCGAGTCGATGGGAGCCCTGGTGGTGGCCGATCGCTTCTGCGGCGGCTCCTTGCCAGGGCTCGAGCCCATCGCCGAAAAGGGCGATCCTTTGCGCGTACTGGCCGAGCACTCGCTAGTGCGCACGCGCTGCCCGCGCATGATGGCGGACTTCGACGAGCGCGTCCGCCATGTCGTCGAGATCGCGCGGCAGTATCGAGTCGACGGCATCGTGATCGAGATCATGAAGTTCTGCGATCTATGGGGCGTCGAGTCGGCGGTGCTCGCTCAGGCGCTGCGGACGGCTGGCCTGCCCGTCCTGCGGCTAGAGCGCGAGTACGCCCTCGGCGGAGCGGGCCCCCTGCGTACTCGCGTGCAGGCATTTCTGGAGAGCATGGGCCGCTGAAAGGGGGTGGCAAGATGGCAGTGGAACGAATCGCAGACCTGTTCGCCCGGGCGATGCGCGTCGGGCCTCTGGCCGAGCTGCCAGGGCGCGATCGGGCGATCTGCTCGACCTACCGCGGCCTGAACGCGCTGCAGATGGGCGCCATGGGCTTGCGTCACGGACCGCTCGAGATGCTGCGAGCGATGCGGCGCTATCCGTGGCTGGGCTCGTTAATGCGGCTTGGCTCGCTCGAGAAGGTCATGACGAAGCACCGCACGGGGCGCTATTGCGAGGCCAACGCCCTGGTCATCTCCAACCTGCTCGCCACCGTCATCGAACTGCTCGGCGGCCTGCTCGGGCGGTCCGATCGGCTGGTGCTGCACGAGGATCTGGTGCCGCCCGAGATCTTGGGCGGGCTCGGGCTAGAGCCGTGGATGACCGAGCTGTTGGGCATCGCGCTGCCGATGATCGATCCGGCGGGCATGGAGCCCTACATCGACGCCGCCGAAAACGCTGGCGTTCCCGCCGACGTCTGCAGCCTGCCCAAGAGCACGGTGGGCCTGGTCATGGAGGGCCGGCTGCCTCGACCGGCCGCCATCGTCACCTCCAACATGCCCTGCGACGGCGGCATGAGCCAGTACGCCCTCATCGAGCGCGCGCTGGCCGCCCCGACCTTTCGCCTCGACGTGCCCTACGATTTCTATCAACCGCGTGCGGTGGACTACTTCGCTGGCGAGCTTCGTCGGCTGATCGCCTGGCTCGAGGAGCACACCCCCGGTCGCATGGACTGGGACAGGATGCGGGAGATCTGCCGCGAGCGCAATCGCACGGTCGCCGCCGAGCTCGAGCTGTGGGAGCTCATTCGCCATCGGCCGGCTCCCATGGCGGCCGAGCCCGTGTACCTGGCTCACCTGATGTGGGGCATAGCCCGCCCCGGTTCGCCGCGCGGCACGCGCGTCTTCCGCCGCATCGTCGAGCTCGCGCGCGCCAATCTGGCCGAGGGTATCGCCGCGCTCGAGGGCGAGCGTTACCGCGCGGCGCTGTGGAACCCGCCCACGCTCATCGCCATCGATCTGTTCGCCTGGGCCGAGCGCGCCTACGGCGTGGCGCTCATCATGGACATGCTGACCTACCACCGCCACCCCTTCATCGACACGAAAAGCCCCGACACCATGCTGCGCGGTCTGGCGCAGGTCATCATGCAAGGCCCGATGGCGCGCCACACCCGGGGGCCGGCCGAGAACTTCTTCGGCGATCTGTTTCACCTCTACGAGCAGTTCGACCTGGACATGATCTGGATGGCCAGCCACATCGGCTGCAAGAACACCCAGGCGCTGAGCGGCCTGTTCCGCGACAAGTGCCGCGAGCGCGGCATCCCGCTGCTATTCATCGATTACGACCTGTCCGACACCCGCGTGGTCCCGCCAGAGG
>CAYTYV010000394.1:0-6324 GCA_964441055.1 uncultured Polyangiaceae bacterium | reverse complement strand
CCAGTACAGCATCGTGCATAACTACCTCAACCGGGTGATGGGTCAGCGCACCCTGGGCAAAACGGTCTTCTTGCAGGGCAAGCCCGCGGTCAACGTGGGCCTAGCTTGGACATTGGCCGCGGTGACGGGTCGACGCATCATCGTGCCGCCCTCGCCAGGTGCCATGGGCGCCTGGGGCATCGGGCTGGGCGCCATCGAGCAGCTCGACCGGGCGAAGCTCGCTCGGGCCGCCGATCTGGATCTGGCCGCCATCGGGCGCGCCGACGTGGAGGAGCGCAGCGAGTTTACCTGCCGCGACGACGATTGCGCCACGCGCTGTCCCATCGAGCGCACCATCATTCGGGTGGACGAGCAGCGACGAACGGCGCTCTCGGGCGGCGCCTGCCCCAAGTACGAGGTCCGCAGCGGCGGGGGCGACAAGCTGGAAAAGGGCGCCCCGGATCCCTTTGCCGAGCGCCAGGCCCTGCTGGACGAGCTCGGTAGCGAGGCCGACGGCCAGCCCGCGATCGCCCTGCCCGTGACAGGCCCCCTCCAGCGCTATCTGCCGTGGCTGGCCACCTTTGTGCGCAGCCTCGGCCGCGGCGTGACGCTGCTCCAGCCCACGGGCAAATCGCTCACCGAGGGCGAGCAGCTATGCAATAGCTTCGACTCCTGCGGCCCAGCCAAGATCGCCCACGCGCTGTGCAACCTGCCCGAGGGGGTGATCCTGTTTCCGAAGATCGCCGAGATCGCCGACCCCCAAGGGCCGGGCGGACAGCCCTGCGTCACCGAGCAGGCCATGCCCGAGCTGGTGCGCGATGGGCTGCGCGCGCGCGGCAGCCGCGCCGAGGTGGTCATTCCGTCGCTTTCTTTCGCGGCCGAAGGGGCGTGGGAGGGGCTGGAAAACGGCCGCCGGATCGTTCGGGCTTTGCGACAGATCCAGCCCGAGCTCTCGGTCGGTCCGATCGCGTTCGCTCGGGCGGTCCACCGCGCCGATCGCGCCCAGCGCGACTACGACGCCCGCTGTCGAGAAATGAGCGAGGTCGCGCTCCGCTACGCGCGAGACCATGGCCACCCCGCAGTCGTGCTCTGTGGCGCGCTGCACGTGATCCACGACCCGGTCATCAGTGCGAGCATTCCGCGCATCCTCCGCCAGAACGGCGCCATGGCCATTCCCATGGATGGCTTTCCGATTCGCCCGGATACACCCGAGCTCAGCAAGATGCATTGGGGCGATTCCAACCGCGCCGTACGGATCGCTGTCTCGGCGCGCGCCGAAGGCGACGTGTTCCCGTTGCTGCTCTCGTCCTTTGGCTGCGGCCCCGCCTCCTTTACCGAGCACCTGTTCCAGGCGCTGCTCGAGGGCTATCCCCACACCATCCTAGAGTCCGACGGCCACGGTGGGGCGGCTGGCTACGTGACGCGCATCCAGGCCTTTCTGCAGTCGGTGCGGCAGTTCCAGGACGAAAAGGGCGACGCCTCCGACGGCGGACCCGCAAAGGCCATTGCCCATGCCGAGCCCGCGGTGCGCGACCGACCCTATCTGGACCGCGAGACGCGCTACGTGTTCTTGTCCGGCCCCGACAACCTGGGGCCGCTGATGGCCGCGGTCTATCAGAGCTACGGCTACGATGCCGTGGCGGCGCCGCCGCTTTCTAAGACCGTGATGCACTGCGGGCAAGGCGAATGCTCGGGCAAGGAGTGCTTGTCCTATCAGATGATCTGGGGCGCCTTCCGAGAGTACCTGCGGGATAACCCACCCGATCGGCCCACCCGCCTCATGCAGATCAGCGGTCGACAGTGTCGCGCGGGCGCCTTTCCCATCAAGGATCGCCTCGCGCTCGGGCATGCGGGCCTGGGGGAGCAGGTGGGCGTCTATCCCATTCGCATGGCGGGCGGCGCGGGCATGTCGGCGCGGCTTTGGACGGCGCTGGTGGCCCAGGACATCTTGCGGCAGCTATACCTCTACCACCTGCCCTACGGCGACGAGTCGAGCGAGGCGCGTTACCGCGACCTGAGTGCGCAACTGGTGGAGGTGATCGCGCGTCCCGCGGGCGAGTCCGTAGCGGGCGCGCGGAGATTGGGCCGCACCTGGCAGGCCGTCAGCCAGCTGGTCGAGCAGGCGGCGCAGCAGAGCGCCGCCGTTGCAGAAAAGGAAAACGGGCGGGGCCCGTGGCGCACGGTCTTCGTCTCGGGCGACCTCCTCACCAAAGGCAACGACTTCGCCAATGGCGGCCTGTACCACCACCTCGCCGCCCGCGGCGTGCGCGCCTTGGCCGAGCCGCTGTGCGACTTCATCGAGTTTCTCGCCATCGACCACCCGCCGCTCATCTTCGGCCGCAGTTATCGCCGCTCCCAGCGCCTGTCGTACACCCTGTCGATGCGGGCGATCCGCTGGGAGCTATATCGCATTGCCCAGCGCTACCATCCCTGGCTGCCCACCCCCGACGTGCGCGCATCGCTGCGCCGCGCCGAGCCCGTCTTGGACCGCAGCACAAATGGCGGATCGGTCTTGACCGTGGGCAGCGTGCTGCACCACTGGGAGACCCAGCCCGTGGACGGCGTGCTGGTCACGAGCTGCTGGGGCTGCGACAACGGCCTCATCGAGGAGAGCCTGCTGCGCCACCACCGCAACATCCCGTCCTACTTCTTCTACGACGACGGCACCCCCATCGACCTGCGCAAGCTCCACAGCTTCGCCTTCCGACTGCAGCGGACGCCGCGCGTCTCTTCCGCGGACGCGTGAGAGTCGCCGCTGCGTTGCGTCCTCGCTCGCGTGTAGGCTTTCGGATATTGGTTGTCCTCATGACGACCGAGGTGGAGTATAATGTCCAGGCGTAGAAGCTACCTATTGCAATACTAGGTAGTTACGCTGCCTGCTGACGGAGCGCAGTGCGCCACTTTTGGCGGGCTGGCGAGCTGGGATGCTCATGCGGGCAAGGAGGTTCGAGGTGCTTCATCGACGATTGGTCTGGGGTGCGCTTTCCGCGCTGGGTCTTGCCGCACTGGCAGGCGGCTGTCTAGACGATCCCTTGCCGCAGGGGCCTGCGCAACCGGGCGTTGGCACGCTCGGCAGCGATGGCTCGGACAGCACCAGCGAGACCGTGCTGACGGTGCGAGTCGCCACGTGGAACCTCGAAACCGTGGGCGATCTCGGCACCGCGGAGTACGACGCTGCGCTGGCCGTGCTGGCCCGGGTCGGCGCAGACGTGGTGGCGATCAACGAGGTGGGCAGCGCTGCCGACGTGGCCAACGTCACCCAGCTCGCCGCAGACGCGGGCTACCCGTACCTCGAGGTGGGGACCGTCTCCTTCGGCGGGATGCGCAACGCCATGCTCAGCCGCTGGCCCATGACGAGCTGGGTCCACACCTCGGCCAGCCTCTCGGGCGATCCCGCGGCCAACGATCTCACCCGCGACATCGTCGAGGCGCTGGTGGATGTACCCGACAACGACCGCGATCTGACCGTCGTGGTGCAGCACTGGAAGTCGGGTACGGACAACACCGATGAGTTCCGCCGCGGGGTGGAGTCGCTGCGCGTGGCGCAGACCGTGGACGACTTGCTCACCACCGACGACGCCTACGTGTTCGTCGGCGACGTCAACGACGAGATCGACTCGGTCCCCCACTCGCCCAATCCCTTCACAGAGGAGCCCACCGGGCTGCCGTCCTCTTTCGACCTGGGCACCGATCTCGAGGCCGAGCTCGCGGGGCCCGGCATCCAGAACAACCCCTTCTTCTATCTCGAGCGCGACACGGGCCCGGATGCTGTGGCCTTGGATGCCTTCCAGCTCGACGGCAGCGTGGCCACCCGTCCATCCACTGGCCGCCGCATCGACTACGCATTGACCAGCAAGCTGGTGCTCGACTTCGGGCCTGCGAGTCAGGTGTACGACTCAGCCGACGAGGGCCTTTCCGGCAGCCTTCCGCTCTACGGCAGCGCCCCGTCGGCGGGGACGAGCCTGACCGCCTCCGACCACCTGCTGGTGTTCGCCGACGTCACCGTGCCGCCGCCATCGTGTGTCGGCGATGCCGACTGCGACGACGGCCGCTTCTGCAACGGCGTCGAGAGCTGCGTGGCGAGCGCCTGCGCGGCAGGAACCGATCCCTGTGGCGGAGCGGCCTGCGACGAGGTGGCCGATAGCTGCGACGGCCCGCCCGTATGCAACTACAACGGCGTGTGCGATCCTGGCGAGGACTGCGAGGGCTGCCCAGACGACTGCTGCGCAGTCTGCAACGAAGACGGCGTGTGCGACGTGGTCGACGGCGAGGATTGCGATGGCTGCGCCGTCGATTGTGTGACGGGGGCCGCTTGTGGCAACGGCGTGTGCGAGGCGGGCGACGGCGAGGACTGCCTGAGCTGCCCGGCCGACTGCAATGGAAAGCAGGGCGGCAAGCCGTCCAAGCGCTTCTGCTGTGGCGACGGCGATGGCGAAAACCCGGTCGACTGCAGCGATGGTCGCTGCAGCGAGGGCGGTCTGAGCTGCAGCGACGCGCCCGCGCCAGCCACCTGCTGCGGCGATCTCGTGTGCGAAGGAGCCGAGGACGGCTACCAGTGCGCATTCGATTGCGGAGCGCCACCCGAGTGCGGCGACCTCAACTGCGATCCCGACGAGGACTCGTGTAGCTGCCCGGCCGACTGCGGCGCACCCCCGCCGAGCGAGACGAGCTGCACCGAGGGCGAGGACGAAGACTGCGACGGCGCCGCCGACTGCGACGATAGCGACTGCAGCGAGGATCCGGCCTGCTCCTGCTTGCCGCCTGGTGCGGCGTGCACCGAGGGCGCGGAGTGCTGCTCCGAGTCGTGCAAGGGCAAGCCAGGCAGCAAGACCTGCAAGTAGGCGGGGCCTGGCTCCGCCAACATGACGCCGAATCGTCTTGCACGATAGCAGAGGTGGTGTCACAATTGACACCAGAACGATGGCGGGCGTCGACGACATCGTCAGACGGATGCGGACCAATCCCGGGCGTCCGGTTTACGGATGCGTGCAAGGTCGCGTCCCACTTCTTCGGAGAGCCCCGCCAGAGGTCCACGAGTCACCGCGTGTGGAAGATGCCTTGGCCGGGCAACCCGAGGGTCAACCTCCAGAGGAGCAAGGACGGCCGTGCGAAAGCCTACCAGGTCGGTCAGCTACTGAACGCCATCGACCGGCTCGCTGAGGAGCGGCGGGCATGAGCAACGGCAGGAGCACTGAGATACGACCGACCGAAGAAATCCGTTCTGGATGTACAGGACAAGACGTGAGCGATGGATAGGAGCTAGAGATGGTGGGCCCGGTCGACAAATACACCTACAGAATTGTGTGGTCCGAGCAGGATGGCGAGTTGGTCGGTCTCTGTGCGGAGTTTCCGAGCTTGAGCTGGCTCGCGGCGAGTCACGAGCAGGCCCTTAGGGGGATCAAGAAGGTCGTTCGCGAGGTCGCCCGAGACATGGAGGCCAATGGTGAGCCGCTGCCCGAACCTCTCGCCACGCGGCGCTATTCGGGCGAGCTGCGGGTGCGCATGCCGCCGAGCCTTCACCGACGGCTGGCGATCCAGGCCGCCGAAGAGAACCGCTCCCTGAACCGCGTCATCCTCGCCAGGCTCGTCGGGGACTGATCTGCGCCGCCGCAATCAGCCGAAGTAATCGGGTGCGTTGCCCGGCTTCCACTTGATGTTGCAGCCGATGGAGGGCTTCTGTTCCTCGGGCACGGGGCTTCGCGCGAGCACGGCATTGATGGCGGCGCGCAGATCTGCGCCCGTCACAGCAACGTTGTTGCCGGGTCGGCTGTCGTCGAGCTGACCGCGGTAGACCAGCTTGCGCTCGCCATCGAACAGGAAGAAGTCGGGAGTGCAGGCGGCGCGATAGGCCTTGGCCACCTCTTGCGTCTCGTCGAAGAGGTAGGGAAAGCCATAGCCGTACTGCTCGGCCTCCTCGATCATCTTCTCGGGCCGGTCGTCCGGGTAGTTATCCACGTCGTTCGAGTTGATGGCCACGATAGCCACGCCCCGCGGCAGATAGTCCCGCCCCAAGGCCGCGAGCTCGCCGCGGATGTACTTGACGAACGGGCAGTGGTTGCAGATGAACATGACCAGCAGGGCAGGCGCCTCGGCGAGGTCGCCGAGCGAGACGCGCGTTTCGCGGGGATCAGGAAGGTCGAAGTGGGGGGCGGAAGCGCCCAAAGGGAGCTGCATGGTGGAGGGAGTTTCGGCCATGGGGGGATCCTCGCGCAAGAGCGGCGGCGGCTCAAGGTTGGGATGCAACAAGGGCGGCTCGCTCACCCCACGAGGCGTTCCCGATGGTGGTCCCCTCACCCCGTCGATACAATGGCGCTCGTAGCTCGGAGAGGGTCGCTTCTAGCGCGG
>CAYTYV010000393.1:0-6336 GCA_964441055.1 uncultured Polyangiaceae bacterium | reverse complement strand
GATCGGCCTCCACGCGCGAGAGCTCGAGCAGCCGCGTCACCAACCGGTCCAGGCGTTTGGCGTCGGTGAGGATGTTGCCGAGGAAGCGCTGGCGCGCGTCGGGGTCGTCGGCCGCGCCCTCGCGGAGCAGCTCGGCCGCGCCGCGAATGCTGGTCAGCGGCGACTTGAACTCGTGGCTGATGTTGGCCGATAGCTCGGCGACGTAGCGCGCCCGCTCGTCGAGGCGGCGGGCCATGGTATCGAAGGTCCGGGCGAGCTCGCCGATCTCGTCGCGCCGCTCGAGCTTGAGCCGTTGGCGGCGATCGCCCGCCGCGATGCGCTCGGCCATTCGGCTGAGGCGCGAGAGCGGTCGGGAGATCGTGCCTGACAAGAACAGCGACAGCACCACGGTGACGCCAAGAGCGGCGAGCAGCACCTCGACCAGCGAGGCTCGCAGCCGATACATGGCCGCGCGCACGGGATTGGTCGAGCGCGTGACGTAGACCACGCCTCGAACCTGGCCCTCGCGGATGATCGGCAGGGCGCTGAACAGGTAGAGCCGGTCGCGGTTTTCCCAGAAGCGCGTCGAGGAGCCGTACTCTCCGGAGAGCGCGCGCTTGACCTCTTGCCGCTCGGAGACGTCGAGCCGCAGCGGCGGCTTCCTAGGACCTCGGGCGGGGCGTTCGCGCGCGCCTAGATCCAGCAGCTTGGGCACGGGCTTTTCCGGACCCTCGGGAGGACCCTGGGCGTGGGAGTCGGCCAGCAGCTCCCCGGCCGGGCCGAGCAGCCGAATGCGCGTACGGGTGTGGCGCGCGGCCGCCTCCAGCGCGGGGCCTCGCTCGCCGAGCCGCAGGCCGCCCGGATCGGCGGCGAGCAGCTGCCTGAGCAGCTCGGCCTGATGGATCATGTCCTGCTCGAGGGCGCGCAGCATCTCGCGCTCGTACAGCCGGGCAAAGCCCACGCCCAATAGCGGCACGGCCACGATCAGCACGTTGACCAGCAGCAGCCGCAAGCGAATGCTGAACAGCCAGTCGACCAGCCTAGCCCGCCTCGTCTTGCCCATCAGCCCTCGAGCTCGCTGGCCCTGTACCCCAGGCCGTGCACGGTCTCGATGGGATCGATGCCCAAGGGCCGCATCTTGGCGCGAATGCGGCGGACGTGCGTGTCGATGGTCCGCTCGGTGATGCAGTGATCGCCAGCGTAGGCATGGTCGATGAGCTGGCTGCGCGTGAGCACCCGCCCCGGTCGCTGGAGCAGCGCTTGCAAGACGCCGAACTCGGTGACGGTGAGATCGATCTTCTCGCCCCGAGCCCGCACCTCGTGGCGCGGCAGATCGATGTGGATGGGCCCGTGCACGAGCCGCTCACCCGCATCGCCATCAGCCGGATCACCCACTGCCGTTCGGCGCAACACCGCCTTGACGCGCGTGGCCAGCTCGCGCGGGCTGAAGGGCTTGGTCACGTAGTCATCGCCGCCGAGCTCCAGCCCCAAGATCCGATCGACCTCCTCGGAGCGAGACGACAGGAAGATGATGGGCAGCGAGCTGCGCTGCCGAATCGTTCGGCACACGCTCAGACCGTCGAGATCCGGCATCAGAACGTCGAGGATGACCAGGTCAACCTCGGTCTGGTCGAGCCGCTCGAGCGCCTCGCCACCATCTGCGGCCAGCACCACCCGGAAGCCCTCCCGCTCGAGCGCGTACTGCACCACGTCCCGAATGCGGGCCTCGTCGTCGACCACCAAGATCGTCGCCATGGGCAGAGCTATCCTTGCGTTGCCATAGCAAGCCCTCAGTCTGGCCGCCGATCGTACAGCTCGGCCCAGGGGATCAATACCCCTGCTTGCTCGAGGGCTTGCTCGACGCCCGCGATCGCCGCCAGGTGCTCGGCGTCGGCATCGTCGAAGGGCTCCGGGTGGGCCACCACGACCTGCCCCAGTCGACCCACGGAGTGTAACTGGGCCGGCTCAGGAAGCTCCGGTGGCAAGGGTGGATAGCTGGACGAGAGAAAGGTCATCCAGCCGACCGCCGGCTTGCCGTCGGAGAACAGCGGCTGTGGCGGTGTGGGCACCGCCGCCGAGCCGGCAAAGCCGAAATCCGCCGGAAACACCGTGGCCGCGGTCGCCAGCATCCAGTGCGTCAGCTCTTGGCTGAGCGGCTCGCCCGTGGCGCTCGGCCGCCACTCCAGCTCCAGCCGATTGGGGAGGAAGGCCTCTGCGAAGGAGCGCACGTTGATGCCGCAGGTGAGGGTCAGCTCCACGGTCGGGTCCGTCGCGTCGCCGCAGAAGAGGAAGGGCTGATAGGAGGTATGCTGCTGGTCGCCGGTATGCCACGCGCGCGCGTTGAGCTCGACGGCTTGCACGCAGTCGGCCTGGGTCCCCGCAGGCCCCACGACATGGCCGGATCTATCGGTGAGCTGCCAACCGGCGAAGCGGGTGCCCACGCGCGTCAGCTCGCTCAGCAGCCGGTAGAGGCGCTCGCCCGCCGGGTTGGGCGAATCGCTGCGGCCCGTCCAGTACAGCTTGATGCAACAGCGGCTCGTCATGACTTGAGAAAATCGGCGACAAATGCCCGTTCGGTGAGCTTGCCCTCGATGTACGTGATCACCTGGGCGTTGCACAGCAGATCGCCGTGCTTGACCCCAGGCACTTCGTGGCTGTCGACGAAGGACCGGGCGAGCAAGGCGTCATCCGGGTTGCCACTGCGGCGCGGCACCCGTCCGTCGCCCATGGCGTCGTCCGCACCCAGCGAGCCGGCCGCGCCGGTGATCTGCGCCACGAAGTGGGGTACCAGCTCCCAGCGCACCTCGTTGCTGTCGTCGTTGGACAGCACGCCGGTGGGCATGAGAAAGCCCCCGGGCTGCGTGGGCAGGTTCCCGCAGTAGATGTTGTAGCTCCGCGGATGCATGTAGGCGCCGCTTCGCGTCTTGCACGCCAGGCGCTTGTCGATGGAGGCCTTGCGCTCCTTGCCGATCCGGTCCTCCTGCAGCTTGCGGTAGGTATCCGCCGGGTTCTTCACGCCGTGCAGCGAGGCCGTGTGCGCCCATGCCAGGCCGGTGCAGGAGAACGGAATGAAATAGAGGGCGGTCTTGACGCCATCGACGAAGCTCTCCCAGCCCGTGGTGTCTACCTTGAGCTCGCTGTCCTCGGGAGGCTCCAGGTTGTCGATGGATCCGACCATCAGCATATCTTGGAAGCGCATCGCCGTGGCCACGCCGGTGGCACCGAGAGAGCGCAGCGGCAAAAAGTCGACGAAGCCGGTGTAGATGTCGCGGTAGATCTTCCCGGCGTTACCGTCGTAGAAGCTCATTGCATCGATGCGCTTGTAGATGTCCACTGCGACTTTGATCGTGTCGATCAGGCTGCTGACCCCTTCGCCGAATATCTCGCCGTGCTTTTCCTCTTCGTCTCGCTCGGACCACGACGAGCCATACTCCTCGTTAGCCCAGGTGTTGGCCACCTCGGCGAGCTTCTCGAATACCGTGGTCACGTTGCGAGTGGCCCGGCCCGAGGTTCGCTCGCTGTCGTCGATGCCCCAGAAGCGCCGCAGGTCTTTTTCAAACTCGTCGAGGGGCTCGAATATCCCGTTGACTTCCTCGGCGTCGATGTTGTCGGTGAGGTTCTCCGCCCCGGCCAAGGCGTGGGCCATCCTGCTGAAGGCGAAGGGCGCCTCGAGGGTGGTGGGGAAGACCAGCATTTCGCCGGTCGGCGGATAGCCCGTGGCCAGTGGATCGTACAGCAGCCAGTACGGGTTCGCCTTGAAGTAGAGGGCGCTCGGCAACAGCTGGTATGCACTGGGGATTTGGCGCATCAGGTAGATGGACTCCTGCCGGCTCAAGAACTTGCCAGCCCCTAAGCACAGCGCCAGGTAGAGCTCGCCGAAGGCGCTCGACAGGCCGGTCCAGCCGCCCACGCCCGCCAGCGCGCTGCCCCAATTGGCCGTCTCGACAATGACGTCCTTGAGCTTGCCCGGGTCGGCCAGCGCATCGTCGGCATCGGCCAGGTCCTTGATGTTGTCGGCGAACTCCTTGACGTAGAAGCCGCTCACCCCGCGCTTCAAGTCGAGGTAGGCGTCCGGGCTCCCCAGGGTGGGACTGCCTACCAGGAAGATGGCAAACACCCTCGACTCTCCGCCCAGGGCGTAGCAGTAGTATCGTGCCACTAGACCGCCCATACCGTGGCAAATGAGCACCACCTTGCGCTCGCCGGTCTCTCGCAGGGCTTCGTCCACTACCTCGCTCAAGCGCTGCGCACTCTGGGCGTTGTCCTGGCGCCAGTCGTAACCGCAGGCATAGACCTGGGTCTGCAGCTCCAGATCGCCCACCGCGATCCGCATGCGGGCGAGCTGCGTGGCCAGCCGGCCGTACATCTCGGGCACGAGGTTGTAGTAATGGCGAATGTGCTGGACGCGCTCGTGCCTGAACTGGCTCTCGTAGCCGTTGGTCTCGTCCGCGACCAGCCGGACGGACTTCTGCTGCAGCCGAGCGGTGTCGACCTTGAAGAGCCGCGGGCCGGCGCCGATGGGAAAGCCGTAGGGGTTCCAGACGAGCGAGTCGTCCTTGGGATCGGTTAGCCGCGAGCCCAAGATGCCGGGCACGATGATGCACGGCATGAGGCGACGCGGCGCGTGCACCCGTACCCGCTGGCCTCTCACGACATAGGCAGTGCGCGATGACGTCATCTTTCCACTCCAGAGCGCACGGGTTGGCTGCGGGCCCGCCTCAGCCGTCGTGCATCTCCGTCAGGGCCTCCTTCGACTCCAGGTCGAGCTGTCCGCACGGATGCAGCTTCTTGACGGCCACCCCCGTGCCTTGCTCTACGTAGAGCCGGTCGGGGTTGGGCGCTTGTACGGCCGGCGCCGGCTCGAGCTCGTACTCCAGCTCCCGCTGGAAGTCCGTCAAGGCCTCGCGGGTAGCCTCGTCGAGCCACGGTGCGCTGGCGTCGGCCGGCGCGCTCTCGGCCGCCGATGCGCTCGCAGCGGCGCGCGGGGCGTCGTCGCCGACCTCGGCGGGCTGCGCTTGGCCCACCGCCCCGGGGTCGAACCCGAGGTTGCGCAGCCTCATGCGCACCCCATCGGACTCCTCCACCGGCGGCAGCTGGTCGACCAGCTGCACCGTCCAGCGCAGGGGCCCGTGGGGGTGTAGCTCGGGATAGCTCTCGTCGGCCCACACCGTGATCTGCGCCGTCGTGGCCGTCTCGGGAGCGGAGAATCTGATCACGCCGTCGCCGTCGCTCTGGCCCTGATGCTCGAGGTCGGCCACCACGACCCGAAAGCGGGTGTTGGCGATGGGCCTGTCGGCAGCGAGACCGCCGTGGGTGAGGCGCAGCTCGACCTCGCCAGGGGTGGGTTCGTCTGCCGGCCGGTCGCTGTCCGTCGCTGCCTGCGCGTCGGGGCCCGTCAGGCTGACCTGGGCGCCCTGCACCGCGGCCGTGTCCTCCAGCGTGAGCCTGCCGCCTCGGGGGGAGGCGGCGTCAACGCAATCGCCGGTGATGCGCGCGCCGCTTTGGTCGATCTCCACCAGCGAGCGACCGCCCCGGACCGTGGTGATCGTCTGGCCGTGTAGGGTGACATCCTCCGACCCCCTAACCACCACGTGCTTGGCGGACAGGGTGATGGTCTCCTCGCCGAGCTCGACGAAGCTCTCGCCGCACTCGATCCGCACGGTGTTGGACTGCTCGTCCGAGGCTCTGGCCCGCACCACGACCCCCCCCGTGGTGGTGAGGAAGGACTTGCCCTGTACGAAGGTGGTGGCGGTGCGCTCCTGCCCCTCGCTGTGGCCACCTACCACCAGAGTCATGTTGCCAGCGACACTGACGCTGCGATCGCCGTGCACCGTGCTCAGCTCGTCTCCTTGGGCCTCGCCGACGGCCACGCCGCCAACCCGTCGCAGCGCGTCTCCCTCAACTCGATCCAGCGCGTTGAGCGACACGCGGCTGCTGCGATTGCCGCCCACGTGGTCGGTACAATGGTGCCCTACCGACGTGGCCTGGTGGCCGCCGACGCTGACCACGCGATCGCCGCCCACGCCGATCCGCTGGTCGGCCGCGACCTTCAATGACTGTGCGGCGGCAACGCTGAGGGTGTGGTCGTAGCCCACCACCTCGTCGAGATCCCGCTCGGCGTGGACGTACAGCCGCTCTTGGCCCTTCCGGTCTTCGAAGGCGATCTCGTTGAAGCCGCCGCCGCCGGGCGAGCTCTGGGTGCGGATGGCGCTGCGGGTCGCCCGCCCGGGCAGCGGCTCGGGATGCGGGTGGGTACGGTTGTAGAGCGAGCCCAGGATGACCGGGCGGTCGGGATCGCCGCCCTGGAACCCCACCAGCACCTCCATGCCCACGCGCGGGATGAACTGAAAGCCATAG
>CAYTYV010000392.1:0-6352 GCA_964441055.1 uncultured Polyangiaceae bacterium | reverse complement strand
TGTTGCCTCTCGCGCCGCCCGAGCCCCCGCCAGAGCCGGCCCCGCCGCCGCCGCCTCGGCCAGCGCCGCCGCCGCCCTTGCCGCCGCCTGCGCTCGTTCCGCCCGTGCCGCCGCCAGCGCTCGTTCCGCCCGAGCCGCCGCCGCTCGTCTCATCGTCGCCGCAGCCGTATGGCATCGCTACCGCCGCCACCAGCAGAGCGCCGATGGCAAACCCGTGCCACTGTCTCGTCCTCATGATGTGTTCTCCCCAGGGTAACCAAGGTCGCAGGGTTCCCTGTCGGCGACCCGGTTGTCCAGTGTACTACGGCCACTCGGCCGCGGCCAATGGCCGCCTGGCGCTGCCTCCGAGCGGGCACGCGGTCGCCTTATTGGTGAACAAAAGACGCAACGCCCTGTCGGCTAGCGCCGACCCATGGGTATGTGCACCTGCGTACCGCGATTCGCTCTGGCGCTCGTCACGGTCGCCGCCGTCCTGCTCAGCACGGCTGGCGCCATTTTGCTCACCGCGGCCGAGGCTCGGGCCGATCCCTCGATCCCGCCGCTGGCGCACCCGCTGACGCACCCCATCGACGTCCCCGAGATGCTCGAGCGCATCGAGAACGGGCCTGTGGCTCCGTCTGCGCTCGGTACTGGCTCGAGCGTCAGCCTGCGGATGATGCTCGCCAGCCGTCCCGAAGGGCGCCGCGAGTATGGGGGCTTTGTGTTGGTCGAGCTGCCCACGGCGGGCTGGCTCGGCAGCGCGCCCGGAACGAGCCAGCGCAAGGCCCGAGACGGTCCGACCAGCAAGGCCGCGAGCGGGCGCGGCGATGACGAGGCAGCTGACGAGGGCCCACCGAGCGAGGCTTCGATGAGCTCGCCGCCCGACGCCGAGGCCGCGACGAGAGCACAGGGCGCGCCCGACGCCGCCGAGATGGCGGCTCGAGCTGCGGCGCTCTGCCCGCTCGTGCCAGCTGTGCCCCCCATTCGACCCGCAGACGCTCGTGAGGCCGTGCGGGCAGGGCGGCGCACGGTCGGCACTGGCGCAAGCGGGCGGCTGGGCGATCTTTCCAGCCGGGCGCGTTGGTCGGCAGCCCTGCCCGAGGTTCGCCTGCGGGTCACTCGGCTGGTCGACGAGAGCCTGTCGCTGTCGCCCACGTCTTACGATCCGAACCGCACCACCTCGTCGGGCGGGGCCAGCCTGTGGCTCGAGGCCCGCGCCACCTGGCACTTGGACCGCGCGCTGTTCGCCAGCGAGGAGGTGCACATCGAGCGGCTGCGAGCCAAGCTCGACCAACGGCGGGCGCGCCACCAGCAGCAGGTCCTGGACCTGCTCTTCGCCTGGCAGGGGGCGGCCGTGGATCTGGACGATCCCGAGCTGTCCCCGCGGGAGTGGCGCAAGCTGTGGCTGCTCGAGCAACAGCTCGCGGCCGAGCTCGATCTCGCCACGGGCGGCTGGTTCCAACGCTGGCTGCGCCGCACCGAGCGGGCTCGCGCCGCCGAGCTGTGCGACGGAGCCGAACCGAAGTAGCGAGTGGCGGACGTGATGGCAGGCTGCGATAAATCGAGCGCAAGGCCGCGCTGCGGATCTCCTCCCCTTCGAGCGAGCGAGGCCGAACGCAGTGCCCCAACGATGCTATGGTAGGGTAGCTCGAATCATGCACCGTGTCGCACTCGGGCACTTGTTGCTCCTTGGTGCCTAGTTTCGGGCTAGCGGGAGGTCACATGGCCGAGAACATGAGCTCGGTTGCCGAGGGCACCCTGCTCTGGCAGCCCTCCGATGAGCTGCGTCGGAAAAGCCGCATCCAGGCCTTCATGCGCTGGCTGCGCGCCGAGCGCGGGCTCGACTTCGCTGACTACGCCTCGCTCTGGCAATGGTCGGTAGGCGAGATCGAGGCCTTTTGGCGGGCGGTGGCCGATTACTTCGAGCTGCGCTTCTGCACGCCGCCCGCGCGGGTGCTGGACCGACGCCAAATGCCAGGGGGCCGCTGGTTCGAGGGCGCCACGGTCAACTACGCCGAGCACGCCCTTGCGCGGCAAGACGACCATCCCGCCGTGATCTACCGCTCGGAGGACGGGGGCCGCGTCGAGCTCTCCTACGCCGAGCTGGCCCAGCAGGTGGCGCGCGCTCGGGCCGGGTTGGTGCGCCTCGGCGTATCGCGCGGCGATCGGGTGGCCGCCTACCTGCCGAACGCCCCAGAGGCGCTGATCGCCTTTTTGGCCACCGCCAGCTTGGGCGCCATCTGGTCCAGCGCTGCCAGCGAGTTCGGGGCCGATAGCGTGCTCGACCGCTTCCGCCAGGTCGAGCCCAAGGTGCTCTTCGCGGTGGACGCCTATCCCTACGGCGGAAAGCGCTTCGACCGACGGGCGCAGGTGGCCAAGATCCGCGATGGCCTTGTAGGGCTCGAGCACACCGTGCTGGTCTCGCGGCTGGGCGAAGAGCTGCCCGAGGGAATGACGTCCTGGCAAGAGCTCGTGGCCGAGCCTGCGCCGCTCACTTGCGAGCCCGTGCCCTTCGAGCATCCGCTTTGGGTGCTCTACTCCTCGGGCACGACCGGGCTGCCCAAGCCCATCGTCCACGGTCACGGCGGGATCCTGCTCGAGCTCTACAAGACGCTGGCCCTGCACTGCGACCTCGGCCCAGACGACCGCTTCTTCTGGTTTTCCACCACGGGCTGGATGATGTGGAACTTCCTGGTGAGCGGCCTTTTGCTGGGCGCGACCGTGGTGCTCTACGAGGGCAGCCCCGGATATCCGGATCTCTACGCCCTGTGGCAGATGGCCGCCGAGGAAAGGGTCCGCTACTTCGGCACCAGCGCGCCCTTCTTGATGGCCTGCAAAAAGGCCGGGATCGAGCCGGGCCGAAGCTGCGATCTGCGCGCGCTCCGCTCGGTCGGCACGACGGGCGCGCCCTTGCCACCAGATGGCTTTGCCTGGGTGTACGAGCACGTGGGCCAGGATCTCTTGCTCGGCTCGGTGAGCGGCGGCACGGACGTGTGCACCGCCTTCCTGCTCTCGGTACCGCTTTTGCCCGTTCGCGCGGGCGAGCTCCAGGTCGCGGGCCTCGGCTGCAAGGTCGAGGCCTTTGATCCCGATGGCCGCTCAGTGGTTGGCGAGGTGGGCGAGCTCGTGCTGACTGAGCCCATGCCCTCGATGCCGCTCTTTTTCTGGAACGACCCGGACGGCCAGCGCTACCGCGAGAGCTACTTCGAGATGTACCCCGGAGTCTGGCGACACGGCGACTGGATCAAGATGACCGAGCGGGCAAGCGCGGTCATCTACGGCCGCTCGGATGCCACCCTGAACCGCGCGGGCGTGCGCATGGGCACGAGCGAGCTCTACCGCGTGGTCGACGGCTTTGCCGAGATCGCCAACAGCCTGGCGGTCGATACAGGCAGCCTACAGTCCGAGGGCAAGCTGTGGCTGTTCGTGGTGCCGACTTCGGGCGTCGAGCTCGACGACGCGCTTGCCGCCAAGCTTCGAGCGGCCATTCGCAAGCAGCTTTCGCCGCGCCACGTGCCCGACGAGATCCGCGCCATCGCGGACGTGCCGCGCACGCTGAGCGGCAAGAAGCTCGAGGTGCCGCTCAAGCGCATCCTGAACGGCGCGCCGCTTGAGCGGGTCGTCAACCCTGGCACCCTGGCCAACCCGGAGGCGGTGGACGCAGTGATTGCCGCCGCCAGAGGCTGACAGGCCTCACGCGTGCGCTGGACGCGGTGCTCGCCACCGCCAAAGGCTGACCGCCGCGCGTCGGCGGTGAATGCGGGAATCGCCACCGCCCGAAGCTGACCGACCCTGCAGCACGAAAGCTCTACTCGAGGTAGTGCTCGCCGGGCGTGAGATCGCAGTGGAGGTGGTCCCAGTGGGCCTCGTTGTACTCGGGCGTCAGGATGATGTTGTAGATGTGCTCGTCGTAGAGCGTCTGCGCGAGGGATCGCAAAAGGATGCCGCCCTCGGTCGTGGGGTTGGGCTCGCCCCGCTCCCAGTCGTCGAACACGGTAAATACCGAGCCTTCGCTGGTGCGCAGGGCCGCGATGTCGATGGCCCGCGCAAGGGCGTGCTGGCTCAGGGTGCTGGTGCCCGCGATGACGCGGCAGTTGTAGACGCCCCAGTGCACCAGATCGGTCACCCCGAGATCGGCGAGCACCCCGGACATCTCCTCCATCGCCAGGGCGTGGTTGCAGGCGGTGAAGATGCCCCGCGGCGCGTCGTCGATGCTGCCCGGCCGATAGGGCACGCCGTTGAACACCGCGTCGACCACCACGGGGTCCTCGATGTCGCACACCAGCTCGGGATGGCCGGTCGGTGAGTCCATAGGGTTGACGGCGGGGCAAAAGCCGACCCCGCGAGCCAGCAGCTCTTGGTGGCAGGCTGAAAGCTCAAAAGGATCGTCCTCGCCTGGCACGCAGGCGTAGACCACGGTCTCGGGCTCGCCGTAGCGCTCGAGCGGCTGGCACTGGTAGCCCGGTCGGCAGCCCGTGGGACAGCGGCCGTAGTCGCAGCGGTGCGTGCACAGCCCCGCATCCGCGGCGCTCCCGATGTCCTCGGGATAGACGCAGAAGGTCATGACGGCGCCTTGCTCATCGGGGCAGGTCTGCTCGCAGTCGAGCGAGCACATGCCGTCGGGGAAGCCATCCTCGCGCTGGAGGCAGAAGCCGCCCGCGTAGGGGCAATCCTCGTCGTCCTCGCACGCGCCACCGATGAAGCCCTCGTTGACCGGCTCGGAGCAGCCGCCCGCGCCTCCCTGGCCGCCAGGGGCGCCGCCCACGCCCCCCGCGCCGCCCCCGCCCGCCCCCCCGCAGCCCCCCCCCCCCCCCCCCCCCCCCACCCCCCCCCCCGCCAGATCTCCCAGGGTGCCTCCCTCGGAGCCCATGCAGCCGCCCAGCAGGCCCGCCAAGCCTAGCCCTACCGCCAACCACCCCCCGCTGCTGCTGAAAGGTTGCATCGCGCTCGTCACGTGACGTGGCTCCATCGGCACTGCGCGGACCGTTCGCGACGAATTCGCGCCACGGAGGCCACCATGGAGATATAGACCAACCAGCCCGAGGGAGCCATGAAGCACGTCGTCCAACACGATCTCAGCCCAGAGCTCAGCAAGCGCGCAGCCGAGTGCGCCTTCGAGCACTACCGCGAGCGCTACGCCAAGTACGAGCCCAGCCTGCGCTGGACGAGCGACACAGTGGCCGAGGCCTCGTTCTCCGCCAAGGGGATCGGCTTCAACGGCACGGTGACGCTACTGCCCGACGCCATCTGCTTCGAGCTCGACGTGCCCTTCGTCTTCCGCATCTTCAAGTCGCGGGCCATCGCCATCGTGGATCGCGAGATCCGCTCCTGGACCGACAAGGCCAAGGCAGGGGAGATCTAGCGCGAGTGGCGGAAGCGAAGCGCGGAAACGAGGTCTCCGCCAGTAGTGCTAGCCTCGACGTGAGCGGTTCTCAGCATTGAGGCGTCCGAGGTCTTTCGTCCGATGTCCCTCGCCCTGATGGCTTCGCCACCCACTGCAGGGGTGAGCCCGCTACACCACGTCGGCTGAGATCCGCGGCGCGCGTGGTCGATCGACCGCCATGCCGAGGGCGGTCGTTTCGACGGGGGGACGAGTCATCCGCTCCCCGTTTCGACCGCCTTGGGAGGGCCGCCGCTAGAGTCTGGTCAACCAGCGCGCCGCAAGTGCGCGATGGCTGGTAGCCACCGCTAGGCAAGGGGACGGTCAACAGCTTCGAGGCGGTCGTTTCGACGAGGGGACGAGTCATCCGCTCCCCGTTTCGACCGCCTTGGGCGGTCGTTGCTGTGTGCTGCGTGATGGTGTTGGCCCATCCGAAAGCGCGCTGAGCGCGACTGCGGGCGGGCCGGAGCTACGCGCAGGCGTCCAGGTAGTCGATCGGCGGCTGGACGTGTTTTCGAAACGTCCGGTGACGTCGTGGAAGGTGAGCTCGATGGACCAGCGCATGGCGAAGGTCTCGATGATGTGTCGAGGGCTCAGCGTCGGGTCGGTCGAGAAGGATACGTCGTTGTGGTGGTGGCCGGGAAAGCCGCGGACCAACACCAAGCGCATGCGTCGCGAGCCGCCGACGATGTACCACAGCGCGTCGATCACCAAGATGCGCACGACGACGGTCTTGCCGTAGACCGTCACGTGACCTCCCACCACGGGGCACGGTCGCGCGAGGCCTGCTGCTGGGGAGAGGGCAACTTGTCGCCCCGGACCCGAGGTCGCTCGATCTGGCCTCGCCGACGCCGGGGAGGCAGCCTGTAGATGGCGGCGTCGAGCCTCGAGCGACCGATGAGCTGGACCTGGCGGGGCAGCTTCTTGACGATGCTCTAGCAGCTGTAGGTCGCATCGCCCACGACGTGAATTCGCCGCTGTGCGAAGCGCTCG
>CAYTYV010000391.1:1029-6359 GCA_964441055.1 uncultured Polyangiaceae bacterium | reverse complement strand
GCCTACGCCGAGACCGACTTCAGCGAGGCACACGACCGCTTCGTCGAGCTGTTCGTGAGCGAGATGAAGGCCCGCAAAATGGGACCGCCTTTGGAAGAGGACACCGCAGTCGGCCCCATGGCCCGCGCGGACCTGCGCGACGAGCTCCACGAGCAGGTCGAGCAGAGCGTGAAAAAGGGCGCCCGCTGCCTTCTCGGCGGCGCCATCCCCGACGGCCCAGGGGCCTACTATCCGCCCACTGTGCTCGCCGACGTCGCCTCGGGCATGCCCGCCTACGACGAGGAGCTATTCGGACCGGTGGCCGCCATCATCGCGGCAAAGGACGAGGCCGAGGCCATTGCCATTGCCAACGACTCGGTCTTCGGCCTGGGTGCCGCGGTATTCACCCAAGACGTGGCCCGCGGCGAACGCATCGCGGCCACCGAGCTCGAGGCCGGCTGCTGCTTCGTCAACGCCTTCGTGAAATCCGACCCCCGCCTACCCTTCGGCGGCATCAAGGAAAGCGGCTATGGCCGCGAGCTATCGCACTACGGCATCCGCGAGTTCGTCAATATCAAGACGGTGTATGTGAAGTAGGGCGGCAACGGCGCGGCAGAAAAGTGAAGCGAATCGGGCTTTGTGCTTGACAAGCCACGGGTAGCATTTCGTTTCCATTCGAGTCTCGCCGCTGCAACGGCCACTACTGGCGCGAGAAGGCCGACCAACGGCCTTCTGCGGCCCCGGGGCCCCGGAATCCATCTCGGCTCCTAAACGGCGCCGCAAGAGCCCCTGGAGGAGGGTAAAAATCCCTATGCTATACATAACGCATGTGCGACGAATGCCTCTGGCTGGACGAAACCGATGGCTATGATCCAAACCTCTGCGCGGCGCAGCTCGACGTCGTCTTGGGCGATTTGGTCGGCTGCCGCAGACGCTGCGAGTGGTTGCTCTGCCGCTACCTGGCGGACCTGGCCGACCGCGGGCGCTTCCGCGAGCTCGGTGGCTACAGCGACTTGCAGCACTACGCCCGCGTGCGCCTGCGCCTTGGCGTCAAGGCCGCTCGCGAGCGGGTGCGCATAGGAAGAGCTCTGCGGGGGCTTCGGCGCATCGAACAGGCCTTCGTCGCAGGAGAGCTCAGCTACTCGCAGGTGCGGGAGCTTACTAGGGTGGCTACGAGCGAGGACGAGTCCCACTGGCTCGAGCTGGCAGGGCGGGTTTCCATGCGCGAGCTCGAACGGCGGGTGGTCTCCAAGGTTGGTGGCAAGGAGCGGACTCGGGACGAGCCTGCCGAGGTCCACTGGCGCACGCCTAAGACCGTGGAGCTTCGCATGCATCTTCCCGCGGCGGTCTGGGCGGTCTTGAGCCGCGCCATACAAGGGGCTCGCCAGGCAGCCGAAGGCTCGCTCAGCGACGCCGAGGCGCTCGAGGCCGTAGCGAAAGAGGCCCTGGCAAGCCTGTGCAAGGCCGATAGCACCGACATCGCCGACCCGCGCAAAGCCGTGGTGCTCTACCGCTGTCGTGACTGCGAGAGGACCGAGCTCGAGACGGGCGCGGGAGCGGTGGCCTTGCCGCCCGAACAGGCCGAGCGGCTCGGCTGCGATTCCAAGGTCGTCGACCTAGAGACCGAGGGCGTGAGCGAGGCGCGCTTGGGCGGTCCCATGCCCGCGGCCGTCCGACGGGCCGTCTTGGCGCGCGATCGCGGGCGGTGCCGAGTATGCGGTCGTCGGCGCTACGTCGACATCCATCACCTCGTGCCGAGAAGCCAGGGCGGGGCGCACAGCAGGGCCAATACCCTATGCGCGTGCTCGCAGTGTCACGCTGCCATGCATGAGGGTACCCTGCGCGCCGAAGGCGACGCCGAAAGCGGGCTGCGCTTTTTCGACGATGAAGGTTGTGAGCTCGGCCGAGACGCCCCAATTGGGGTGCGGCAGGAGGTGGGGACGGACTGCGCCCACACGTCGCGAGGACGGGAGCAGCCATCGTTCCTTGCACCATCAGCCGAGGGCGCGCAGCTGCTCCGCGCCATGGGAGGTCGCGGCGGGTGGATGGTCGACGCGCTGGTCGAGGCCACGGGGCTCAAGGTGAGCGCGGTCTCGGTCGCCCTCGTCGAGCTGGAGCTTTCAGGACGGATTCAGCAGCACGGCTTCGGGGTGTACGCGCCGCTGGGGGCGGAGCTGACGGAACAGACGCCGTCGCAGGAGGCGTTCGGCCAGAGCTCGCGTGACGGAGCACTTCCATGTCCGCCTAGCTCGGGCCCGTGCTCGCCGCCAGCCCCGTAGGCCCCTTGCGATGACGCCGACAAGGCGCGGCATAGACCGACCATGCCGTCTGCTGTTGGGCTAGAGGCAGGCGGCGGCGGTTGACAGTTGTGGCGACGGCAACCTATGCATTTCAGGCGGTTGCACACGGGCAGCCGTCTCAAAGCCGACTGGCAGAGCGTGCGATGGGTGTGGATGAGCTCGTCTTCAGGACGGAGCACGGGGAGCGGCGCATCTTCGGTGCCAACCTCGTCTTGTGGAACAAGCTCCAAGGCGATGAGGACATCGTTGGCCCGGAACACGTGCAAGAGGAGATCCGGCTTGCGATCTCGTACGGAGCCGCGGGCAGGAGTGTGACGAACGCGGCTGCCCGAAAGGCCATGCAGGGGCTTTGGCAGACGCGTCGCGGTGCTGCAGGGGTTGCCCACCTGGTACGCGCGCTTACGCGGCACGAGTACCGCTACGACGGCTGGGACGGCTATCGCGAGCACGTGCCGCATATGCTGCTGGTCTACCTGCTGGGCGCCTATCTCTACCGCTCCATGCCCGCGGTGCAGAAACTGTTCGACGGCGACGACCAGGCTTTCATCGACGACTGGTTGGCCGTGGCCACCTTCCATGACGTGGGCTACCTCTTGGAGCTGCGCGACCCAGCGGCGAATGACCAACAGATCGAAGCCGTGCTCGAGGCCATTGCCGAGGCACGTCGAGACGTGCTGCGCGATCTGTGCGCCGCCTACGAGCTGGACTCCACCGCGCTCGATGACCGGGCGGTGCGCGTGATTCACCGCCTGCTCAGACTTGACGACCAGCCGCCACGGGATCTGGCCGTGCTGCTCGACCGGGCACTCGAGCCCTGGGGCGCTCAACTCGACAGGGCGGCGGCCCTGGCAGGCCTTGGCGATCGCGGCGTGACGGGTTACCTCGCCTTGTGTCGGAACGCGGAGCTCCGCCAAGATGACCGACCGCGCCAGCCTTTTGTGGACCACGGTGTGGCCAGCGCACTTCTATACCTGCAGCTCGGCGACCGCCGTCGCCAGCTCCTCGAGCTGCTGCGCGAACGCCTGGAGCACGGTGGGCTCGATACGCTTTGCCTAAAGAGGCACGAGCCGCGGTTAGGGCTAGACGAGCACTTGCGAAAACTGCTGGACGCGGCCTCGGGCGACCAACCTTCCGAGGACACCGAGCTGCGGCGCGCCGTAGCCATGGCACTGCACAACATCGAGGGCAGCAGATGGAACCCGCACGTGGCAGGCGACCACGGCGTCATGCTCTCGACCTTCCGCCTTGCGCCGTCCGAGCTACCCTTGGCCCACTTGCTCGGCATCTGCGACGCGCTGCAGGACTGGGACCGGGACGCATTTGCACCCACCCGGGACTCCGACGAGCAACCACGCTTGTGGGGCGATCTCGTCGATCTCGGAGTAAGGGAAGATGCTCTGCACTTCGACTTCCCAGGCCGGCCCGGCCAGGCAAAGAACGTCTGCGACCGACTGGCGAGCTGGCTGAACGCGGAGTGGGTCCATGCGCACATCGTTCCCTTGGCGCCGCCGACGACCACCCGGGCGCCTGCAGCCAGCGTCTCCGCTGTCGCGGCGAGCGCCGCAGGTGGCGAGGGCATCGGTCCGGCTCCGCCCGTTGCCACCTTCATCGGTCGCGAACCCCTAATCGAGGAGGTGATGCGCCTTCTCGACGCGGCCGTCGCCCCGCTGGTGGCGCTGAGCGGCTATCCGGGCATCGGCAAGACCCAGGTGGCGCTGAAGGTCGCCTCCTGCGCGGACCGCACGCGCTACCCAGATGGCGTGTGGTTCGTCGACTTGTCTGGCGCCACCGACGGAGAGGCCATGCGACACGCCGTGGCGCGCTCGACAGCGGCGGAGCCTTCGGCCTCGAGCAATGCCTCGCTGGCAGCCCACCTCGGGTCGCAGCAGATCCTGGTGGTGCTCGACAACCTGGAGACGCCGCAAGGCGGCGACGCGGCAGGCACGCAGAAGCTTCTCCGCGAGCTGGTGGAGAAGGCGTCGGCCGCCCGATATCTCGCTACCTGTCGCGGTCCGGTGAGCTTGCGCGGCTGCCCCGTGCCGTCCAAGGATATCCCGCCGCTCCGCCCGGAGGACGCCACGGCACTGCTGCAGCGAGAGGTGGGAGAGCACCCGCCTATCGAGCGCGCGCTGGCCGATCAGATCGTGGACCGGCTAGAGCGGGTGCCGCTTGCGATTGCCATCGCGGCATCGTGGACGAGGCGGCTCGCGCCCGAGGACATCCTCGCGCGGCTCAAGCGGGAAGGCGTCACGCGTCTGGCCGACCCACAGGCCGCCACCGACGATCGGCACGCCTCGGTCGAGTCGGCTATCGAAACCTCCCTCGCCCTATTGCCTACCGATGGCGAGCACGGTCGCTGCAGCCCGCATCAGCTTCTGGCCGCCCTGGCGGTCTTTCCCGGCTCGGCGTGTGCGGCCTTCTTGCACGACGTTGCAGGTAGGGGCTGGGAGGACGCGTGGGCAGTGCTCTGCGGCGTGGGTCTGGCTCGCCAAACCGCACCTAGGCTCTATGGAACCCTTGCTGCAATCCGCGAACGGGCGCTACGCGACGTGCCTGCCGACGCGCGCGACGAGCTGATGCGCCGAGCCGCGTTGCACTGGCTCACGCGTACCAAAGCATTGGACGAAGCGATTAGGAAGCACCGAGGGCGGGACGCGCTGGCCGACTACCGAGCCGAGGCGACGAACCTGTCCACGGTGCTGCACTACCTGGACGGTATGCCCATGGGCGCGGGCGATCTGGCTGCGCGCCTGCTGGTATCGGCCAGGCACGTTTGGCCCTGGGCGGGGCTTGCCCGCGACGGTCTGTCCATTGCGTCGGCGGCCTTGCAGGGTGCTGGTAGCAACCGACACCTCCGCGCCAACTGCCTTCAGAGCCTCGGCCACGTGCACCTGAGCTTCTCCGAGCTGCCGCAAGCTCGCGAGCGCTACCAGCAGGCCCTGCCTATCTACCAAGACATCGGGGATCGACTCGGCGAGGCCAACTGCCTTCTGAGCCTCGGCGACGTCCACCTTCGCCTCTCCGAGCTGCCGCAAGCTCGCGAGCGCTACC
>CAYTYV010000391.1:0-929 GCA_964441055.1 uncultured Polyangiaceae bacterium | reverse complement strand
AAAACGCCCTGCCCATCTTCCAAGACATCGGGACTCGACTCGGCGAGGCCAACTGCCTGAAGCGCCTCGGCGACGTCCACCTGAGCCTCTCCGAGCTGCCGCAAGCTCGCGAGCGCTACCAAAACGCCCTGCCCATCTTCCAAGACATCGGGACTCGACTCGGCGAGGCCAACTGTCACAGAGGGCTGGGCCGCGCGTACGCAAAAGAGGGGGAGCCCCGCCCGGCCTTGGAATGCTACCACCGCGCGTGGCAGCTGGACGTGGAGGCCCCCCACCCGTGGAACCAATCGATCGACCTTGGCGACGTCGGCGACGCCCTTGGCCAGTTGGATCAGCACGAGGGATCGGCCGCCGCTCGCCAGCTCGCGGCGCAGCTCCGCCGCCGCATCGACATCAAAGCCGAGGAGGCCGCAGAAAACGCGAAGAGGGCTCTGGACGACCTCGATGCCGACGCCCGCAAGCGGGTGGAAAGCGAGCCGCTGGAGTTGCTGCGGAAAACGCTGGCGGAGATCGGGATCAAGTAGACGTCTTCAAACTTGCGAGCAATGCCTACCTGCGCTCGCCAAGCGTTGCCCGAAAGTCGGTGCGGAGAATCCGGTCGGGCGCCGAGCGGCGGGGAAAAGCCCCCCGCCCTACGTTTCCTCCCGCAGCACCTTGGGCAAGATGCCGCCCTGGCGGTAGACCTCGACCTCCACCTGTGTATCGAGGCGGATGCGCACGTCGAGCTCGGCGACCGGTTTGCCATTGCGCAGCGCTCGCAGCCGAGCGGTGGCGCCTGCGGCGATCTCCTCGGCAGCGATGCCGCGGATGTCGACGTGCTCGGTGCCGTCCAGGCCGAGCGACTGAGCCCGCTGCCCGGGCAGGAGCTGCAGCGGCAGGACGCCCATGCCGATCAGGTTGCTGCGGTGGATGCGCTCGTAGCTCTCGGC
>CAYTYV010000390.1:0-6374 GCA_964441055.1 uncultured Polyangiaceae bacterium | reverse complement strand
GCTTTCGGGCCAATCAGCCCGTGGTCATCCCCACGCCCGAGGACAAGCGCTACCGCTCGTGGAAAACCGTGAACCTGCCGATCGCCAACGCGGTGATCATCTACATGATGGACGTCTCGGGCTCTATGGGCGACGAGCAGAAGGAGATGGTCCGCATCGAGTCGTTCTGGATCGATACCTGGCTGTCCAAGCACTACCAGGGCCTGGAGTCGCGCTTCATCATTCACGACGCCACGGCCCGTGAGGTCGACCGGGAGACCTTCTTCCATACGCGCGAGTCGGGCGGAACGATGATCTCGAGCGCCTTCAAGCTGTGCAAGCAGATCATCGAAGCCGAGTACGCTCCAGCGGAGTGGAACATCTACCCGATGCATTTTTCCGACGGCGACAACTGGTCCCACGACGACACCATGAGCTGCGTCGGGCTACTGCGCGACGCGCTTTTGCCATGGTCGAACATGTTCGCCTACGGCCAGGTGGAGAGCCCCTACGGCTCGGGCCAGTTCATCAAGGATCTGCGCGAGCACTTCGCCGAGGATCCGCGCTTGGTCACCAGCGAGATCCCCGACCGCGACGCCATCGTCCAGAGCATCAAGGACATCCTCGGAAAGGGCCGATAAGCCCATGAGCCAGTTCGCTTTGAACACCGAGCTGCCGCGCTATCTGCGGGTGGAAAAGGAGCGGGTAGAAGAGGTCGCCCGCCAGGTGGGCCTGGACGGCTTCCCGGTGATCTTCGAGATGATCACCTACTACCAGATGAACGAGATCGCCGCCTACGGCGGCTTTCCCAGCCGCTATCCGCACTGGCGTTTCGGCATGGACTACGAGCGGCTGAGCAAGACGCACGAGTACGGGCTGTCGAAGATCTACGAAATGGTGATCAACAACAACCCGGCCTACGGCTACCTGCTCGAGGGCAACTCGCTGACCGAGCAGCGGCTGGTCATGGCGCACGTCTACGCCCACGTCGACTTCTTCGCGAACAACTTCTGCTTTCGCGCCACCGACCTCGACCAGACGGGCAAGGTCATCGATCCGTCGACGCGCGAGGATCCCTACCTACCCAACCGCCGCTGGATCGACAAGATGGCCAACCACCGCTCGCGGGTGGTGCGTCACGTCGGAAGGCTGGGCATCCAGAAGGTGGAGTCGTTCATCGACCACGCACTGTCGCTAGATAACCTCATCGATCCCTGGGCGCCGTTTCGCGGAAAATCCAAGCCCAAGCCGAAGAACGACGAGGAGCCGCCCCCCTCCTCCGTCCAGGTGCCGAAGCTGGCGGCCAAGGACTACATGGACCCGTACATCAACCCCAAGGAGTACCTGGCGGCGCAGAAGGAGAAGCTCACCGAGCAGAAGCGGCAGAAGCACAAGCGCTTTCCCGTCGATCCCGAGCGCGACGTGCTGGCCTTCTTGCTCGACCATGCGCCGCTCAGCGGCTGGGAGCGCGACATCCTCAGCGTCATCCGCGACGAGGCCTACTACTTCGTGCCGCAGATGCAGACCAAGATCATGAACGAGGGCTGGGCCGCCTATTGGCACAGCAAGCTCATGACCGAGCACCTGCTGGATGCGACCGAGATCATCGACTACGCCGACTCCAACGCGGGCGTGCTGGTCATGATGCCCGGCCAGCTCAATCCCTACAAGGTCGGCGTGGAGCTGTTCCGCCACATCGAGCGCCGCTGGGACAGGGGGCAGTACGGCCGCGAATGGGAGGCGTGCACCAACCTCGACGACCAGCGCAGCTGGGACATGAAGCTCGGCCTGGGGCGCGACAAGATCTTCCAGGTCCGCGCGCTGTACAACGACGTGACCTTCATCGATGAGTTTCTCACGCCCGACTTCGTGGTCGAGAACAAGATGTACACCTTCGGCTACGCGGAAAGCGCGGGGCTGTACCAGATCGAGTCTCGCGCCTTCGAGGCGGTCAAGCAAAAGCTGCTCTTTCAGCTGACCAACCTCGGCCAGCCCATCATCCGCGTGATCGACGCCAACTACCGAAACCGCGGCGAGCTGCTGCTCGAGCACGAGCACCAGGGCATCGACCTGCGCACCGACTACGCCTCTGCCGTGCTGGAGGCCCTGGTGCGGATGTGGAAGCGCCCTGCCCTGGTGGCCACCGTCGTCGAGGGCGAGCCCAAGCTGTTGCGCTACGACGGCAGTCAGCATTCCGAGGAGGAGTACTCGACATGAGCGGCGGCGCGGCCGAAAGGTCCGCCGCGCGGGCTACCGGCCTGGCGCTTGCCCTGGTGCTCGCCTCTGGCGGCTGCGGCTCGCCTCCCCGAGCGGCCTCGCCAACGCCCTACCCCGCTGGCTCGACGGCTGCGACGGCGACCGCGGCGGAACCGACCGCGGCACCCGCGGCGCCGAGCGCTGGCGACGGCCTGGCCCGCGGCAGCGGCACGCCCGCCGACGCCCTGCTGGCGCGCGGCGATGCCGCCATGGCGTTGGCAGACTACGGCGCCGCCGAGCGAGCCTACGGCCAGGCGGCTGCGCACGCGCCCACCGACCCAGCGCCCATCGTGGGGATGGTGCGCGCCCGGCTCGCGCTCGACGAGGTGCCCACCGACGCCAACGCTGCGCCCGCGCACCCAGCGGCGCTCGAGGCGATCGCCGAGCTTCGGCGCGCGCTCGGCCTGGACGAGAGCTTCGCGCCCGCCCACCTGGAGCTGGGGCGCACCTTGCTGGTGGTGGGAGAGATCGCCGCCGCAGCCGCCAGCTTGGCCCGCGCCATCGCCTTGGACCCGAGCGAGCCCGAGGCGCACTCCGCGCTGGGCATCGCGCGGCTGGCCCAAGGCGATGTGGACGCGGCCGTACGCGCGCTCGGCAAGGCCGCCGACATGGATCCCGACCGAGCCGAACGCCAGGCCAACCTGGCGACGGCCTTGATGATGGCCGGTCGTGTGCGCGAGGCCCTCCTCCACTACCAGCGGGCCGTGGCCTTGGCGCCCGACGAGGCGCGCTGGCGCTCCGATCTGGGCACGGCGCTGCTGGCGGCAGGCCAGGCCGAGCGCGCCATCGCCCACCTGCAAGCGGCGGTGCGTGCCGAGCCCGAGCGGGCCTCGTACCGATCCAATCTCGGCTATGCCTTCCAGCTCCGCGGCGAGCTCGATCAAGCCATGAAGCACTACCGCAAGGCGCTCGAGCTCGACCCGGCGCTGGGCAGCGCCTGGATCAATCTGGGCAACGCCCTGGCGCAACAGGGTGACATCGCTCAAGCGCGCGAGGCCTATCACAAGGCCCAGGCCCTCGACCCGGCCGACCCCCGCGTCGAGGCTGCCTTGCAGGAGCTGGAGGAGTGGGTCCAAAAGTCGCAGGCCGACCCCGCAAGCCCTTGACCGCCAGCCGGATGGCTTGGCGCCACCGGGCCGCGATGGGATACGCTGCCCCCATGCCGCCCGCGGTGCGTCCCAACCTGACGCTGCTGCTCGTAGCGCTCGGCCTGCTCGGGTGCAGCACCGAGTCGCCAGATGGCTACTTCGGCACCACCGAGCGGCCCCACCGCGATTCGGCCACGCTGTACCTGAACAACCACGACGAGCCCGAGAGCCTGGATCCGGGCCTGGCGGGCGACCGCATCTCCGCGACCTTGCTGGCCGAGCTGTTCGAGGGCTTGACCGTGCTCCATCCCGAGAGCCTGCAGCCCATGGCCGGGGTGGCCACGCGTTGGGCGAAGACCGCCGACAACTGCTTTTTCCGCTTCTCGTTGCGCCCCGAAGCTCGTTGGTCGGACGGTCGCTCGGTCACGGCGGCCGACTTTGCCTACGCCTGGCAGCGCGTGCTTCGGCCCGAGACGGGCGCCCGCATGGCCACGCTGCTGTACCGCCTCAAAAACGGTCGGCTGTTCCACCAGGGCAAGCTCCATGTGCTGCGCCGCGAACAAGCGCTGCGACGGGCGCCTGACGCCGAGCCCGAGGCGGGACCGCCGCTCGCCAAGGGCACGGCGGTGCGCGTGTGGCTCCGCACGCCAGTCGAGATCGCCACGGCCATCGCCCCGGTGGCGGCACCTCCCGAGGGCGTCGCCGTGCTGCGCTTTCGCGCGGCCGGGCCCGATGGGATCGACGAGCGCCTGGTCCTCGAGCCAAGCGGCGCGACCCTGACGGCCGCTCGGGACGGCGGGCTGCGCGGACAGCGCGCCGAGGTGCTCGGGGCGGGAGCCGAAGTGCGCTGCAACGGCCAGCCCGACCGCTGGTACCGCGTGGCCGTCGGCACCGAGCGCGGGTACTTGCCCGGCTGCACGCTCGCCCCCGAACGAGCCACCGCACCGTGGGCGCTGGTCGAGCTGTACGACGATCTTCCGCGCTGGCAGAAGCCGGCTACGCGAGCGCGGCTCGAGCCGCACCAGGCCACGGTCGGCTTCGTGCCCACCAGCGCCCTGGCCCTCGACCCCGGGCTGCTGGGCGTCCGCGCCGCTTCGGAGCGCACCCTCGAGGTGGAACTCGCCGAGCCCACGCCCTACTTCCCCGAGCTGGTGAGCTACCCCGCCTTTTTTCCCGTCCGACGGGACCTGATCGAGCGCTTCGCGGCCGCGGGTCGTCCCGACCGCTGGACGCAGCCCGAGGCCATCGTGGTCAACGGCCCGTACACGCTCGAGTCGTGGTGGTTTCGCTACCAAATCACGATGAAGCGCAACCCCCACTACTACGACCGCGACAAGCTCGCGATCCACCGCATCGTGTGGCTCGAGGTGTCCGACTCCTACGCCACCATGAACCTCTACAAAGCCGCGGAGATGGACTACATCGGCGCCAACGCCGCCCTGCCCGCGGCGTACATGCACAAACTGGCGCGCAAGAAGGACTTTCGCCGAGCCAAGGTCCTGGCCACCACCTGGTACGACCTGAATGTCAGCAGAGCCCCGCTCGGCGATCGGCGGGTGCGGCAAGCGCTGAACCTCGCCATCGACAAGCCGCAGCTCATCGACGCCGTGACGCGCTCGGGACAGCAGCCCGCCACCCACTTCGTGCCCGACTACACGGGCTCGGGCTACGCCGCGCAGGTGAAGCTCGCTCGCCAGGCGGGCACCGATCCCTTTGCGGGCCCCGAGCACGCCTTCGCCCCAGAGCGAGCCCGCGCGTTGCTCGGCGAGGCGGGCTACCCGGTCGTCCGCGAGGGCGATCGCCTTCGAGCCAAGGACATGCCCGCCCTAGAGATCCTCTACGGTACGGGCCCAGGGCACCACAAGACCGCCGTGGCCATCGGGGACATGTGGCGGCGACACCTGGGCGTCACCGTCAGCCTGCGGCGCGCCGAATGGAAGGTGATGCTCCAGAGCCTGCGTCAGGGCCGCTACCAGATCGCCCCCGTGGTCTGGCGCGGCGACTACAACCATCCCCATAGCTGGCTCGGAACTTTCCTTTCCTACAGCGACAACAACTGGACCGGCTGGCGCAACGCCGAGCTGGACGAGCTGCTCGAGCGGGCGGCCGCCACCGCCGACCCCGCCCAGAGCATGATCCTCTACCGACGGGCCGAGGCGCTCGCCGTCGCCGAGATGCCGCGCATTCCGCTGTACTTCAACACCAAGTCGACCCTGATAAAGCCGTACCTCAAGGGCTTTTTCCCCAACACCATGAACGTGCACCTGGTGCGCTTCATGTGGATCGACCCGAGCTGGTCCAGTCATCCCGACAACGCGCCCGCCTATTGTCCCCAGCCCCTGCCGAGGCCTGAGATCCTGCCGTCGTCGCCGCGACTTTTCGCACCTAGCCCTTGATTCCGAGGTGCGGTTTGGGCAAGGACACGAACCCGATGTGCGTCAAAGCGACCGACTCGGGGGGCGCCGCTTCACCGCGGCCGCGGGACCATCGCGGCAACGCAGCCGCCGAGCCCGCCGCTGAGCAGCGCACGTCGCGGTATGCGATTTCGGGCGAGCCCACGGCCGTGGTCTGTCGCGACGCGCTCTCGATCCGGCTCGTCGTCCAACGCGATCTGACCGTCACCGAGCAGAGCCGCGCCGACTACCCGCCCCAGAGCATCTTTCTCGACGGCGCGTACGACGGTGGTCCGTTTCTCGACAACAAGGCCCGCCAGTACTCGCTCGATCACCACGTCGGCTGCCCTCGCCCGCTGATGCTGGCGACCTGCGAGCAGGCGGTGGTGCTGGTGCTGCAGGGCATTCCCCTTCACGAGGGACAGTGGCACCTGCACATCAACGAGCCCGATCTCGACGCCGTGCTGGCCGCTTGGGTGCTGTTCAACCACCGCGTGCTGCTCGACAACGACCAGCGGCTGCTAAGACGGGCCATGCCGCTCATTCGGGTGGAGGGTCTGATCGACGCCCACGGCCTGAACATGGCCGTGCTCTCCGCGCTGCCCGGCCGGCTCTATGACGCCCATCCGGACGCGACCTGGATGCTGATGAGCGATCA
>CAYTYV010000389.1:0-6380 GCA_964441055.1 uncultured Polyangiaceae bacterium | reverse complement strand
CGCTGGACCGCAAGCTCGACAGCTTCCACCAGCGGATGTTCGCGCTGGCCGAGCGCTCGCTGGATCTCGGCATCGAGATGGGCCTGGTGCGCCGATGCGACACCCGGGTGGCCGCGCGCTTCGTGGTCGGGGCCCTGAAGGAGATGCTCCTGTCGTTGCTCGTGCGCCGCGATCTGGACGCGGCGGATCTACCGCGGCTAGGGCGAGAGCTGCTCACCGTGGCGTCGCGGGGCATTCTGCGCTCGGGTTAATGGGTTTTCTTTCGGCGCAACATGCGCTACCCCTTCGGCAGTCACGGAACGTTTCCCGGCAAACCAAGCTCTTTCGCTGCGGCGATCGGCACTGGGCGTGCGCTTGGCGACGCTGCGTGTGGACGCGATGGGTGAGCTGTCGCGCCTTGCCATCCCAGTACCGGCCAGCGATCGCCCACCGGGTGTGCCCCGATGTTCAGGTCTGTCTGGCCACAAAGGACCAGATCGCATCATGGGAAATCGACTCTACATCGGAAACCTTTCGTACGACTCCACGGCTGATTCGGTGCGCACCGCATTTGCCCAATGCGGCGAGGTAACGGATGTCCACCTGGTGACCGACCGCAACACGGGACGTTCGCGGGGCTTTTGTTTCGTCACCATGGACTCCGCTGATCAAGCTGCCAAGGCCATCGAGACCATGGATGGAAGCATGCTCGATGGGCGTGCGCTGCGCGTCAACGAAGCCCACGAGCGGCCCGCGCGTGGCGGTGGCGGAGGAGGGCGCCAAGGCGGTGCCTACGATCGGCGTGACTGGTGACCGGCCCACGTCGGCACACCCGACGTGGTGACCGACGCGGCCAGGGGGGGACCGCATGCCTTAACGCGGCATGGCTGCTGCCGCGCTCGGCCAAGAGCGCGCACCAGGAGCTTGCCGACGGACAACGAGTGAATCCATAGGGGATCGCATGAGGAGCAGACCGACCTTTGCCAAACGTCAGAAGGAACGCAAGCGCCAGGAGCGCCAGCAGGAAAAAGAGGAGCGGCGTCGGCAGCGACGAGAGGAGAAAGCCCGTCGTTCCTCCGCGGGGCAGGACGGTCCGGACAGCGTGACCGGGCTGGACAGCGCGACCGGGCTGGACAGCGCGACCGGGCTGGACAGCGCGAACGAGCCCGATGGCCCAACCGACGTGGACAGCCAAAGCGAGGAGCCAGAGGCAGAGGCGCCAAGACCCATGAGCGTCGCAGGGAAGCCGCCAAGCGCTTCGCCGAGCGACGGCAACGGGCAGAAGAAGCGGCCAGCGCTAGGGAGCCGCGTCGGTGGCCGCTTGTGCGCTGCTGTCCCGAGCGGGGGGCGCTGGCGCTACGGGCACGGGGCCCGGGGACCACTCGGTCGTGGGGACCTCGGCGCTGGGCACCTCGTCGTCCAGCCCAGGGCTGCTCGGCCTAGCGCCAGGATGGCTCGGCGGCGCGGCTTCGTCTGCCTGCCTCGGGCGCGCGGGCTCGCGAGCGGCCATCGAGCGCCCGCCGTGCCGCTGCTTGAAGCGGCTCTTGACCTCGTAGACGAAGCCGTCGATCACCTCGGGGTCTACTGGATCGCCGTTGACCGACAGGGTCAGCGACAAAAGCCCCTCGCGCTCGGCCGCGTGGAAGAACTGGGCCTCGGCGATCTTGCTCGGCATGCACTCGAGCGGTCCCGCGTTCACCACGCCGTCGATGAGCCCCTCGTGCCACTCGTGTAGCGGCCCGCCCAAGGTGAGCACGGCCTCGCCGCGCAGATCGTCGCGGAGGTAGGGCGCCGCGGCTTGGAGGCTGTCGCCCACGGTGGTGCGGCGGGGCCAGCCCATGACATCGCCGACCAGGTCGTAGCTCATCTGCTGGATGCGCGCCTGCACGCGCGAGGAAAGCCAGCTTCCCAGCCGTCGCCCTGCGCCGTCCAAGCGCGCCAGATGGTCGGTGTACTCCAGCCACTCGTTGAACGGGGCGAAGCGCACGCGAATGCCCGCGGCCTCGAGCTTGTCGATGACGAAGTCATTGGCAAATCGATCGCAGCGCACGTAGATCTCGCCCACCACCAGCACGGTGGGTAGCGGCGCGAAGCTCTTGACGGCGGCCATCTGCCGAGCGGCGCGGCGCAGTAGCTCGGCGCAGCCGAACAGCCGGCCCGTGGCGACCTCGGTCAGGGCGCGGCGCACGCTCGGCTTTTCAGCGGCCGCGCGCTCGAGCAGGGCGCTCAGCTCGACGGTAGCCTGGCGAAAGATGCGCTCGGCCGCGCCAGGCTCGCGCTCGCCTGGGCGGGCATCATAGAAGGCCTCCCCCAGCAGGTCGTAGGCCATGAAGCCCGCGAGCACCAAGGCCGAGAAGCCTGGCGCCAGCCCCTCGAAGTAGTCGCTGTCCTTGGGCGACCAGACGTGCACCCGCTCGCCTAGGCCCAGCCGCTCGAACGTGATCTTGTAGAGCAGGTTGTACACGCCGAAGCGGCAGGGGCCGCTGGCGGTGGGCATCAGCACGCAGAAGCGCTCGTCGGGATTCTCGGCCTGCTCGATGCGCTGCAGCACGCTGCCCAAGGTAATGGTCATGGGCACGCACTCCTTGCCCGAGGTGTGGCGTCGGCCGATCCTGAGGGAGTCGTGATCCGGCTCGGGCAGGGTCTCGGCGGGCACGCCCTGGCCGCGCAAGCACGCCGCCACGGCTTCGGCGCCAGGTCCCATGCGCGGAATGAGCACGCGCTCGCCTCGCTGGTGCACCTGGCCGAGGGTCGGCTTGGCCTGCTCGACGCGCCCGAGCGACGTAGGCCGCGGCGGCGCGTCGTCGCGCTCCAGGTCCTGGCGCACGCAGTACAGGAAGGCCTCCACCCGCGTCTTGGTGCCCGCATCGCCCGAGTGCCCGTCGGTCTCGACGATGGCATAGGGCTTGTCCTTCATGAGGTAGGCATAGAAATGCAGGCAGAAGCTGTCGGGGCCGCAGGCGTAGTTGCTGCACCACAGGCTGTAGCAGCCCGGAGTGCGACGGATCTGATGCGCCGCTCGGAGGTTCTGCTGGCCGTAGTTCCAGTACATGTCCTGGAAGGCGGGCACGCGAGCATCGACCGGATAGCAATCGACCGGAATGGCGAGCGCTCCGAGCTCGCGCAGAAGCGCGGGCACGTTGGAGTTGAGCACCTGGTTGTAGATGGTATAGGGCCGACCCAGCACCACGACGGGCACGACCTGGTGCTCGGCGCAGAAGTCGAGCGCGCGGCGTCCCAGCGCGAAACATTGCCGATCGAAGCGCTCCTGCGCGGCCTGCGCCCGCTTGTAGGCCTGCCGATGAGCGCGGCCCGAGGCGCCGAGCTCTCGGGCGAGCTTGGCGCAGCTTTCCCTGAGCTCGGTCGAGTCGAGGCCAGCCGGACCGATGTCGATGACCGGCGAGAGGATGCGCTCGGACCAGGCAGCACCCAGGTCGGCGCGCAGAAGATCGGCGCTGGCCTGCACGATGGGACAGAGCGTGGCCTTGCGCTCATCAGCCACGCGGGGCAGGGAGCGCACCATGGGCAGCAGCAAGACGTCGGGCTCGGTCTCGGCCATGGTGCTGACCAGGCCGTGGTACTGCTGCATGGGCGCGCAGAACGGCACGTTGGCCTGCTCGATGCCGCGTTTGAGCAGGGCCTGATCGGCGTTGCGGTGGACATCCACCGAAAAGCCCAGCTCGCCGAGGTAGGTCACGAAGAACGGAAACAGCCCCTTGAGCGCGAACTCGTCCGTCATGGCGACGGTGCCGCGGCTCGGGACAGCGGCCGCCTCGCGTAGATGCGCCACCAGCTCGTCCACCAGCTCCTCGCGCTCCCGGAAGGGGTCGGGGGCGCCGTCGGGCAGCTTGGTCCCGCGCGCGCCGCGGTCGTAGAGCGAGCAGCTGCCGCCCCAGGTGAAGCGCTGTCGAGTTCCCTCGACCCGCGTGGTCAGCCGGTCGATGCGGCACAGGTTGCCGCTGCCGCCACAGCCCTGGGTGGCCTTGCACACGAAGCTGTCGCGGCGCAGCACCTCGGCGCCGAGAAAGCGCCCGAGATCGACGCCCCGATCGTCGGCGGTCGCGTCGGCCGCGGCCGGCTGCGCCTCGATGCGCTCGCGATGGGTGAGCAGCGCGATCCCCAGCGCCCCGATGGTGCCCGGATCGGGCGGGACCACCACCTCGGCGCCAGTCTGGCGGGCCACTGCCGCGGCCAGCGCGTCCGAGCTGAAGGGCATGCCCTGGCAGAACACCACCTCGCCCACCGAGCGCGTGCCCTTGACCCGGTTTAGGTAGTTCTGCACGACCGAGTCGTAGATCCCAGCGATGATCGCGCCGCGCTCGGCGCCCGCGGCCACGGCCTCGTCGATGATCTCGGCCATGAACACCGAGCAGTGCTGCCCCAGCGACACGCAGCTATCGGCGGCCAGGGCCTCGGGACCGAGCTCGCTCGGGTGGCTGATGCCCGAAAAGCGCCGCCCCTGCTCCTCGATGAACGAGCCCGTGCCCGCGCTGCAGGCCTCGTTCATGGCGGCGTCGACCACCTTGCCTTCGGCGAGCCGGATGTACTTGGCGTCCTGGCCGCCGATCTCGAAGATGGTGTCCACTCGCTCGTCGTTGCGGAGCGCGCCCGCGGCGTGGGCGGCGATCTCGTTGAGCACGAACAGCTGCTCGGGCTTGAAGCAGGTGCCCAGCAGCGAGCTGACGATCTCGCGCCCGCTGCCCGTGACCCCCACCGCGCGAACCGGGGTGCTGCCCCAGGAGCTGTCGACGAAGCGGCGTACCAGCCGTCGCGATGCCGCTACGGGATCGCCGCCCGTGCCAGCGTAGCTCTGCCAGACCAGCTGCTGCGTGCGGCTGTCGATGGCGACGACCTTGGAGCCGGTCGAGCCGATGTCGAGCCCGATCACGACGGCGCGCACGTCCTCCGCGACCGGAGGCTCGCTCGGCGGCATGCGGCGAACGTGGTCCTGCCAGGTGCCGAGCGGTGGCACCACCTCCAGCGTGCCCGCGGTTGCAGCGCAGCCGAGCTCGGCCAAGGTGGGCAGCTGTTGCGCGAGCTCGGCCGCGGCCAGCACGGCGCAACCGAGGGCATCCATCATCTGCGCTTCGGTCGCGGCCACGGGCAAAAGCTCCATGTCGTGCCGCTCGAGGAAGCGACGGAAGTGCTGCTGGATCCGCTCGGAGCGACTGACGCCGCCGAGCAGCATCAGCCGCGGCGGGCACACACGCGGCTTGACCAGCACCTCGACGTTCTCGGCGACGGCGTCGTAGAGCCCGGCCAGGATGCGCGCGTGGCCTTCGCCGCTGTTGGCCAGGTGGGTCATGTCCGTCTTGAGGATGACCGGGCATCGCCCCGATAGCGGCGCAGGTGACTCGACCGGCTCGACCAGCTCGCTCGCCTCTTCGACGCTCAGCCCGAAGCGCTCCACGAGCTGACGCAAGAAGTTGCCCGTGCCCTGCGAGCAACGCGGGTTCTCCCGAAAGACCTCGAGCCCGCCGGGCCGCAGCTCCAGCACCGAGAAGCCGTGAGCTCCGAGCGAGACCAGCGTGACGGGCCCGCCGTCGGGATGCAGAAAGCGGTAGCCCGCTGCCCGCGCTTCTTTCTCGGGCACTCGGTGAAGGCCAAAGGGCCGACTGAGCCGGCCACACATGGCCGCTGCGCGAACCCCCGACCAATCCCAGCTCGCCAAGAGTTCGGGCAGCGCGCGCGCAGGCTCTTTGTGGTGCGGAGCGGCTCGGCTCCCGGTCCAGCGAAGGCCGTTGGCATCGCGACGAAGCTCAACGATTTTGATTATTTCCGCACCGATGTCGATGCCCAGATAGCGCTCGCTCATGGCCTTGTCTCTTCCCCTAGGGCCGCCCTGACGCGGATGCAGCGCGGTCTGGATCGCGCTGGCAGCAAGCCGTTCGGACGCCTCATCGTCCTGTCCCTACACCAACTAGACTGACATGTCAGTCTAGTTTTTGCGCTCGGGGCTGTTGTGGTGGCGGCTAGCAACCGCCGTGGCTACTTGAGACGACGCACCATTCGGACGGGCTGCCCGGCTGCTCCGGGATAGAGCATGACGTCGTCACCTTCGAATGAGATGCTCAGATCGGTTGCGCGGGAACGATCGTCCGTATCGGTGTAGATCCGAACCGTGATCTCGTTTTCGCCGGGGTCGACGATCTCGTAGCGCCCGGTCACGACGTGGCGACGTCCGCCAAAGCCCATGGATTCGGTGTAGGTGCCATTGGACTCGAAGGAGACCCTCATAGACGGAGCGAAGGCCCCGGCAAGCTGCTCGATCGCTCTTCCGAAGTGCTCAAAGATGCGCAGTATCTCTTCCCCTTGCCCCTGGCCGGGCATGAGCGGCACCTGAGGGTTTGTCCCGCCCTGCGTTCCTCCCGCATCACCGCGCTCTGCCTCCATCTCCCACC
>CAYTYV010000388.1:0-6397 GCA_964441055.1 uncultured Polyangiaceae bacterium | reverse complement strand
GTCCGATCCGCGGTAGGGCCAACAATCCGAAGCCTGTCCCGGCCCATCCCTGGCTGATCCGTAGCCAGCATGAGCTGGTGTCATCGCTGGTGCCTTGCCGATCCCAGGGAAACTGGACGCGAACTCTCCCGAACTCGTCGGTGTAGATCTCCTGCCCGCTCGGTCCGACCACGGTGGCGCTCTGCACGCCGTGGATGGTCGGCTTCGCGGTCTTTCGCGGCGGACGGTAGGGCTGGGAAGCGAAGACCGCCGTGGCGCTGAGCTGCCACCTGTCGTTCGGAGAGCCCTCGAAAGAAGCCTCGGTGACCAGCAGCTTCTCGCTCTCGTCCAGTCGCGGGTGGGGATGCTTGGAGATGGAGAAGACCACCCCGGGAGCCAGATCGAAGGCGTTGTGCAGCAGCCGCAGCGAGAGATCGCCGCAGCGCGTGGCCCCGAGCCACTGCTCTGCGAGCGCTTGCCCGACATCATGGCGCGCCCGTGCCGCGCCCCGATCGTCGGCGACGGGCGTGGAGCCGCCCGCTTCGCCCTCGACGACGAAAGAGCCCGGCCGGTACTCGTACAGCTCGTGCTGGGTGTCATCGCCGTGGCTCGCCAGGTTGCGGAAGGCGGGCGAACGGAAGTCATAGTCGGCGATGGCGCAACTGCCGGGGCGAGCTTCCTGACCGATGTCGAGGCGCTGGATGGTCTCCTCACCCTCTACGTGGCTGGGATCGAGGTTGTAGGGGATGGGCGCGCTACGACAGGTCTCACCGTGCAGCGTGTCGCTCAGCAGCAGCTGCGTTTGCTCTCCGCCGCCGTCGGGGAAGGTAAAGGCAATGCCTGCCTCCTCCAGCAGCCGGCTGAAGAAGGCGTAGTCGGTCTCGCCGTACTGGACGCGGATCTCCAGCTTGGCATAGCTGCCGCGATCGATCTTCCACGTTGGGCTGATGCCCCACTCGCCGAGCAGCGCGTCGATGATGTCGGGGATGGACTGATGCTGGAAGATGCGATGGTTCCGTCGCTGGGTCAGCTGCCACAGGGAGGGCACGATACGGACGTGGTAGGTCGACAGTCCCGTCGGCTCGGCCTGGTGCTGCTCGAAGCGCGCGCAGAGCCCACTCCAGAGGCGCACATTCGGCGCCCCAGAGCTCATGGCAGGGCCCTCGATGCGAAAGGCTGCGGTCTTGCCAACCAGGGCCTCGAGCGCCAGGTCGGGCTCTTTCGAGACCGCCCAGACGGACACCTCGAACAAGGTGCTCACCGCTTCGTTGACGTAGAAGCGCCGCACATCGAGGGAGGTCTCGCCGGACTCGAAGGTCAATGAGAGCGTCGGCATGTCTTCTCCGATCCACCTTTCAGCTCGAACTCGTGTTTGCGGCCCGCGGCCGCAGCGTGGGCTCGAAGAGATCCGGTCGCAAGGCCTTTCGCGCCGGATCGCGATCGTTTTTTCTACCTTTCGCCCGCTGTGGTGTGGCGGCGGAGACAAGGGCCACAAACGGCTGGAGACGCGTGAGATCTGGACCAGCACCGCGGGCAACGACTATCTCGACTTTCCCCTGCGTCGGGCAGGTCTTCTGCATCAGGCGCACGACCACGGCGGGTACGCGTTGCTCGCGCCGCAGCGCTGGGGTAGAGCTTGCAGCGCGCTGGCGGCCAGCGAGACGGGAGACAGGCAGATGGCAACAGGCTCGAGAAGCGGCGAAGGCAAGCCGGGACAACCGGCCGTGCTGGGCCAGGGCTTGCGCGTGGTCGGCCGAGTGCGGGGCGACGGCGACCTGCGCGTGGGCGGACAGGTAGAGGGCGACATCGCCGTGGTGGGCCAGCTGGAAATCGAGCCTGCCGCCGCGGTCAGCGGCAACGTCGAGGCCCGCGGGCTGCGCGTGTCGGGGACGCTGCAGGGCGACAGCGCGGTCGAGGGGACCATGACCATCGGCGCGAGCGGACGGGTGAGCGGCAAGGTGTCCGCAGCCGAGCTGGTGCTGGACGAGGGTGCCAGCTTCGACGGACAGGTAGACACGGCCTTCGACCTGCCCGAGCCGCTGGGCTGAGCCCCGGGCGAGACGGAGGACGGGCCTTTGGGCCGGGACGGAAAGGCGTTCGGCAAGGAGCACAAGACGTGGCAGCTACGGTTATCGGACGGGGAATCACCATCGAGGGCGAGGTCAGCTCCAGCGACGAGGTGCTCGTCGCAGGCACCATCCGGGGCACGCTCTCGGTCGAGGCGCAGGTGACCATCGAGGCCGAGGGCGTGGTCGAGGCGGACGTGAGCGCGCACGCGGTCTCGGTCGCGGGCACGCTCACGGGCAACGTCAGCGCGACCGACCGCGTCGACCTGCTCGGCGGCAGCCGGCTGGTGGGCGACGTCAAGGCCGCCAAGCTGACCATCGCCGAGGGCGCGACCTTCAAGGGCAACGTGGACATGGACGTGTAGGCATGGACGACAAACGATCGAGCATTGGTGCGGGAACCGTGGTGGTGGGCCACGTGCGCGCCCAGAGCGAGCTGCTGGTCCACGGCCAGATCGACGGCAGCATCCAGGCCTCAGGCGAGCTGACGCTAGCCGAGAGCGCGCGGGTCAAGGGCAACGTGACGGGCGGCGAGGTCCTGGTCCACGGCGCAGTGGCGGGCGACATCACCGCCGAGCAGAGCCTGGTGCTCGACGAGGGCGCCCGCGTGGCTGGCGACCTGTCCGCGCCCAGCATCGGCATTCGGCCGGGCGCGCGCATCCGCGGACACGTGCGCGCCAACACCGAGGGAACCGCCCCTGCAGCCGAGCCGCGTCGAGGCGCCGAGCGCGCTCGCCAGCCTGCCGCCCAAGAGGCAGAAGCGCGGCCGAAGCGCGGCCGCGCCGCCCCCTCCTCGGCCAAAGCTGGCGCGGCAAAAAGGCGGCCGCCCGCTCCGGTCATGCCCAAGGCAGCGGGCAAAGCTCAGAAGAAGACCACGCGCAAGAAGGCAGCATCGTCAGCTCCCGCCCCCAAGGTCCCGGCCGTGGGTCGACGCGGCAAAAAGGCGGCCCGCCGTCGAGCCAGCCGCTGACCGCGCGAAGACACGTAGGGCGGGGGCTCGTCCCCCGCCTAGGAACGAGCCATGGCTAGCGCACAAGCCTCCCCCGCCGCGCGGACCGAGCTGTTGGAGCTTCTGCGAGAGCGCTCCTTCAAGCAGGGGACCTTCACCCTGGCCTCGGGCCGCCAGAGCGATTTTTTCATCGACTGCAAGCAGACCGTGCTCACCGCTCGCGGCCACGTGCTGGTCGGCGAGCTCATGCTCGCGGCGCTCGTCGAGCTGCCGCCCTGTGAGGCTGTCGCTGGCGTGGCCCTCGGCGGCTGCCCACTGGCGAGCGCCGTCTCGCTGACCAGCGACCTGCGGGGTCGGCCGCTGCCCGCCGTGTACGTGCGCAAGCAGACCAAGGACCACGGCACCCGCCGACTGGTCGAAGGCGACCGCGCGCTGCGACCGGGCGTTGGCGTGGTCCTGCTGGAGGACGTCATCACGACGGGCGGCTCCACCTTGCGCGCGGTCGAATCGCTGCGCAGCGTGGACGTCGACGTCGTCGGCGTGGTGGTGCTGGTCGACCGCAAAGAGGGCGGCGGCGAGGCGCTCAGCAAGGCCGGGCTGCGCTGGGTGAGCGTGTTCGACCGGGGCGATTTCATTCCGGGTTGACGGAAGGCGGCCTGGTCGGGGGCGGACACGCCATGCTGGGCAAGGGCTCGGCAACACGAGTCCAACCGACAAGCGAGTCGCCCATAAAACCATCCTCGAGCATTTCAACTACATCGCTGACCAATAGAACGAGTTCCAGAAGACGAAGAATGGGCAGGGGGCGGTTCACATTTTCCTCCCGGTCGGAGAACCGACCGGGAGGAAAATGGAATAGGTTCAGGCGAGAGGGTCATGTGTGTTGAGGAAAAGATCGTTGAGAATCGTAGCCTCGCAGAATTCCTTGAGAAGATCGAATGCTGGCAAGACCGTTGGGGCATTCCCGGAGAATGCGCGATCTACAGAGGGCATGCGGACTACAACTGGATCCTTGTAGCCAAGCTCTTTCGGAATCCCAATGCCGGGGCGGTATTCAAACGAAATGGTGCCCTAGAAGGGGTTCAAGGGCAACTGCTGCCGAAGAATGATGCGCACAGCCTCGAGCGAAGACTCCTTCACGACTTTTCCCGTTATCTCTATGCATACCGACCCGATCTGGCATGCACCGTTCCTGAGGAAGAGAAGGAGAGCAACATTCGAGCAATGCAGGAATGGCGACAGCTAGCCATCGGTCAGCACTATGGGCTACCAACTCGCTTCCTCGATTTTACCACGAACGCGCTTGTCGCGTTGTTCTTCGCGGTGGAGGGGTCGGCAGCGTGTGGAATGACAAAAGAAGGCAAACGAGAGGAACAGGATAGCGCTGTGTGGTGCATCGAGGTGCCAAACTGGCAGAAGGTCTGGCAGGCTGGGAAGAAGAACGGAAAGCTGCTGTCGCCGCTGGAATTTGCTCAAAGCGATGGCGACTTTTCTGCCGATTGGTTCGACAACACCGTCTTCGTACCAGAGCACATCGACGGACGCATCCACGCGCAGGGAAGCGTCTTCATGTGCGAACACTGGGGCAACGAGCCCCAAAAGGGTCTTGACGCTAGACTTCGGGATAGGGCGACGAGCATCGTGGATCTCAATGGGGGCAAGCGAAAGGAAACGCGCACAATGATGATTCGCATACGTGCGAAGGACCGCGAGTGCTTGCGCAACGAGCTCGACCTCGTGGGCATCAATCGTGCTACATTGTTCCCGGATCTCGGATCGGCCGCGAGCTACTTGGCGTGGGCAGTACATCAGCGGGGGCGGGGCTACCGGACGTAGTCTGCTGTTTTCTCTTGGGTGCAGATCCCAGACTTCATCTTGGGCGGGATCGTTGACCCCTCTTTCCACATGTCACCAGCCCGCCCGCGCTCCTCGAAACAGCTCCCAGAGCCCACGCGGATTGACGATGGGCAACGGCGGGTCCCGGTACTCGAGCAGCCCGGCGTCTCCCGTGACCAGCACCTCCGCCTGGGCGGCGACGGCGGAGGCCACCACCCACTCGTCGTCCGTATCGACCAGCCCGAGGTTCAGGTGGCGGCGAGGCCGCGGGACGACCGGGCGCTCTCGCAACAGCTCTTCGATGTCGTCGAGCGTTCCGGTCGGCACCTTGAAGCGCTCTCGCAGAGCTCGGCGCAGCTCGACGATGACGACCTCCCCAACGAGGAGCTCACGCTCCACCAAGATGTAGCGAAGCAGATCCGCACACGTGCCGCGCGTGGCAAAGGCGCTCACCAGGACGTTCGTGTCGAGGAAGATCTTCACGAGATCCGGCGAAACACGTCCTCGTCGGTCAGGTACCCCTTGGCCTCCGCAAACGGGAGCACCCTGCGTCGAAGTCGATCAAAGCGGAGCAGGCTGAGCTGCCGTCGCAGAGCATCTCGCGCCAAGTCGCTGCGCGTCCGACCGGTCTCCGCGCAGGCGCGGTCGAGCTTCTGTTCCAGCTCTTCGTCGAGGCGTATCGTCAGCTACCTCACCGCCTTGCCGAGCCGCGACTTGGTTCGGGCCGCGCACCAGCAAGTCACGCACGAATGGTGGGCCACCAGGGCGCAGTACGAGCTCTACGTCTCGCAGTTCGTCCTCGACGAGGCCTCGGCCGGCGACCCTGCCGCTGCCGCACAGCGCGTCGCTGCCCTCGAGGGGGCATCGCTCTTGACCACGACGAACGAGGCGGCCCGCTTGGCCAACCGGTTGGTACGCGTTGGGGCCTTGCCGTCGAAGGCCATGGTGGACGCCTTCCACATCGCAGTCGCGGCGGTGCACGGGATGGGCTATCTCCTGACCTGGAACTGCCGCCACATCGCCAACGCCGAGATGCGTGCTAGAATTCAAGTTACCTGCCGGTCGGAGGGCGTCGAGCCGCCGATCATTTGCACGCCAATCGAGTTTGGGTAGGAGCAGCCCATGGCCACGGATCCCATCATCGAGGAGATCCACGCGGTACGCGAGGCTCTTGCCGAAGCGGCTGGCTACGACGCCGACAAGATCGCCGAGGCCGCGCGCCAACGTGAGCAGGAAGGCGGCCGGCCGGTCGTCACCCTTGAGCCGCGAGCTCCGGCGACCGTTGAGAAGAAGGCGTCCTGACGGAGCAGCACGTAGGGGGGGCCGTCGCCAAGCCCAAGTGCTCCCTTGCGGACGGACTTCGCGGCGTTACCGAGGACCGAGCTACGTCCCCCGCCGTGCGCGGTAGCGCTTCCACGCCCCCGCGGCCAGCAAGGCCCGGGCCGCCACCACGCAGACGGGGTAGACCGAGCCGAAGGCGATGCCGGGTGAAGCAGCTCTGGGTGGGCGCAGAGCGCCAGGCGAGGCCCAGATACGCCCCGTGCAGCGGGTATCTTGTCCGGCTATG
>CAYTYV010000387.1:0-6415 GCA_964441055.1 uncultured Polyangiaceae bacterium | reverse complement strand
GCGGGGACATCCCCTGTGCCACTTGCGCCACCAACAACGAGTCGGACGAGTTCGTCGGCACCTTCACCAAGTAGAGCCGCCAATCGCCCCCGAAAGATCGGCCTCAGCCGTCGCTCCGATGGCAGGCCCAGGGTCGACCTGAGCCCGTGCTGGTAGTGGTTGACTCAGCTCTCGCGGGGCCGCAGAATGCTGCCGTAGATCCGATAGGTTGAACCCATCCAGCTCGGCAGCGCAGGCTGCCATGCACCCGTTTGAGATGCCCGTCATGGTAGTGTGCACGCGAGAGAGACGTCTCGTTGCCCGGGCTCTGACGCGGGGGCGGGTTCGGACCTTGTCGGATCGAAAGGGAGGTTCTGATGGCAGGTAGGAGCTTGCAGCGCGAACGAGTCGGGCACTGGCGATGGGCCTCCTTGGCCCTGATGGGCTTCTCGATGGTTGCCCTGGGCCAGTCCGGCTGCCAGCTCATCGTCGGGGACCTCGACGAGACACAGGGCGCGGCTGCCGCTGGGGGCGACGGCCAAGGCGGCTCGGCAACGGGCACGGGCACGGGCACGGGAACCGGCGGCGTTGCGGGCGGTGGCGGCATCGCAGGCGGTGGCGGCATCGCGGGCGGAGGCGGCACCGCAGGCGAGGGCGGCACGGCCACGGGCACCGCAACGGGCACGGGAACTGGAACCGGAACCGGAACCGGCACTGGCGCGGGCGGCACGGGCGGCTCGGGCGGCTGCGGCGGCGATTCGGGCGACCACATCTGGAGCGACGACTTCGGCGACGCGCTTCTCGAGGAGTCCTGGGCCCTGGCCATGGACGTCGGTGGCAACGTCTTCGTCGGCGGCCACTACCAGCCAGCCAACGCCCCGGGTCTGGACCTAGGCTGCGGCGAGCTAGCCTACGAGAGCCTGAACATCCAGCACGACGCCTACCTCGGCAAGCTCGCGGCCGCCAATGGCAACTGCCTGTGGAGCCACGCCATCAAGGGGACGGGTGGCAGCAGCAGCCAGCGGCTCTGGAACGCGGCGCTCGACTCTAGCGGCAACGTCATCGTGGTCGGCGAGTTCAACGGCGACATCGACTTGGACGGCGACGACGTCGCAGACCACACCGCCGCAGGCACCCTCGACGCCTTCGTGGCGAGCTACGCATCGGCGAGCGGCGACCTGCTGTGGTCGACCACCTTCGGCGGCACGGACGCGTGGGTCGGGACCTTTGGCGTCACGGTGGATGCGGACGATCACCCCGTGGTGGCGGGCTGGTTCTACGGAACCGTGGACTTCGGCAGCGGTACCCCGTTCATCTCGCAAGGTGAGGACGTCTTCGTGGTGCGGCTAGACGGCAGCGATGGCAACCACCTGCATTCGAAGAGCTTTGGCAATGCGCAAAACCAGTACGGCGCCTACCTGGCGGTGGACGGCGCGGGCAACGTGGTCGTGGTGGGACAGGGCGAGGATATCGGGGGACCCTACGACTACGGTGACATCTTCGTGATGCGGCTGAGCCCCGACCTCCAGACCGTGCACTGGCACCAGGACTTCGGCGACGATGATGGCGCCCCGCAGTGGGCCTACGACGTGGACACCGTCTCGGGCGACGACGTCATCATCGCCGGTTTCTTCGACTACGAGCTGAACCTGGGCACCACCACTTTGTCCGCTGATGGCGACACGGCGGCCTTTGCCGGCCGGCTGGCTGCTGCCGATGGCGAGGAGGTCTGGGCCCAGGCCTGGGGCGACTCGGGCAATGGCGCAGCAGCCCACTCGATGGAGGTCGACGAGTGCGACCGCATCGTGCTCGGCGGCTGGTTCTACGGCGAGCTCGACTTCGAGGGCACGGCCGACATCATCGACTCGGGCCACGGCAATGCCAAGGACGCCTTCCTGGCCAAGCTGGATGCCGACGGCCAGGGCGTCTGGGCCTACGGCTTCGGCGACAACGAAACGGGCGACGGCACGGGCCAGGCCATCAACCGGGTCGGGGTTAACGCCGACGGCACTATCGCGGCTGCGGGCTCGTTCTACGGCACCATCGACCTCGGCGGTGGGGACATCGATTGTGCCACCTGTGCCACCAACGGCCAGACGGACGAGTTCGTCGGCGCCTTCAGTAGGTAGACGCTGACAAAAGGAGGGGAAGGGGGCCGGCTTGCCCGCCGCGGGCGCTCTGCTACGCCTGTGGAAAAGGAGCTGCTCGCCATTGAGGCCAGCGGCCAGCCGATGCTCGTCAAGTTGGCATTCCAGACGGAGCCGTAGCACGATGGGCCCCTGCGCCCGGCCCGACCGAGCGGAGGGGAGCAAGGCCCGATCCGCGACATCGACCAGGTGTGGTCACGACAAGGGAGCAAGCGATGAGCAGGACTAGCGCGCTGTGGATCCTCGTGGCGGTGGGAGCGGCGGCGGCCGCGGCTTGTGGCGAGGACGAGACCACCTCGGGAACGCCTAGCGGAGGCGGCGGAGCGACCACGACCACCTCGACGGGAGGTACCGGCGGCACGGGCACGGCCGCAGGCGGCTTTGCGGGCGAGGGAGGCGTTGCAGGCGAGGGCGGCGCCGCGGGCGAGGGCGGTGCCGCGGGCGACTGCGGCAGCGAAACGGGCGACCACATCTGGAGCGACGACTTCGGCGATGCGCTGGCCGAGGAGTCCTGGGGCCTGGCTGTGGACGCAACAGGCAACGTCTTCGTCGGCGGCCACTACCAGCCCGCGGGCGATCCAGGCCTGGACCTCGGCTGCGGCGCACTCGACTACGAGAGCCTGGACACCCAGCTCGACGCCTACCTCGGCAAGCTCGCGGCCGCCGATGGCGCGTGCCTGTGGAGCCGCTCTATCAAAGGCACGCTCGACACCAGCAACCAGCGGCTCTGGAACGTGGCTGTCGACAGCTCGGGCAACGTCATCGTGGTCGGCGAGTTCGACGGGGACATCGATCTCGACGGGGACGACGTCGCCGACGAGACCGCCGCAGGTGCTCTCGACGCATTCGTGGCGAGCTACGCAGCGGCCGATGGCGATCTGCTGTGGTCGACGACCTTTGGCGCGGCAGGCGCGTGGGTCGGGCCCTTTGGCGTCACGGTGGATGCGGACGACAACCCCGTGGTGGTGGGCTGGTTCTTCGGGACCGTGGACTTCGGCAGCGGGACCGAGTTCGTCTCGCAGGCCGAGGACGTCTTCGCCCTGCGGCTGGCCGCCGCCGACGGCGCCCACCTGCACTCGAAGGGCTTTGGCGATGCGGCAAACCAGTTCGGCTCCTACGTGGCGGTAGACGGCGACGGCAACGTGGTCGTCGTCGGGCAGAGCCAGGATATCGGGGGGGCCTACGACTACGGGGACATCTTCGTCGTGAGCCTGAGCGCCGATCTGCAGACCGCGAGCTGGGAAAAGGCTTTTGGCAACGACGACGGTTACGGCCAGTGGGTCCTGGACGTGGACACCGTCGCGGACGGCGACGTCATCATCGCCGGATCTTTCGCCAGCGAGCTCGGCTTGGGCAGCACCGATCTCAGCGCGGACGGTGACACGGCAGCCTTTGCGGGCAGGCTGCTCGCCTCGGACGGCTCGGAGGTCTGGGCTCAGAGCTGGGGCAACGCGGGCTACGGCGCGGCCGTGATCTCGATGGAGGTCGACGACTGCGACCGCATCGCGATGGGCGGCTGGTTCCACGGCGATCTCGACTTCGGTGGAGCGAGCGAGCCCATCGACGCGGGCGGCGCCAACGTGCAGGATGCCTTCCTGGCCAAGCTGGACGCTGATGGCGCGGGCGTTTGGGCCTACGGCTTCGGCGATGACGAGGTCGGCCTCGGCACGGGCCAGACCATCGGCCGGGTCGCGGTCAACGCCGACGGCACCATCGCCGCCGCAGGCACCTTCTTCGGCACGATCGATCTCGGCGGCGGGGACATCGAGTGTGCCACCTGTGCCACCAACGGCCTCCCCGACGAGTTCGTGGCCGCCTTTTCCAAGTAGGGCGGGGGCTTGCCCACCGCCGCTCAGGATAGGCTTCTCAGTCCCCCACCCGCGTCAGTCTTCCGAGCCCGGACCACAGCAGCCGAATTGGCCGCTGGATGCTACTACCTATAGCATGGCGATGCCGGATCGGAGGTTCTGATGGCGCGCAGAAGCTTGTGGCGAGAACGAGCCAGGCACTGGCCTTGGGTCTGCGTGGCTCTGACGGGCCTGTCGGCGGCCATCTTGGCTCAGGCGAGCTGTCAGCTCATCCTCGGAGACCTCGAAGGGGGCGGTGGTGCCTCGGCTGCAGCGAGCGGCGGTGCGGCTGGCGGTGGTGGCGCGGCGGCGGGCACTGGCGGCATCGACGCGGGGGGCACGGCCTGTCGCGGTGGCAGCGGCGGTCTGGGTGGCTGCGGCGGTGGGACGGCCTCCCACGTCTGGAGCGACGATTTCGGCGACTCCGACGAGGAGCAGACCTGGGGCCTGGGCGTGGACGCCGCGGGCAACGTGGCCATCGGCGGCTTCTGGCAGCCGGAGGGCACCCCGGGGCTCGACCTCGGCTGCGGCGAGCTAGCCTACGAGAGCCAGAACAGCCAGCTCGACGTCTATCTCAGCAAGCTCGCGGCAACCGATGGCGGCTGCCTGTGGAGCCGCTCCATCAAGGGCACGCTCAGCGGCAGCAGGCAGCAGCTCTGGAACGTCGCGGTCGACAGCGCGGGCAACGTCATCGCGGTGGGCGAGTTCACCGGAAACATCGACCTCAACCAAGACGGCGTCGCCGAGACGAGCGCGGCGGGCATCGTCGACACCTTTGTGGCGCGCTACGCCTCCATGACCGGCACGCTGCAATGGTGGCGTACCTTTGGCAGCGACAACGCGGAGGTCGCGGCTTACGGCGCAGCGGTGGACGCCGAGGATAACCCCCTGGTGGTGGGCCGCTTTCACGGCAACTCGGTGGACTTCGGCGCCGATACCTGGATTGCCCCCGAGGCCTCGGACGGCTTCGTGGTACGTCTAGCGGCCGCCGATGGCGCCACGCTGCATGCCGCGGGCTTCGGTGGCGCCGGAAACCAAATCGGCACCTACGTGGCGGCGGACAGCACGGGTAGGGTCGTGGTTACAGGGCAGGACCAGGACGGCGCAGGCGATTTTGGCGACATCCTGGTGGCGCGCCTGAACCCCGACCTCAAGACCCCGAGCTGGGCAAAGGTCTTCGGCCCCGATGACGGCCACAGCCAGTGGGTGGTGGACGTCGACATTATGAGCGTGGACGACATCATCGTGGCCGGCCAGTTCGCGGACAGCCTGAGCCTGGGCGCCACCGAGCTTTCCGCCGACGGCGATACGGCGGCCTTTGCCGCCCGGCTGTTCGTGACCGACGGCTCGGAGCGCTGGGCCAAGAGCTGGGGCGACTCGGGTGATGGCGCGGCTGTGACGGCGGTGGCGGTCGACGACTGCGACCGCATCGTGCTGGGCGGCTGGTTCTACGGCCAGCTCGAGCTGGGTGGCAGCACGGACATCATCGACGCGGGCGGCAACGGTTCGGCCCAGGACGCGTTTTTGGCCGAGCTCGATGCCGCGGGCACGGGCATCTGGGCCCGTGGCTTCGGCGACGACGAGATCGGCGCCAGCACGGGCCAGGCAGTGGAGCGAGTGGTGACCAATGCCGACGGCACGATCGCCCTGGCGGGCCGTTTCTTCGGCATCATCGATCTAGGCGGCGGCCCCATCGACTGCGCCACCTGCACCATCCACGACCAAGCCGACGAGTTCGTCGGCAGCTTTGCTAGGTAGGGGCGGTCCGAAGCTTATCCGCGACGCGGCTTCCCGAGCGCACTCCAGGCGAACGGCTCGAGCGCGGGCTCGTCGTTCAGCCCGATGTGCTCGCCGTCGAGCGCGACCTTGTCCATGGCGCGCAGGCTCACCGAGCTCTCGTTCGATTGCACGGCAACGCTCGCCGCCTCCAGCCGCTCCTCGCCATTGATGCGGCTGTGGTGGTTTCCGCGCACCCGCTCCTCTAGGTCGCCCTCTACCTCGACGCTCATCTGTTGGCTGGCGCGGACCGCGACCTCCGCGGCATCCAGCACGAGCCGTCGCGTGGCTTCGAGCTCGACCTCGGCGCCCGAAAAGCGCAGCACGGGGCCAGCATCGGTGACGCGCACGTCGAGGACGATCTCGCCTCGGCTGCTGCGTACCTTCAATCGGTCACACTCGTCGCCGGACTCGATCTCGAATCGCCGACCGGAACGAAGGGCTACCACGGCGGACTCGACGGGCAACTCGACCCGGTCGGTCCAGCTTTCGTGGGGGCGCTCCGTGGGCGCGAGCAGCTCGTCCAGCAGTGTTTCTCGCCCATTGCAGGTTTCGCGTGACATGGTTGCTCCTCAACAACGCTCCCAGACGGCGCCGTGCGGCATCGACTGACACATCTGTTCGGGGAAAACTGCCGCCACGGGCATGGAGCCAGCCCAGGTAAGG
>CAYTYV010000386.1:795-6438 GCA_964441055.1 uncultured Polyangiaceae bacterium | reverse complement strand
ATCTCGGACATCCAGTCCGCTGGCGTCGGGGCCTACGAGGCCGAGGCCTTCGAGCGGATGGCTCGGCTGCGGCCAAGCCTGGTGGTTCACACCGGGGATCTGCTGCACCCCATCTCGCCAGCCAGCTATCCGAGCGAGCTGCCTGCCATTGCCGAGCTGATGGCCCGAATCGAGGCGCCGCTCGGCAAGTACAACGTGCTGGGCGACACCGATGGCCCCATTGCCGAAGAGCTCCGCCAGGGCGTGGGCGGCTTCGTCACTCTGGTCAACGAGGGGGTGGCCATCGAAAAGGACGGCCAGCGCATCCGGCTGTTCGGCTTGGGCAACGCCGAGTCCCACGATCCGCACCTCGCTCGGCAAAAGGTGGAGCGCTGGCTTGGCAGCATCGAAGAGGGCCCCTTCCGCATCGTTGTGGGGCACGCCCCCGACTTCGCGCTCACCATGACCGATCTGCCCGTGGATCTGTGCCTGGCCGGCCACACCCACGGCGGTCAGATCCGGCTGCCCGGGGTGGGCCCGCTCATCACCCTGAGCCGCGTGCCGCGGGACTGGGCGCGCGGCTTTCGATCGATCGGCACGGCGGCGCTCAACGTCTCGGCGGGCATCGGCACCGAGCACGCCGAGGGACTGCCGCCGATTCGCGTCTACTGTCCGCCCGAGATGACCCTGCTCGACCTCAGACCGACGGGCTGAGAGGGTGTTCCACAGCCTGCTGCGCGGTCCGATGCGTCGGTCGGGCTCCTCGAAATACTCCGAGTATTCCTACGTCGCCCTCCCTAGCCTCGAACCGCTCGCGACGGCTGTGAAACACCCTCTGAGCTCGTCCTCTCAGGGCTCGTCGAACAGCTCGACCTCGTCCACCGTGAGGTGCCCGAAAAAGGCCGAGTCGCCGTCGACCAGGACCAGCCGAGCGCGCTTTCCGCCGAGCTCGGCCACATCCCAGACCACGGGTACCAGCAAGTCCGCTCCCCGGCCGCCGCCCGCAAGCTCGCGCACCACGCGGCCGTCGACCTCCAGCTGCACCTTGACGGCCTCGAAGGCGCTGCCGCCGACCAGAAAGCCCAAGCGGCTGCGGTCGATGGTGAACTCCGGAGAGCGCAGCGATCCGGTCGGCAGGTCCCCCAAGCGCGGGTCGAAGGAGTTGGCCACCCACTCGCCGCGATAGCCGACGATGGGGAACTGGTTCGGATGAGCCCCGGTAGAAGGGCCCGCCCCAAAGGCCTCGCCCTGCGTCTGCCAGCCATCGTAGCGGCCCGACTCGAAGTCGAACAGCCGCCGTCGCCGAGTGCGCTCGACGCGCGGAACGATGTGCGCGCGGCGACGCGACAGCGCATCGGGGACTCCGTAGCCCATGCCGTCGAGGCGCACCTCGTCGGGCAGCCGCCGTACGGGCTCGTATGCGGTCATCAGCATCGATCCGAAATAGGGATGATACGGTGAGCCCAGGATCAGCCACTCGGCGTCGATTCCCTGGAAGCAGGTGATGAAGTCGACCGAGCGCAGGTTGGACTCCATGGCGTCCACGTAGCCTTGGCGGTGAAGCTGCGGGTGGAGGTGGCCATTGCGTATGGGAATGAAGGAATGCGCGGGAAAGAGCACGCCTCCCTCGAGCGAGGCAACCATGCGATTGAGCGCGCGAGCGCGCTGCCAGCGCTCGTGGTCGGGCACGTAGCCGCGTGGATCGAAGCTGAGCACCTTGAGCCACAGCGCGCCAAGCACGGCGAGCGTGGCCACCGACAGCACGCGCGCCAGCGGTCGCGGCCCGGTGGCGCGCAGTAGATCGGCGACCAGGATGAGCCCCTCGGGCCAGCGCAGCAGCTCCGCGGTCATCATGTTGTTGGTATGCGCGCCCGTTTTGGTCGTGGTGATGAGCGAGGCCGTCAGGGCGCATAGCCACATGCCGATCCAGAAGACCGAGCGAAGGCGCAGTCGTCGCGTGCGCCACAGCCACCAGGCGATGGGGACGATGGCCACCGCGAAAGGCGCGTAGACGAGATAGCGAACCAGATTCCAGAAGCCGCGGATGGGGAGCATCGGGTGGCGCGACATGACCACCACGATGTAGGTCCAAAAGCGGCCGTCCGTGGCCCACATGAGCGCGGCCAAGCCAGCGCTGCAAAAGGCGCCGATAGCCACGATCAGCCACAGGCCGCTGCGCCGATCGCGCCACAGGGCGAACAGGCCGATCCAGGGCAGGAAGAACACCGCGGTTTGCTTGGCGAACACGGCCGCGCTCAGCACGGCCGCGCACAGCGCAATGCGCGAGGCGGGCAAGCCGACGCGGGCATGCGGCCAGCGCCCGGCGGGCAGCGACAGCGCGGCGCCCGCAAACAGCAAAGCCGCGAAAACGGAATCGACCCGGATGACGTCGTACCATTCCCCGGAAAAGGGGAAGCCCGCACAGATGCCTGCCAGGGCGACCGTCGCCATGATGGCCGCCAGCGCCTTGCGACCTGCGGCGAGAAGCACCTCGCGACACAGTACGACGCAGCAAGCGGCGAAACCGGCAACGCTGACGAGCCGCGCGACCGGGTAGTCGAGCCCGAACACCGACCCCGCCGCGGCCAGAAGCGCGATGTGTATCGGCGGATAGGGAAAGGGAATGAAGCCATCGAGGCAGTCGCCGTAGACGGGCAACCCGTGCAGCAAGCGATAGGCGTGGTAGAGCTGACCGCCCTCCATCCACTCGAGGTCCATGGGGAAGTCGTGGCGGTGCCAGAAGACGTAGACGAGACGGCTGACGCACCACAGCGCGATGGCCACCAAGGGCAGCACGAGCGCGATCTGCGCAACGCGGGGCAGCCCGCGGCGCGACCCGAGCAGGGACGGTCGGCTGGCGCGGACGCGGCGGCGGGGCATCGGGCAGGACCATATCGCACGGGCTCGAGCCGAAGCAACCGAGCGAGAGGGGCGCAACCAAGGCGCTTGGGAGGCGCCTCCCCGGGGACGGCTCAGCTCGGCAAGGGTCGCGCGGCCCGGCCCCCGAGCAGCAACCAGGCGAGCGCGTACAGCCCGGCGCCGATGAAGGCCACCGCCGTCAGCCCGAGCTGCATGGCCAAGGCCAGCGACAGCACGCTGGCCAGCACGCTGGCGGCGCCGTTCAGAGCCCAGAACCACGCCTTGTGCTCCTCGCCGAAGCGCTGCATCCCGAGCGGAAAGCAGAAGCCCATGACGAAGCCCGGCGGGATGAGCAGCGCGGCGGCGACCAGCACGCGGGCGATGAGGGGCCAGCCCAGGGTGGCGCCGAAGGCGAGCGGCAGCGCGGCGTTGAGCGCGGCCGTGGCGAGCGCGACGAGCCAGCCCCAGCGACGGGCGCGCCGCAGACCGAAGGCGGCCGAGCACATCGAGCCCAGGCCCGCGCCGAGCAACAGACAGGCCAGCGCCGCCGTGGTGGCCCGGCTGGGATGGCCCAGGTAGAGCACGAAGCGCTGCAGCCAGGCGATCTCGACCAGCATGAACGCCAGGCCGATGCAGCAGAAAAAGAGGCTTCCGCGCCAGAAGCCCGCCCGCCGCGGCAGCCAGCGCGACAGCGCGAAAGGAGCGAAGAACAAGACCAGGGTGACGACGGACATGGCCATCATGAGCGTGCGCAACACGGCCACGCTCTGCGCGCTGACGCCTAGGCTCGCGGCTAGCGCTGGGGTGATCGGCCGGAAGGGCGAGGCCATCTGGAAGAAGAAGGGCCTGTCGTCGGTGGGCGGAGCGAGGTGGATGCCGCGTTCGGCGAGCGCGGGCCCGGTCTCCAGCCAGCGTCGGACCCAGCGAGCTTGGCGGGCGGCCCCGGTGGTCTCGGGGTAGAGCAGGTCGAAGCCGCGCTGGTCGCAGATCCGCTCGAGCTGGGCCACATCTTCGGCCGACCAGGCCGAGCGCGACAGCAGCACCGTGCCCACCTTTCCGCCCTGGACCACGGCCAGGTGATCGAGCGGCTCGTCCACGCGCTCGGCTCGGAGAGCGGCATGAGCCAGGATGACCAGTCGGGGTAGCTCGAAGGCAAAGCGCGGGCTGGGCTTCCACCGGCTGGTGGCCAAAAGGCCCGTGGCGGACAGCCGCGAGTAGTACAGCCGATAGGCCTCGACCGTGTAGAGGTTGTTCTCCGAGAGCGCGTAGGCGCCAGCCGCGGTGGCGGCCCAGCTATCGATCATGGCGATCTGGATGAGGTCGTAACCGCCAGCCGAGCGCGTGAGCACGCTGCGCCCCTCGCCCACGATGGCGTGTACGCCAGGCTGGTCGTAGACCCCTCCGCTGAACGAGGCGAAGGGGCCGCGCAAGGCCTCGACGATGCCCGCGTTCAACTCGATGGCGTCGATGGACCGCGCGCCCGCTAGCCGGGCGGTCAGGATGTCGCGCCCCCCACCAGCGCCCACGATGGCCACGCGCTCGGGTCTACGCAGCTGGAAGCCGACGCTGGTCACGTCGTAGAGGACGTACTCGAGCTCGGCAGCATCTCGGGCAGCCGCGATGATGGGCGTGCCTGCCGAGCCGTCCTGCTCGAGGTAGTACTGCGGGGGGGCGGGCAGGTCCGCGCCCTTGCGGCCCGCGCCCCACTGGAAGGGCCTGTCGGGCGTCCAGGGGAAGGAGTCGAACACGGTCAGCCGCGCCGTGGGGGTCCACTTTTCGTAGATGGGCGAAAAGCGCGGGCCGGCCTCGGCGTACTCCTTGGTGTGGCGCAGCTCATAGGGGTGCCCCCACCACAAGGCCACGCCGAGCAGGACCGCGATGACCAGGGCCCGTGGCCGGCCTCGCGGAAACAGTAGCGCGTAGGCGCAAAGCGGCAGCAGCCCGATGCCAGCGGCCAGCAGCGGCGTGGGGATCGCGCTCATCAACGGGACGACCAGCAGCGCGCCCAGACAGGCGCCGAGCAGGTCGAAGGCATACATGCGCCCCACGGCGGCTCCTGGCGCGGCCATCAGCAGCAGGCACACGGCCGCCCCCAGAGCCAGCATGGCGGGCAGCAGGCACAGCATGCAGAACAGGATCGACCACGGTCCGAAGCGGTGCTGCTCCTGGATCATCAGGGCCAGGCCGAGCGGCACCAGCACCGCGGCGGACAGCAGCGCGGCCGCCAGGCGTCGGGGGCGGCGGCGGCGGAGCGCGAGCCACACGCCCGGGACCCCGACGCCCAGCATCGCCAGCGAGATCGAAAAGAAGGCGAAGTGGTACCACAGCAGCACGCTCAGCACCCGGGTCACGCTGATCTGCAGCAGCATGATGGCTGCCGAGACCAGCGCGATGGCAAGGTGCTTCCGGCTCATCGGCAGTCTCGGCCGGCTTGGCGGGCTAGCCCGAGCTAGTTGCGGCCGAGCTCGGCGGCCGCTCTGAAGCGGCCGCGCCCAAGCGGCGAGCTATGACACCGACTGGCGGTGCCGGTAGTCGGTCCGGCGTGGTGAGGAGGCTGCGAAACACCCTCTCACGGGCACATGTCGGCGCAGGACCCCGATATCTGCGGGCCGCACACGCCCTCCGGCGCCATACAGAACGTGAGACAGCACTCGCCAGCGGCCGTGTTGCAGTCGCCGTTCGAGGTGCACGTCGGTCCCGCGCTCGAGCTGCCGGTCGACGTCGTGGTCCACGTCGTGCTCGTGGTGGACGTGCTCGACGTGGTGGAGGTGCTTGAGCTTGAGCTGGAGCTGGAGCTGGAGCTCG
>CAYTYV010000386.1:0-785 GCA_964441055.1 uncultured Polyangiaceae bacterium | reverse complement strand
TGGACACGTTTCGCTGGCTGGCGGCCGCGGGTGAGCTGGACGAGCTGCTGGTGCCCCCCGCCCCGCCGTCGCCGTTTTCGAACTCTTCGGTTTCGCTACTCGCACAGCTCGTGAACGCGAGCGCCAACCCGCCCGACAAGCCAACCGCAAGAAGGAGTGCTCTGACCCAAGGGGGCCCGGCCCAAGAATGCCTCGTACCCGACATGCTGCAAGGATACGCGGTTGCCCCCGGATGTCAAAGCCCTGCTGTCGTTCCCGCGGTCATTCTCGGTTCTCGTGGACGCCCATCGGGCTCGCAGATATCGTCAGGTCTCTGGCATGGCGCTCGGGCCGTGCCGAGTCGCCGTGCGGGATCGCGGCGGAGGGGCATCTCCGAAGCCGGGGTGGTGTGAGCACGGGTCGTGCACGAGGGCAGGGAAAAATGAGCGCGCGTATACGGTTAGGGGACGGGCGGAAGGGCGGCGCACGGGCGCTGGCGGCCCTGGTGAGGATGGCGTGGGGGGCCGCAGCGCTGCTGGCGCTTGCGGCCTGCGGCGAGGCGGGTCCGGAATCGCTCGTCGACGAGCCCCAGGCGCCGCTCGGGCGCCCCGTAGCTGGGCTGCCCAAGGCGCAGGCCGGGCCCGGCTGGTCGGCGCCGTCGGGCTTGCGCGCCGCCGCCGCGCGCAGCATGCAGCAGGCCGCGGCCCCCGGCTACGGCTTCGCGCGTCTCGACGGGGCCGCAGCGCGTGCTCGCAATCGGCGCCACGGCCTGTGGGTCGAGGCTGATGCAGATGCCCGGGTGCGCA
>CAYTYV010000385.1:3397-6456 GCA_964441055.1 uncultured Polyangiaceae bacterium | reverse complement strand
GGGCTTCGTGCTTCAGACTGGGCATGGCGAGGTCAAACGCGAGGGGCCCGGCAAGATGGCCTTGCCTCGAGGGGCCTGTCGCAGAAGTCATGCCAAGACGGCGCGGCTGCGATTGCACGTACTTGCAATCGCGATTGGCTGGCGGATTGGCGGGACGTGGCGGCGGCCGCCAGGCAAGCGCTGCCCCAGTCTTCCAGCCGGGCCCTCGACGCGGATTGGCGCTGACGTGGCGGAAAAGACGCTGGTGCCCCGTTAGCCGCAGGCTGCGGTTGCCGCTACTTCCGCTAGCACCTCGACGCGCAGCGTGGCGATTCGCGGCTCGATCTGGCTGGCGCGCGGCTCGATCTGGCTGGCGCGCGGCTCGAGGGGCGAGCTTTCCGTAGCGAAGCTTCCACACCGAAGTGTCTCAAACGACGCTTCGCTCGAGTGGGACTTGCGCTTGCCGCGGGCGGACGCATCGCGGGACGCCGCTCTGTTGGGCTGCCTGTCTCAGGGCGCGAAGCGAGCTACGACGGCGTCCGAGGTGCCGTGGCCACCGACCTCGATGGGAGTGGCTCCGCCGAAGTCGACCGTGCCCTGGACGTGGCCCACCATGACCGAGGAGCCATCTGGCGCCAACGCAATGCCCGCGGCCATATCCTCGCCGCTCCCGCCATGGGCCCGCGCCCAGATCGGCGCCAGATCGGAATCGGTCTTGAGCAGGATCCAGTCAGAGGCGCCGTTGCCGCCGATGGAGGGCTGGCCTGGGACGAACACCGTCGAAGTATTCGTGGAGGCAGCCATGGCGACGCGCCCGCTGCTGTCCACGTCCAAATCTGCGGAAAAGTTGATGCCGCTACTGCCGCCGAACTCGGCGGTGTCCAGCGCTGAGCCGCCAGCCGCCGCGTAGCGCGCCAGGTAGATGTGGAAGACGCCTACGGGAGTGGTCAACGGCGCGCCGCCTCCGAAATCGACGGTTCCGGTGAAGTCCCCCGTCGCCAGCAGATCCCCCGTCAGAGGATCGAGGGCCACGTCCACGCCCTGCTGGAACTGGTCGTCTCCCACGAAGTCGTACCACAGCACAGTGTCCCCGCCTGGATCGTACTTAATGACGAAGGCGTCCGAGCTACCTGCAGCGCTCTCACCCGTAATGATGTTGATGTTGTCGTGGAAGAAGCCGGTGACGTAGACGTCACCATCGGCGTCGACGACTATGCCTTTGGCACCGTCGTAGTCGGGACCACCGAACCACAGCCGCAGCTCGGTGGTCAGGTCGTCCGTGGCAAGGCCCACCACGAAGGCGTCCATGGCACCTTGGGCACCGACCCCGCTGCCCAACAGCTCATCCACGGCCGCCCCGGCGAGGTAGACCACATTGGAGCCAGCGGGCCCAATCGCCATCCGAAAGACCTCCTCGAGGTACTGCGGCATGCCCGCCTGCTGGTGCTCGGTGATCCTCTTGCCCACCAGGGGATTGCCGTCCGCATCGAGCTTGGCGACGAATAGCCCATGCTCGACGGCGACGGGAGGGCCAGCGCTGAACTCGACGCCTGCGTGCGTGTAGCCGCCGACGAAGACCTCGCCAGCAGCGCTGACCGCAACCGCCGTGGCCCTGTCGTCTCCCGTGCCGCCAAAGGCCTTGGCCCACGCGGCCGTGCCGTCGGGCTCGAGCTTGGCGACGAACATATCCGTCCCGGTGGCAGCCTCTTGGACGCTCAGGCCGCCGATCTCGAAGCCGGAGCCCGCATAGCGGCCCACCACGTAGATGTTGCCTTCGGAGTCGACGGCCACGGCCGAAGCCGTGTCGTCATCATCATCGCAAGCCAGATCCTGGGCCCAGATGGTCTCCAGGCAGGTATAGCCATTGCAATCGAGATCGGCGCTCGCGGCGGCACAGTCCTCGGGCTCGGGGGTCACCTCGCCCTCGCAGTCTCCGTATGTGCCCGCGTCGTTGCACTGTTCCGTGCCCGCCTGGCAGCTGCCCATGTCCTCGGTGCCCGATGGGCCGGAATAGCAGTCGCGACTGTGGCCCGGCTCGCAGGGCCCGTCGCCTCCGGCTGCCCCGGCCGAGCCCCCATCACCAGCGGAGCCTCCGCCGCCGCTGTTGCTACCGCCCGCCGCGGCAGAGCCGCCGCTGCCGCCGTTGACCGTTGGATCGATTTCCTCGATACCTAGGATCTGGGCGCATCCTGCGGCCACCAAAAAAGCTGTGCTCACTGCTAGCACGATGGATCGCCAGCCGCGGCGGCGCGTTGCCATCAGAACCTTCCCAACCATACTCCACCCAAGACGTCTTCGTTGGCGAACGGAGCGATCTGCATTCCGAGCTGAGATCCGGACTCCTCGTCCGAGGGCGCGGTGAGCCACAGTACGACGCCAGTGGCGATGGCTGCGCCACCCAGCGCGAAGCTCACCGTGGAGGCGGTAGCCCAGGTCAATGCATCCCGCGAGAGATCGCCCGCCTCGACATCATCGCAGACATCAGGAGATTCGTTCCCGCAAAGCGAAAGCGCCTCGTCCCATTGTAAGCTGGCCTTCAGGCCAAAAGCGCTCCCCACCACGATTCCGACCAAGCCCACTGCGCCCACCCCGATCGAGACGAAGCGCTGCGTCGACCACCCGCTACCCCCGTCGTCCGCGGGCGCTTCGACCGTGACCGTTGGCGGGCTGGTCGCAGTCTTGTTGGCGCGATCGCCGCCCGCCTTGATCGGCTCCGATGCCAACCTCGGCACGCGAACCGTGACGGTCTTGCCCTCCTCGGTCAGCACCACATCGTAGCTCCACGCTTGTCGGCCTGGCGCCCGGGCCGTGATGGTGTGCATGCCGAAGTCGACTGGCACGGCCGTCGTCCATTGCTCCCGCGGAAACGCGCGGCCGTCGCAGCTGAGCTCCAGCCCCGCAGTTGCGGCCACCTCTGGCGGCACCTCTACGCGCAGCTTGGGGATCCGCGGCTCGATCTTGCGGGCGCGCTTTCGCGCATGGGCCGCGCGGTCGGCCCTGCCCTCCCGCTCGGCCCAGTCGGCCACCTCGAGGAAATGGGCATGCGCGCTGGCGAGCCGACCGATCTCGACGTGGCACTT
>CAYTYV010000385.1:0-3387 GCA_964441055.1 uncultured Polyangiaceae bacterium | reverse complement strand
ATGGCCCGGTCGAGACGCAGGCTCTGCTCGAACATCGGGCAGGCCCGCTCGTAGAGACCCTTGTCGGACAAGGCGAGCGCCGCCTCGAAGAGCTCACGGGCCTTTTCCCGCTCGGCAGCAGTTTGAGCGCGCGAGCTTGGCGCAGCGCCGAGCACCACCAAGAAAAGCGCGGCTGCCCAAAGCGCCAGCCGGAACCGGCAACGCAACAGCCTGCCCGAGCTCCTATGCTGCCACGTGCTCTTGCCCATGCCTCTACTCCCTACCTTTGTCTACGTCCGAACGGGTCCTCCTCGGCGTCTTGAGCGTCCTCGGGTTGGCCCGAGGCCCCTGGCTGTGGCCTAGCAGCCGTCGCACGAGCTCTGCTCGTTGCAGTCGACGTCGGCCCATCGGCGGCATCCGCTGCAGATGCTGCGGCCTCACCGCTCCCGCCATCCGCATCCGCGAGGCGATCCCCCGCATCGGTTCGTGCGCTCGCCGCAGAGGGAACGGAAGGGGCTTCCGAGCCCGCGACGCTAGCGTGGGCGCTCGACCTGGCCGCAGGGACAGGCTCCTCCGAGGACGAGGCCTCGGGGTCGCCCCCTAGCCCGCGCAGCGCGACCACCACAGCGATTCCCAGCAGCATCACAACCAGCGCGACGCCTGGCGCGATCAGCCGTCGGTGTGCTGGCCGCGAGGTCCGCACCGCTGCCTGCTGCCACGGCGGCACCGTCCCAGCCGTCTCGCTCGGGTCGGCGTCCTCGCTCGGCAGCGGCTCAAGCGACGGCTCGGAAGCCACGGGCCTGGGTCGGCTCGCCGCCTCTAGGAGCATGGCAGAAACGCCGCTTCGGTCGAGCAGCCGCGACAGCTCGGCCATGGCCTCTCCTGCCGACGGCCAGCGCTGGGCCGCGTCGTGCTCCAGGCAGCGCAGAAGCCAGCGATCGAAATCCGCCGGAAGAAAGCACGCCCTGTCGCCCGCACGCACCGACGGCGCCGATCGCGGATTCAGGGCGATCTCCACCAAAAGATCGGCCTGCGTCTCCACTGCCCAGTACCGCGCGGGAGGTAGCCCCGTGAGCATGCCAAGGGCGATGAGGCCCAGGGGCCAGATGTCCGTCTCTGGGGACACGCCCCTGGCGATCGCGATCCCGTGCTTCTCCGCCAAGCGCCGTACGTTGGAGCCGAGCTGCTCGGGAGCGCAGTACCAGGGCGTGCCTACCAGGGTGGCGGTGCGGTCGTCCACTGCATCGAGGATCTTGGCGATGCCAAAATCCAGGACCTTGACGGCGAGCTGTCCCTTGTGATCGCCCGTCAGGAAGATGTTGCTCGGCTTGAGATCTCGGTGCACCACGTTGGCCCGATGGGCTGCGTCCAGCGCATCGCACAGCTGCTCCAGCACGACCCGAACGACGTCCCACGCGACGGGCGCATAGGCCTTGACGAAGGCGCCCAGCGTCTGCCCCTCGAGGAACTCCATGGCGATGAAGGGGATCCCCAGTCGCTCATCGACCCCCATGTCCAAAACCTCGACGATGTGGGGGTGCGATCCGATGCGGGAGCCCACGCGTGCCTCCGCAAGAAAGCTCTCAACCAGGTCGGAGTCTTCGGCGAGGTGCGGATGGATGAATTTCAGCGCGCACACCCGGTCCGTGCCCGTGTGCCGCGCTCGGTACACGACGGCCATCCCGCCCTCGCCGAGCGGCGCCTCGATCGCGTAGCGATCGGCCACCCTCTCGCCGGGCGACAGCAGCGCGGACACGCCCACCATGACGACCGATGATACACGGCTCGGACGACGCAGCGCGAGCCGAGCGAGCCGCTACAGCAAGCACGCGCGCTCGACCGGGTCAGTGCGGCTGGGGCATGGGACGCCGTGGTGGTGCTGGCACCGGAGATCAAAAGCGGCCGCTGCTCGGGTGGAACGTGCCCGTGCTACCCCGAAAAGGCAGCAAGGACGCGCCGCCGAGGGGCGGGGCATCGCAACGACCGTCACCGCGCTCAGCCGAACAGATCCTCGACCGACTGCACCATCGCGACGCGACGGATCCACGCGTCGAGCTCGGCGAGATCTGTGCAGGTGAGGATGCGCTGCTCGGCCTCGAAGCCCACCTCGACGTTGCGCGCCCGGAGCACGGTCAGCACGGCCTGCGCGCGTCCCCTGGCCTCGCCCCTGGCCTCGCCCCTAGCCTCGCCCTCGGCCCGCCCTTGGGCGACGTACTTGCGAGCGAAATCGCTCTGGTACTGGTAGCTGCCGTTTTGCATCATCGCCTCCAGAGCACGGCGCGCCGCCGCACCGAGCGACGCCATCACCAGATCAATATAGAGCCGCGCCCGTTCATCGTCGAGCCCAGCGGCGGCGGCGAGCGCGGCCACGGCTACCGAAACGGCTTGCTCGCCCTTGCCATGCGCGACCGCGGAGAGCACCGCGATCTCTGGCGCGCTTTTCGCCTGTTCCTCATCCAGCACCACGGGGATCCCGTCTGGGCCCAGCACCAGAGGTTGGAGCACAAAGCCTGGATGGCCGAGCGCGATGGGCCGGGCGCACCAGCGAGCGACCGACGCGGTCGGCGCGATCACCAGGAGGTAGACCGGCCCGCCGAGCCGCGCGTGAAGGCCTGTCAGGTACTCTGGCCACGAGCTGCGCTTTTGCCCATCTCGACGAAGCTGTACCTCGACCACGACGGCGAGCACCGAAGCGCCGCCCTTTCGCAAGGCCACGACCAGATCGGCCTGGTACACCGCCGGCTCGAGCCTGCTGAGCTCGGCGGGCTCGATACGCACCTCGTCGTGGCGCGGGAGCTCGACGCCGAAGGCCTGCGAGAGCAGCTCGGGGGCGAGCCCGGGGCGGCCCCGCAGCAGCATCAGCAGGGCTTCGTGCTTCAGACTGGGCATGGCGACGTCGACTACGAAGGGTCCGGGCGAGACGGCGTTTACCTCGACAGGCGTAGCGCAAGAGCCATGCCAGGAAGGCGTGACCGCGTTTACGTGCACCTACGACTGCGAATGCCCGGCGGATTGGCGAAACGCGGCGGCGGCCGCCAGGCAAGCGGAGGTCGCAGAACAGGCGGCGGGCACAGGCTCGCCCTGCATCGACGAGGCCAACGGATCCGTGGCGCCCGGGATCGACATGGACGGCAACCCCCGCGTCGACGGTCCCGACAACTCCATCACGGACGTAGGCCCGCGCTCGGCCGATATGGGCGCGTACGAGTACGAGCCGTCCCTGAAACGACTCTCGGCCCCTCTACCGCGGCGGAGCCCGGTATGCGGGCTCCAACGATTCTCGGTGGGCGCAACAGGGTTCGAACCTGTGACTTCGTCCGTGTGAATGCCCCGGGAGGGGTGCGGCCGGGTGCAATTCCGGCTAGTTGCGGCGATTCCCGCGCGGCAGAAACTGCAAAAAACCCCAGC
>CAYTYV010000384.1:0-6492 GCA_964441055.1 uncultured Polyangiaceae bacterium | reverse complement strand
CAGAACCAGCCGATCGCCATGGAGATGACCCATTGGGATCCGTCGCTGAGCTCGGGGGACACGGGCATCAATAGCGGCACGACCTGCAAGGAGGCCTGGGTCACCTCGGGCTCCAAGGACCTGTTCATCGAGGGCATGCCCGCGGCGCGGGCCGACGACCCGACCAAGCAGAACCACGGCAACTCGCCAGGGTCGGTCCTGCCCGGCAACATCGCTCCGTCGGCCGAGAGCCTGGAGGAACGCGCCAAGAAGAAGTGCCAGCTGGCGAGCTGGAAGGGGACTGCCGCCAGCGGCGCCGAGCTCGGCTACAAGGGCAAGGACAAGTCGGGCGACCCGAACTACCTCGAGGTGTACAACACCGACACCATCACCTTCACGGCCACCCGCAAGGACATCACCCAGACGCCAGCGGCCATCAACTCCACCTGCGAGGCCCCCACCAAGGGAGGGGAGCTGCACACCATCTGGGACGCCAAGGGCAAGATCTTCCCGCTCTACCTCGCCACGGCCCACAAGCACGAGCACAGCAAGGACGAGTTCGTGGTCGAGGCTGGCATGGTGACCGAGCCGTGGACCGCCAAGGAGGTGATGCAGGCCTTGGGCGAGGGCGATTTTTCGGCCGCCGCCGCGGCCCTGATGGACAAGGCTCTGGCCACGCCCATCAATACCCTGGCGACCGACATGGGCGATCAGCGACTGCCCACGACCGATAACGGCCCCTGGGCCGACCCCGGGCTGGGGGCGCAGGACTACGGCATCGAGTCGCCCAGCTTGGAGGCCAGCGGCGCGGGCGGCTACGTCAATCCCACGGGCAAAGGCGGCTACGACCACACCATGTCGCCCGGCCGATACTCGAACAAATCCCAGTCCTCCGAGTGGCTATCGCAAACCGATCGGCGCGATCCCAACGCGGCGAACCCCAAGGACAAGCCCATTCGCAACGGCGGCCAGGGCATGCCCGGGAAGGGCGATTTCTACGAGGGCAATCCCATGACCGTGCTGTTCTACGCATGGTGGTGGACCATGCCGCCCGAGATCAAGGTGACGGCCAATGCCTGCGCAGGCGCGCGCGAGGCCACCATCAAGGTCCTGCCCGACCAGAAGATCAAGTTCAAGCTGCTGCTCGGCAAAATGGCCAAGAAGGCCGCCTCGGCGGCGAAGGATCGGGCAAAGAAAAAGGGAAAAGAGGCCAAGGCCCTCGAGGACGAGGCCAAGAAGTTCGAGGACCAAGCAGAGCAATACCGAAAGCAGGCCGAGCAAGCCAAGGCCGCTTCCGAGCAGGCCAAGCAGGCGCAAGGTTCCGCGCGCAACAAGCTGTCCTCCGAGATGGACAAGGCCCGCAGCATCAAGGGCGACACGGGGGCGGCCCGCAAGGGGCGGCGCCGCGCGGAAAACCGAGCCGACAAGGCGTACAAGCGCTGGAAAGAAGCGGGCAACCAGGCCTTCGAGCAGATGGCCAACTACCGCACGGCCATGGCCAAGTTCGAGACGGCCGAGGCGCATTTCAATAAAGCGATCTCGGCCATGCAGACGGCCAAGAAGGCCGTGACCACGGCGCAGAAGATCGCCACCGTGGCCAAGCAGCCGCTCAAGCTCAAGTTCCTCGAGAACTTCAAGCTCGGGGTCAAGCTCAGCTACGAGCGGACTGAAGAGCGCATGAGCGCGCGCAAGTGGCGCTACTACACGACCGCCACGATGGGGCAGAAGTGGGAGTTCTCCTTGATGATCGAGCCGATCATCAAGCTCGACTACACGGTCTACTTCTCGCTGCTCAACTTCGTGACCTTTTACGTTCCCGGCCTGGCCCAAGCGCTGCGCAGGTTCCGCATCTTCCGCGTCGATCTGTTCTTCCAGATCGCCGTGTCCTTCAGCATCGATTTCACCGTCACCAAGGACCAGCACGACGAGCTCGAAGGAAGCAGCACAGCGCGGGCCAATGTCATTCCCTCCATCGGCGCGGTCATGGGAGGCGCGGGCGTGGATATCGTGCAATTCAAGGCGAGCCTGCCGACGGACATCCGGGCGATCTTCTCCAAGCCCACGTCCAAGGGAGCGCTGGCCACGGTGACGCCCAAGTTCCGCGTGACCAACTACTATCGGGCCTGCCTCTTTCCCGACCGCTGGTACGAGATCGAGGCCTTTGCGGGCACGATCCGCGGGCTGCGGTACTTCTTCAACCAGAACGGCAAGGTCAAGTACGAGCTCGGCTCGCTGCCCGCGTAGGGGGCGCACCCTTTTCTCGGGCGGGCCTTTCGGGCAGGATCACGGTTCGGTTCCATGCGATTTCCACCCCCTATCGTCGTACAAGCCCACAGGGTGCGGATCGGACAAAAGCCCTGCCCGCCCTTGCCCGTAGGGCTGGTGCCGTGGGAGCCCGACCAAGCGCGCACCACCGTGGTGGTGAAGGTCAGCTACCGCTACAACGCGCGTGCGAGAGATCCCGTGCTCGAGCTCGCGGCCGAGCAGCCCGGGTTCGCGCTGGCCGCGCCCAGCGAGCGCCAGGGGGCGTCGGCCGAGGAGCTAGCGGCGCCCACCGATCTGGTCGCGGCCAAGCCGCAAGCGGATGTGCTGCTCGTCGGTAGCGCCTACGCCGCCCGAGCGGTGGCGCGCATCGATGCGCGTTTGTCCGTCGCGGGTCGGCTCGAGCGCGACTTCTGCACCGTGGGACCCTCGCCCGTCGAGAGCATGCCGCTTGCGGAGGCCTTTTTGCGGGATCGCGACGGCTCGAGTCGCATCGACGCGGTGGGCCCGATCGGACCGCTCGAGGTGCAGGACGACGAGTCCGCTGAAGCGCTGACCGCGCTCGGGCTCGACGAGCTCTTGGCGCAGCGCCACGCTGCCATGCGCGCGCTCGCGGACGAGACCTGGAAGCCCTGGGAGGACGCGGGACTCGAGGCGCCGCCCCCCCGAGCCGAAGAGGGCGCGCCCGAAGACAGCGCTGCTGAGCTGTCTCTGGACGAGCTCGGCGATAGCGGCGTCGCGACCTGGGATGACCTCGCGCCCGCCGAGAGCGCGCTCGGCCGCGGTGTGCAATTTGCTGCCGAGCCCATGACCTGCGCGCTGCTCGACGGCGACGAGCTGCTCGATCTCGAGGGCCTGACGCCTGGGGGAGGGTCGCAGACGCTGGTGCTTCCCGGTCACCTGGTGCTGGTCGTGTTCGAGGGGGCTGGGGCTCGCTACGACGTCTCGATGGCCATCGACACGCTGCTCATCGATACCGAAAAGGCGCGGCTGTCGCTGGTGTGGCGGGGGCAGATCCCCGAGGACGCCTTTGCCCTACCCGGCCTGCGGCTCATCGTGGCGCTGGCGCACCAGCAGCGCGTGCCCGAGCTCGACGAGATCGTCCGCAACCTCGCCCGCGGGCATTTCAGCCGAGCCGAGGTGCCGCCCGAGTCCGAGGTGCCGCCTCCGCCACCCGACGACGTGGAGCTCGGGGTGGCCCGCCAGATGACCTTCGACCGCACGCCCGATCCGCTGCTCGATCTCGACCGGTACGCCACTGTGGCGGCCGAGCTCGCCTGCCATCCGAACGAGCGCGCTTCGGTGCTGGCCCGGGCCGGCCTGGACGAGATCGACTGGATGCTGGAAGAGCGAGGCTGGCTCGCGCGGCTGAGCGCCGCCAAGGAAGCTGGCGATCTCGACTTCGTGCACGACTACGACCGGGTGTGCGCCGTGGCGCGCCGCCGGGCTCGGGCTGAGGAGGGCTAGGGATGATCGCGGATGTCATTGCCGTGGGAGCGCGCGGCCCGTTGGGGCTTTCCAGCCTGCAGGTGGCCATGGGCGTGCGAGCGGGCAAGCTCGAGCCGCGCAGCCTGCGGCAACGGGACAAGCGCGACCACGAGATCGGCATGGCGCTCACGGGTGGCTTGGGCGAGACCTTGGTCGGCTTTCATCGCCTCGTCGGCTTGGCGGCCCCCGCGCTCTGCGAGGCGCTCGATGGGCTTTCTACCGAGCGGGCGCCGACCGAGCAGCAGCCGCTTTCGGTGGTGCTCTGCCTGTGCGAGCCCGGCCGTCCCGACGACCAGCCCGCCCTGGCCGAACAGCTGCTCGCCGCCATTGCCGAGCGAAGCGGCATTGCCATCGATCTGGAGCGATCGGCTATCGTGCGCGAGGGTCAAGCCGGCTTTGCGCGGGCGATCGAGCTCGCCCGAGCGCTGCTGGACGACGGCGCTCGACAGGTCGCGGTCGGCGGCGTCGATTCCTACTATCACCCGCAGGTGCTCGCTTGGCTGGACGAGCAAGGCCGGCTGCACGGCCTGGATGTCGAGGACGGCTTCATTCCCAGCGAGGCTGCGGCGTTCCTCCTGCTGTCGCGCGAAAAAGGAGCGGCGCAGCGGTTGGGATTCATCGCGGACGTGGCGACCGCGCAAGAGGCCACGGCCGAGGGCGAACAGGAGCCCAACTTGGCCGATGCCATGACCGAGCTGCTGAGCGAGGTAGGCGAGCGCGCGGGCGTGCCCTTTCGATGGGCCATCACCGATCTCAATGGGGAGCGGCATCGGCAGGCCGAATGGACCAAGTCGAGCACCCGCGCCTTGCCCTTGGACGCGGTCCATACGAAATGGGTGTGGGCGACCGGGGAGGTAGGGGCTGCGGCCGGGCCGCTCTACTCGGTCACGGCCCTGCGGCTTTTCGAGCTCGGCGCGGCGCCCGACTCGCGAGCCGTGCTGGCGCTGCACTCGGAAGGGCCCCAGCGTGGCGTGGTTTCATTGATGGGGGTGCGACGTGACTGACGCTTTGCAGTCTGTTCCTGCGGCGAGCTCGCCCGCCCATCGCTTGGCGCGCATCGGGCGCGACGTGCTCGAGGCGGTGATGCTCGAATTGAAGACCCTGCCCGGCCGCGTGGACCGCACGGCCATCGTGCAGCGCATGGAGGAGGCGCGCGCGGCGCTCGATGACCTCGAGCAGAGCCCGCTCGGCGCGACCGACCACCTGGATGTGCTCCGCGGTGCCCGTGAGCGCGTCAAGCTCGCGGCCGAAGCGCTGGAGGGCCACGATCTCAGCTCGGTGGCGATGCAGCTCTGCCGTCGCATTCGCGGCGTGGAACGAGCGTTGGAGCACGCCCGCGAGGCCACCATCGAGGCCATCGTCGCCAGCCAGCAAGACCACATCAGCGACGAGCTGCGCGGCCGCGCTCGTGAGCGGGTGCCCGGAGTCCAGCCCTTTGCCGTGAGCCCAGGGGTGCCGCGGCTGCACGCCATTGCGCGCTCGCTGCTCAAGGCCGCGGTCGACGTCGTGCCCGAGGACTACATCTTCGACGACGAGGACGAGCTCGACGAGGCCGAGGACGAGGTGGCCGTGAGCGAGCTCGAGCCGAGCTACGAATCCGATCTGGCCTTGATGGCCGAGCCCGACGAAGAGGAGGAGGACGAGCCGCCGCCCGAGAGCGTGGACCCGGTAAAGCGCCTCGCCGTGCTCGGTCAGCCGGGCGGAGCGGCTCCGGTCGAGGCCACCATGGCCTTTGGCACGGCGGGCGAGCTCGCCCAGCTCGAGCGGCTGGCGCGAGAGTGCCTGGAGGACATCAGCGCCAACGCCAACCTGCGGCGCCTGGGCGACGAGGACCGCTACGACTGGGAGGCGATGGGCCGCTTCGAGCAGCGCATGTGTGCCAGCCTGGACGCACTCGTCGCGCTAGGTCAGCCGTTTTTTTCTGCCGTCGGTAGCGGGCAGCGCTGCGACGGCTTGGACGTGGCCGATCAGGCGGTGCGCTACGGCCGCGACATGGCGACCGCCGATCCTGGGCGGGCCTTTGCGCGCACCTTCGCGCTCGGCTCTTTGGCGGGCGAGGACACTGCCCGGGCGGCCATCCTCGCGCTCAAGCAGTCGCACCCCTACACCTACAGGTGGCAAGCGCAGGCGCTGTCCATCGCTCCCAACCCAGCGGTGGTACCCGCCATGACGCGTCTGGCGAGCGACGACGATCCGCGCTTGGCCGTGCTCGCGCTCGACGTGCTCTACGCGCGCGGTCACCTGGACATGGGGGCGGTGGTGCCGCTGCTCGAGCATACCGACGAGCAGGTGCGTGCCCGCGCCGCGCGCGCCCTAGGCATGGCCGAGGAGCAAGCCGCCGCTATCGAGCTGCTTTTCGATCTATTAGAGCGCGAGATCGAGGACGACATCATCGCCGCCGCGGTCGAAGCGCTGGTGCTGCTCGGCGCGCCGCAAGGTGTGGCGCTGGTGCGCGAGCGGCTGCTCGAAGAGCTGGAAGAGCCCGGCATGCTGCTGGCCGAAACGCAGACGCGCTTCATGCAGATCCTCAGCGTGGCAGGTCGAGCCGACGACTACCTGCTGCTCGAAAAGTCCTACTTCGGCGACCCGGGCCAGGCGCTGGCGTTGGGTCTTCACGGCCACATCGCCCTGGTCGACCGGCTTCTGGCAGGCATAAGTGCAGAGGACGAGCTGCTGCTCGGTCCGCGCGGCATGAAGGAGGCGGCCCTGGCGCTTTGTCGGCTCACGGGCGCGCCGCTCGACGGCGCGGCTCTGGATCCGCCT
>CAYTYV010000383.1:0-6495 GCA_964441055.1 uncultured Polyangiaceae bacterium | reverse complement strand
CCCGAGCCCCCCCCCGCGATGTTGGGAATCACCATGTAACAGGATTCGCTTTGCGGATCGGAGATGAGCTCCTGTCCGTCGTACTCCACCGTGATGGCGAGCGGCTCCGCCCACACGTTTGCGATGTAGGCCGCAAAGCAGGCCCCCTGGGTCTCGGGCATGAGCGTGTCGGTTTTCAGCGCCCAGTAGTCGCAGCCGTAGGAGCTCTTGGCCTCTGCGGCGGCCTCGCAGGGCTCGTGACCGCAGGTCGCCTCGAGGCAGGCCGTGGCCGGGCCGCCACCCGCGGCGCAGTCCTCCACCACCGCGCCGTGGCAGTCGATGACCTTCTTGAGATCCGCGCTGCAGCTCAGCGGACAGCCGGGCGGAAAGCCTCCCGTGCCCGTGCCGCCGCTGCTCGTGGTGCTGGCTCCAGCGCTGCCGCCCGCACCGCCGACAAGCCCGGTCGCCGGGGCGAACACGATTTGCGCGTCGTTCGAGCAGCCGCCGTAGGCCACCGCCAAGCCGAGCCCGATCGCCAACCATAGCCCCACTGTGCTCTTGTGCATCAGACCCCCAGTCGCCCCTTTGGCTAGTTCACCGCACTGCCCCAGCAGTCTACCACGGCTGGGTGTCGGTTGAGGGCTATCGTCGACTTGCGGACTGCTCTACAATGTTCCTTCGCGCACGCGCGCTTCGCGTATGCGCGGGCTTCGCGCATACGCGGGGACATAGGGCAACCATGGGCAGGAGGGGCAGATGAGCGGTGTACGTGCGGGCTGGGGTCGGCGTGGTTTGGCCGCCGCTGCGGCAGCGACCTTGTTGCTGGTGGCACCAGCAGGTGTGCGGGCGGACTGGCCCATGGCGCGGCACGATGCCCAACGTACGGGCCTGGCCCAGGGCACGAGCGATGTGGCCGGGCCCGTGCCCTACGCGCGCTACTACCTGGGCGGCTCGCTAGGCGGCACCTTGATGACGACCTACGACGTCGAGGGCGACGGGCCGGTTGAGATCATCTACCTGAGCGGCGGAGTGCTACGGGCCAAACGGCCCAATGACGAGCTGGTATGGCAGAGCTCGCCCTTGGGGCTGAACGGCATTCGGGGGATCGCCGACCTCGACGGCGATGGTCAGGACGAGCTCATCGCCAGCGGATCCAGCCAGGTCTTCGCCCTCGACTTGGCCAGTGGCCAGGTGGTCTGGTCGCAGCCCGCGGACGACTCGGGCACGGTGGCTGCCGTGGTCATGGGCGATCTTACGGGCGATGACCTGCCCGACGTGGCGGTCTACAACTGCTCGTGCTGCGGCGTGCCCGACTCCAACTACGGCACGGCCTACAGCTTCGAGAGCGGTTTTCCGGGCGAGACGCTGGGCACGCTGCCCCGCGGTAGCTGCGGCCACGCTCGCAGTGCGGCCATGGCCGACGTAGACGGCTCGCCGCCGCTCGAGCTGATCAACTCCGGCTCGGGCACGGTCTCGGCGGTGCGCTACAACCCCGATACCCCCGCGCTCGAGGTGATGGCCGAGGTCACGGGCCTGCCGTACTGGTCGCAGCTTCAGTACTGCCGCGGTGCCGATCTGGTCGGCGGTCCGGGCGAGGAGTTCGTGTGCCTGATCAACTACACCCATGCCACGAGCGACGATCTGCGGCGGATCCTGGTGTGGACCTATGATAGTGGCGGCCCGAGCTTCTCGGCGGCGTGGACCTACGATCTGGCCCCGCCCGAGGGTGGCTACGCGATGTGGGCCAATCCGCTGGTCGATCTGGACGGCGATGGCTCGCTCGAGGTGGTGGCCTCGGGCCACGATGGCTCGACGTGGACGACCTATGTGTTCGACGCGGCCGGTCCCCCAGCGGTCGCCACCGTTGCTGGGCAATACGTCTCGGGTGCTGCGCCCGTGGGCCCGGGCGGTGACATGCTGCTGCTCACCCGCGTGGGCAATTACCTCTACGCCTATAGCTATGATGGCCAGAGCCAGGAGCTCAGCCACGAGTGGACGCTGAGCCAGCGCACGATGGGCTTGGAGGTGGATTGGGCCGTGGCCGCCACGGGTGGGCTCTACCAGCAACCGCTGATGGCGGACGTCGACCACGACGGCGTGGACGACCTGATCCTGTGGGTCCACGACGGCTCGGCCACGGTGGCGGCCTATGACGCCAGCAATGCGGGCGGCGGGGTGGAGCCTGTGGAAATCGCGAGCTACTCATTGCCCAGCGAGCTCGCGGCCATTGCCCTTTGGACCGTGGCACCACTCGATCGGCCCTACGAGCAGCTCGCCATGGCTCGCGACGACGGCTTCTTGATGCTGTTCGACGACCAGCTCAACCCCACGGCCACCGCCGTGGGCGGCGAGGGCATTCGTATCGGCGGCTACTACGCTGCAGGCGGCTGGCGGGATCTCAATCGAACGCCCGTAGTGGCCTCGCTCGATGGCACCAGCACCGAGGCCATCGTGGTGTCTGACAGCCGCTATGGGCTCTTGCGGCTGGACGCCTCACAGGCGAGCTGGGCCAGCCCGCCCGAGGCCGAGTGGCGCGTTGCTGGTTATTATGGCCCGGCCGTGGTGCCCGGCCTGGCAGGCGAGGAGGTGGCCATTTCAGCGCACGGCTCGACCAGGGTTCGCGCGCTCGCGCCAGATGGCAGCACCCTGTTCGAGTACAGCCAGGCCGGGGGCGAGGGATCGATCAACGGCGACGTGGTGCCCGCGGGTGATCTCGACGACGACGACGTGCCCGATCTGGTCTTCCACTGGGGACGTAGCACCGATTGGATGCTCGAGACGCGGGCGATTTCGGGGGCGCTGGCGAGCGGCGGCTCGGGGCCAGGGCGGGTGCTCTGGGATGCCGAGGCGATCTCGCCCGGCTGCGGACGGCAGCCCGCGGGGATCTCGATTGGGGTGTGGCAGGAGCCGCTGGGTGGGGCTGGCGGGGCCTCGCCCGACGACGTCCCCGACGTGTTCTTCCACGGGGCGAGCCGCACGCGCGTGCTCTCTGGCCACGCCGATGCCAATGGCGGCACCCAGATCGGCCAAAGCGTGACCGTGGGCAGCTGCTACTTCCTGCCCACGCTCTACGATCTGGTGGGCGATAGCCGGGAGGAGATCGTCGACCACGGCAGCAACCTCGAGCCGCGTGTGCTGTCGCACGACTTGCAGGAGATCCTTTGGGCTGATCCCGAGACCGAGGACAGCGCCTATCCCTATGGCGCCATTGCGCCGTGCCCCGACGGCGCGGCGCTGGTGCAGGCCTCGTGGCGCTTTCACGGGCGCGTCAAGGTGACCAAGCTGCCCGGCTGGGCTGGTGGCGGCGGCAGCGGCGGAGGCGGCGGCGCGGGCGGCGGGCTGCCCTGGCAGGTGGCCACCTTCATCGTCGCCAGCGGCGAGGCGTACCAAGACGAAGCGGCCGCGCAGGACGCTGGCGCATTCTACGGCGAGCTCACCTCGGCCACGGTGCACGAGGACCTGACGGGTGCGGGCCGTCCAACCGCGCTCTTCGGCTCCAAGGACGGCTGGCTGTACGGCCTGAACCCGTGCACGGACGAGCTCAGCGAGCGGCTCGACTTTGCCGTGCCCTTCGAGGCCGCGGTGGGCGAGGCCGTGTTCGGCGACATCGACGGCGATGGCCGCGACGAGATCATCGTGACGGCGGCCGACGGCTATCTGTACGTGCTCCGCAACCAGGCCATCGCGGCGCCGGAGTACGTGTACGATACCGATCCGGATAACGGCATTACCGACACCGACGTCGACAACATCGTGACCGAGGACAAGCTGTCGGCTACCTGGGCCGAGGTCTCGGGCGCGGCCTCGTACGAGGTGGCGGTGCTCGATCGCGACGGCGAGTTCGTCACCGATCCGCATTGGATCGACGTGGGCAACGTCACCTCGGACAGCCGCACGGGCTTGCCGCTGGAAAACAATGGGCGATACGTGTTCGTGGTGCGTGCCATCAACGACGTCGGGGACCCCTCGGTGGACGTGCTCTCCGACAGCGTGTTCGTCCAGCTCCCCAACCCGACCGGCCCAGGCGGCAGCGGCGGTGCGGGCGGCGGTGGCGGTGCGGCTGGCGCTGGCGCCGCTGGCGGCGCTGGGGGCACGAGTGTCGGGGGCGCGGGCGAGGGCGGCGTAGCAGGGGGCGGCGCGGGGGCCGGGCCGACTCCCGCGGTTGGATCCGAGTCAGATTGCGGCTGCCGCACGGCGCCTGCTCGTGGCGTTGGCCCGATCGCCCTGCTGCTCGCGCTTATTGCTGCCAGCTCAACCCGACGCCGCATGCGGCGGAGCTAGATGAGCCCAACCGTCATGCGGAGTGCCTTGTGAAGGCGGAGTGCATTGTGAAGAAAGCAACCCGTATCCTGCTCGCAGCCCTGTGCGCAATCTTGGTCGCCGCGGCCTCGGCCACGGCCACGGCCCAGGTCTCAGATACCGTGGACCCCAAACGACATGGTGCGGCGGCAGAGCCGCTATCAGGCGAGCAGGTCTACGACAAGCTTCGCAGCGCAGCGCGGGGCGAGGGTGCTGGCGTGGCGCTCTTCTCGGCCTTGAGCGAGGCCGCCGAGGGCATTGCGTGGCAGAGCGCCGAGCCGCGCAGCTTTCTGGGTCACATCCGGGTGTTGGGGACGCAAGGCGAGGGGCCACAAAAGGAGATCCTGCTCGTCCGCGAGCTATCCGGCCAGGTCTTCGTGGTGGCGCTGCCGAGCGATGCCGCTACGGCGCTCGCCAAGGGCTCGGGCTCGCCCTACGCCGATCTGCGAGGCCTGGTCAAGTACAAGCTCCGCTTCCAGGCGCAGGTGGCGAGCGCCGTGGTCGAGGGCAATCGCTATGAATTCATCCGCCTGACCGCGCCGCCCGAGCAGCTGCTGCTCGACCGCCTCTTTTTCATCGCCATCGTGGCGCTGCTGTTCCTGGTCATGGTGGGCATGGGCCTGACGCTGACGGTGCGCGACTTCGCGGTCGTATTCAAAAAGCCGAAGGGCATGGTCGTCGGGCCCGTGCTGCAGTTCGGCCTGCTGCCGCTCATCGCCATGATCCTGGGACGGCTGGCCGGCTTCTACGAGGCCTATCCCTTCATCTTCTTCGGGCTGATTCTGGTGGCCTCGAGCCCGGGCGGCGTCACCTCCAATCTGATGGCCTATTTAGGCAAGGGCGATGTGGCCCTGTCGGTGTCGCTCACCGCGGTTTGCACGGTGCTGTCCATTGTCTTCACACCGCTTTTGCTCACCCTCTACGGCTCGAACATCCCCGAGTTCTCGGTGCCTGTGGTCGACGTGGTCAAGACCATGCTGGTGCTGGTCATCGTGCCGCTCTTCGTCGGCATGCTCGTCCGCAACAGGGCCGAGGGCTTTGCCAAGCGCGCCGAAAAGCCGTTTGCGCTGTTGGGCGTGTTCGCGCTGCTGTTTCTCATCGTGGTCGGCATCTGGAGCAACCTCGAGAAGTTCGCCGACACCGATCGCTACGGCTTCAAGTTCTACGCCATCATCTTCGTGCTTACCCTGCTCGGCATGGTTCTAGCTGGAGTTATCTCCAAGGCCGTCGGCATCCGCAACTACCAGACCCGCGCCATCTCGCTGGAGGTGGGCTTGCGCAACGCGTCGCTGTCGATGACCATCGCGCTTCTCCTGCAGGACCAGATGGGCGACTTCGCGAGCTCGATGTTCTTCTCCTCGGGCATCTTCGGGCTGTGGATGTACATCGCGGGCGCGCTCACTATCTTCGCGTTCAAGCGCGTTCTGCCGGTCAGCGACTCGGAGATCGAGCGGCTGAAGCCGGGACAGAGCGCGGAGACGTAGGGGCCTGCGGCGGGTTGAGCCCAGGATGGAGCGCGGAGAAGTAGGCGCGAGCGGGGCGCGCCTTTTCCGCGCCGCGGCAAGCGGGTAACGGGTATGATCGGCCTCGGACGATGTCGCTCGCGCCTGGCACGATGGTCACCTCGAACCTGCGGCTCTGCAAGCCGCTGGCCCAGGGGGGCATGGCCAGCGTGTGGGTGGCCGACGATCTGGACGCGAGCTCGCAGGTGGCGGTCAAGTTCATCTCGTCCGAGCTCATCCAGAAGGACCCGGCCATCGTCGAGCGGTTCAAGCGCGAGGCGAGCCTGGCGGCCAAGCTCCGCAGCCCGCACGTGGTGCAGGTCTTCGAGCACGGGCTCATGGCGGACGGCACGCCCTACATCGCCATGGAGCTTCTCGAGGGCGAGAGCCTGACCGAGCGCTTGCGACGAGCGGGCGTGTTGAGCCTCGGGCAGACGGCCCAGGTCGTGACGCAGGTGGCGCGAGCGCTCGGCCGCGGCCACGAGCTCGGCATCGTGCACCGCGATCTCAAGCCGGGCAACCTGTTCGTGGTGGACGAGGGCGACGCGGGCTCGGCGGGCGATCGCGAGCGCGAGGAGCTGTTCGTCAAGGTGCTGGACTTCGGCATTGCCAAGCAGCAGCGCGCGGTGTTGGGCGCGGCAGGCGAGACCGAGCTGACCCGCACGGGCGAGATGCTGGGTACGCCGCACTACATGAGCCCCGAGCAGATACGCGG
>CAYTYV010000382.1:0-6502 GCA_964441055.1 uncultured Polyangiaceae bacterium | reverse complement strand
CTGCCAAGAAAAAGGTGGCGACCAAGAAGGTGGCTGCGAAGAAGAAGGTGGCTGCGAAGAAGAAGGTGGCGGCCCGCCAAGAGGCGGCCTCGCCAGAGCAGGCTGCGTCGACCGCGACGGGTGCCGCCGCCCTGCCAGCCCCCAGCGCGGGCTCTGCGCCTAGCTCGAATCAGAAGGCCATCGACGCGCTGTTTTCCGCCATCATGCGCCACGACATGGACGGGGTGCGCCAGGCGCTCGACCAAGACGCCGATCTCAACGTGGTGGATGATGATTGGACGCCCCTGCAATGCGCCGCTCGCGAAGGCTTCTACCGAGCCGCAGCGCTCCTGCACCGACGAGGAGCCGACCTGCAGGCGGCCCGCGGCGCTGGCTTTACGCCCCTTCACCTGGCCATCGAGCGGGCTGGCGAGCTGCGGCAGAGCGCGAGTCAGCGAGGCGCGGGCAGCGAGCCGGAGGAGGCGTATCGGGATGCGGTGCGCACGGCCCAGTACTTCATCGACCAAGGGGCCGACCTGAACGCGCCCAAGGGCGACTTCCAACAGACCCCGCTGTCGGATGCCGCCTCCCACGGGGCGATCGAGGTGCTCGAGGCGATCCTGGCCGTGGGCGGGGTGGAGCCGGATGGCCAGGACCGCTTTGGCGCCAGCGCGCTGCACTACGCCAGCAGAAAGGGGCACCTCGAGGTCGTGCGCAAGCTGCTGCAAACGGGCGCGGACCCGAACGTGCGCGACAACTACGGCTTCACGGCGCTTCACGAGGCTGCCGAGTACGACCGCCGCGAAGTGGCCCAGACCCTGCTCAAAGCTGGCGCGGACCCGAGCGCACGCCTGAGCCGAACCTTCCAGCGGATGGAGCGGGGCTTCAGCCCCGCCGACGTGGCCCGCACCGCTGGCCACCAGGCGCTGGCAGAGCTGCTCGCAGCGGGCTCGCCGCGGCCGACGCAGCCTCGCCGATAGCTGGAGAGCACGCCGTGCGCCGCACCGCGGGCGACCATGGTCCCGTCGACCGCATCTTCGAGCGCTTCTAGCTCCAGTCGAGCACGACCTTGCCAGACCTGGCTGAGCGCATGGCGTCGAAGCCCTTTTGGAACTCGTCGATCTTGAAGCGATGGGTGATGACGCCGTTGATGTTCAGGCCGCCTTGCAACATGCTGCTCATCTTGTACCAGGTCTCGAACATCTCGCGGCCGTAGATGCCCTTGATGACGAGCCCCTTGAAGATGACGTGGTCCCAGTCGATGGCCGTGTCCTTGGGCGGGATCCCCAAGAGCGCGATGCGGCCGCCGTGGTTCATCGCATCCAGCATGTCGCGCAGCGCCTCGGGCGCACCCGACATCTCGAGCCCGACGTCGAAGCCCTCGGTCATGCCCAGCTCGGCGATGATGTCGCGAATCGCACTCTGGCGCGCATTGACGGCGCGTGATGCCCCCAGTTTGCGCGCGAGCTCGAGGCGATAGTCGTTCAGATCGGTCACCACCACGTGGCGCGCCCCGGCATAGCGGCAGATGGCTGCGGCCATGCAGCCGATGGGGCCGGCTCCCGTGATGAGCACGTCCTCGCCCACCAGATCGAAGGACAGGGCCGTGTGCACCGCGTTGCCGAAGGGGTCGAAGATGGCGCCGAGGTCGTCGCTGATGGAGGCGGGTAGCTTGAACGCGTTGAGCGCTGGCAGGCTCAGGTATTCGCCAAAGGCTCCGGTTCGGTCCACGCCAACGCCCACGGTGTTGCGGCACAGATGCCGCTTGCCCGCGCGGCAGTTGCGACAGGTTCCGCAGGTGATGTGCCCTTCTCCCGAGACGCGGTCGCCTTCGACAAAGCCGCTCAGCGCCTTGCCCACGGCGGCGACTTCGCCCGCGAACTCGTGGCCCACCACCATGGGCACGGCGATGGTTCGGCGCGCCCAGTCGTCCCAATCGTAGATGTGGACGTCCGTGCCGCAGATGGCCGTCCGCTTGATCCGGATGAGCAGGTCCCTCGGTCCGATCTCGGGCTCGGGCACGTCATCCATCCAGATGCCCGGCTCGGCCTTTGCCTTGACTAGTGCTCTCATGGGCGCTGGAGCTCTGGCGCCGAGTGGGACGCCAGACGGGCTAGTACCATGAGGGCCTGCCGAGCGCACGCCTGTGAGCCTTCGCGCCAGCCCGCCAGCCCTGCGGCGCCACGGCCTGGTCAGGGCGCCATGTAGAGCGGCACGCCGCCGCCGCCCGAGCCCGCGTCTGGCGCCATGTACTCGACTTGAGGCTCGCCGCCCGAGCCCGCGCCAGGCCCCATGTAGGCTGGCTGCATGCCGCCCGCCCCGTAGCCAGCGGCTCCGCCGCCTGCGCCACCATTGCCCGCCTCGCCCCCCTCGCCCGCCTCGCCTCCAGCGCCCGCGTCGCCGCCCTGGCCCTGCGGGAAGAGCTCGGTCTTGCCGCCGCAAGCCGCCGCACCCGCGGCCAGGCTCGCGCCCAGCATCATGGGGAACAGGGCGCTGCGCACACCCTTGGCGGCGGCCTTACAGCGGGCATCCAGATCGAGCTCGCGGCAAATTCGAGCGAGGGACGAGCGAATTTCCTGTTCCGACATGTCTCCTCCGGTTGCTGCGGATAGCAAAGCGGCGCTTCGACGCACGGATGATGAAGCACATAGCATGCCCGTGGACGCTGGTGCACACGCCCCCTTGGATATCGAGGCCTTGGGCAAAGCGTCGGGCAGCGGCAGCCCACGAGGCTGTGCCGATGTGTGCCAGGGCCCACGACAGGGGAGCCCGCACACCAGGAGCTATCTGTGCCGCTACTGCGACCGATGCCGTCGGCGTCTGGCCACCAGCCCAGCCGCCAAAAGCAGCAGGCCCGCCAGCCCTGCCTGGCGCAGCGGAGCTTGCTCGCCTGGCGTCGCGCAGCCGCAGCCGCTGTCCGCCTCGGTGTCGTCGGACAGGCCGCTGCTCGCGCCCTCGCCCTCGCCTCCCGCGCCGCCCACGGGCCCGGATCCGCCAAAGGCGCCAGCGCCGCCAGCGCCGCCAGCGCCGCCGTCGTCGTAGCTCACCGCCACCTGGTCCGAGCTGAAGCTCGCGGAAACGGTCGTGCCGCCGCACATCTCGAAGCTGTGCGCCCAGGTCGGCATGAACTGGAAGCTCAGCCCGTTGGTCGGCGGGCCGGCCACGTGCAGGCTTGCCACGACCTCCAGGCTATCGCCCACGGCCAGGTTCCCCACGGCCACGCCAGTGGAAAGGTCTGCTTTGGTGACCGGGTTACCGTCGACATCGCCGCTCGTGCCGTCCAGCGTGAACTCGGTGAGCTCCAGGCCGACATCGAGCGGCATGACCAGCGAGAGGTTGTTGGCCAAAGCCTCACCCCCGTTTCCCAGCGTGGCGGTGACCGTGAAGCCGTCGCCCAGCGCGACCTGGCTGGCGCTCGCCTCGGTGGTGGACTCCGCCCCCGAGAAGTCGGGCGACTTGACGTCGATCTCCAGGGCCACGAGCGTGGGCACGTACGAGTCATCGGCAGTGCTGGTGCGCAGGGTTGCCGTCTGCTGGTCGTTGGCCAGATGGCTCTGAGCACTGGTCACCACCACGGTCGTCACGTCCCAGCCCTGTCGGCCGCCCACGACGTGGGTGCGCGTGAACGGGTCGTGGTTTGCGTCGCCGAAGCTGCCCTGCTCGTCGAGCTCGCCGTCCGAGTCGTTGACCTGCGAGCCGAAGAAGTTGTCGACCGGGTTGTTGGGACCGGAAAGCTCGACGAACTCCTGCTGGGCCTCGGAGAAGATGGCCAGCTCGTCGCCGTCGCGGTTGGCGTCACCCTCGAGCGCGCTCACCACCACGCGGCCCTCGACGGCGCCAAAGGGCGGTGCGCAAAAGCCGCTCACCTCGTAGTCCTGGACGGCGTTCTCGTCGACCCACGGGCCGCCCACGAAGATGGACAGGTTGCGCGTGGGCTCCTCCTCGTCGCGATAGGCCACCACCAGCGTCCAGCCAGCAGCCGCCAGGTCGAGGATGTTGTGGTCCTGGGTGGCGGGCACGCTCGAGGCCGAGTACGTGCCCCCGCCGTTCTGCTGTACGAAGTCCGTGACCTCGCCGGAGCGGAGGTAGTAGTTCGCCCAGAAGGCGCGGTCGTTCCGAGACTTGGCGTGGTACTCGTGGATCGTCACGGCGGTCGCTGGATCCGGCGACACCGTCTCGCTTTGACCGCCCACGGACAGGGTTATCGGATCGTCGAGGTTGTCCTGGACGTCGTCGAAGCCCCCACCGCCCGTCTCTCCGAACATGTAGCTGCCACCCCAGAGTAGCTCGGCGTACAGGACCTCGGCGCCCGGCGGCAGGTCGAGCACGGCGGTCGAGCCATTCTGCTGCCAGTCGTAGCTCGTGCCCAGGGGCCAGTGGGGATCGCCGTCATCGGGAAGGTCGTCCACGCTCTGATCGTCGAGGCAGATGAAGGTGCCGATGGAGTCGTCCAAGCCCGGGCGGTTGGTGTAGTCCAGCGCTTTGCTGAGCCCCAGGGTGTTGCCCGTGGCCACGACGCGGCCAGGCACGGCCACGGGGTCGCCAGCGACGGGAAAGCGCAGCACGGGATCGGCCTGGGCTTCGAGCGACAGGCCCAAGCCAGCGAGCAGCGCCAAAGCAGCGGTCGCCAGTCGCGGGCCCCGAGTGGAAAGGAAAGAGCCAGGCGGGGGTGTGAGCACGGATCTCATCATGCCCATGAGGTATAGGGCAGAGCCGCGCTCGTCAACGGCTATGGCGAAAAGGGGACAGGCTACTACTTGGCGCCGCCCTTGGGTCGCTTTTGGGGCACCAGATCTTTGTTGCGCCAAAAGGTGTCGGCCTTCTTGCCGCTCGCGCCGATGAATCCCACCGTCTGCATCTCGGCTTCCACGACGACGGTTCCCTCGGGCACGTGCTTGGCGTGTACGCAGGAGAAGGTCAGCACGGCCTTTTCGCCTGCCTTCATCGGGCCCGCGAAGATGTTGCCGCCGCAGCCCTGCCGCGCGCGGGCCTTGCCGTCCGGTCCAGCGACGGGCAGCTCGAGCTGCTTGCCCGCCTTGTCGTAGAAGTAGGCGAACAGGTGCCCGTAGAGGATGTCCAGCTTGGTCTTGTTGACGACGCGGAAGGTGGGCCCCTTGTCGGTCATCTTTCCCGTCCAAGTCACCTCCATGAGCCGCTTGGTCCCCTTGGCCTCGCAAGGGCTCTTGAAGGTGCCCTCGCCCTCCGAGCCTTTGGGGCACGGGTGCGTGGGCTTGGGCCCAGCGACGCTCGCGGTCGTCGCGCGTGCGCTCGCCGACGGCTTCGGCGCCGCGCTGCTCGCCGCCGCGGGCGCGCTGGTTGTCGGGGGCGCCTCGGACGTCTGCGGCGTCTCGTCACAGCCGAACGACAACACCGCCACTGCGATCGCCGATAAAGCCTTGCTCATTCCCGTTGCTCTCCACATGCCAGCCTCCATCAGCCCTAGCACCTATCGCGACCTGCCCTCCTCTACAACCGCTAAGGAAAAGGGGACAGGTCACTTTTTTTCTGCAAAAAAGTAGCCTGTCCCCCTTTCCTTAGCGGCCGGGTGCATTGAGGAACGAAGGAGCCGCGCGACAAAGCGGTCGCTGGCGGACGGCTGAGCCTGCCCGCCGCGCAGTTGCGGCCGACCGTCGATGTCGCCATAGTAGGCCGTTGCTCGGCGCCCGCGCGTCGAGCCAAGCCGGAACGAACATGGAAGACTCCCTCGCCGAGATCAGCAAAGCCGTCACCGAGCTGGAGATCGATCGCGTCGAGCCGCTCGTGCGCGAGGCTTTGGCGCAAGGCGCACCCGCGCCTTCCGTGCTCGAGGCCATGACGAGCGGCATGGTGGCCGTGGGCGGGCTTTTCGAGCAGGGCGAGTACTTCCTGGCGGATCTGGTGGTGGCCGCTGAGGCCATGAAGGATGGGCTGAAGCTCATCGAGCCGCTGCTCGCTGCCGAGAGCCTGAGCAAAAAGGGCACGGTCGTGCTCTGCACGGTGAGCGGTGACGTCCACGATATCGGCAAGAACCTGGTGGCCCACATGCTGGGTAGTGCGGGCTTCGAGGTGGTCGACCTCGGCGTGGACGTGCCCGCGCAAGGCGTGGTCGACGCCGTGCGCCGCCACCAGGCGCGCGCGGTCGGGCTCTCGGTGCTGCTCACCCCCATGGTTCCGTCGGTCGCCGAGGTGGTGGCGGCGCTGTCGGCAGTCGGCTTGCGCGACCAGGTAAAGATCGTCATCGGCGGGGCATGCACGACCGAAGCGCTCGCCCAGCGCCTCGGCGTCGATGCCGTGGGCCGCGATGCCGTACAGGCCGTCCAGATCTTCGAGTCGTTCATAACCGACGCGGCCGATTGAGCCGTCATCAGCCAACGTCGGACACCGCAGGCACGAGGAGCATCATGTCGCAGAGCCACCAGAGGGTATTGGCTGCCCTGGAGCGGCGCGAGCCAGACCGCGTCCCCACGATGGACGTGATGGAGGAGTTCGCCAATATCTACGCTGTGCTCGGCCCGGGTTTTCGGTCGGTAGGCAGACGCCACGC
>CAYTYV010000381.1:0-6503 GCA_964441055.1 uncultured Polyangiaceae bacterium | reverse complement strand
GCTACCCAGCCCTTGCGGCGATGGCCGAGCTCCACCACGGCCTTCATCGCGGGCAAGGGCTGGGTAGCCGAGGAGTACCGGACGACCGACGACCTCGTCGATCACATCGTCACGGGCGAGAGCTATCCGGACTACGTGGCCGAGCCCGAGGCCCACAACTTCGCCGATCCGCCAAACGATGACGACGCGCGCTGCGATCCCGAGTCCTATAAGCAGCTCGAGCTGACGGCCATCATGATGTCCCAGCCCCAGCTCATGCCACCGGATTCCTGGACCGTGGATGCGACCCTGGCCATCTACGAGAACGAGCAGCCCGACTTCAGCTACGTGCTGCTTGCCCAGACGGACGACCTGGGCCACGCCCTGGGTGCGGCCCACGACTCGTACGAGTACTACTCGGGCCCGAACTACCGCGAGCCTCGGCTGTGCGTCAACGACCCGGACTACGACGTGGTGAGCGGCCGTGACGGGCGCATCTATCGCGAGGCCATCCTCGACGGGATGCGCGACGTGGACGACCAGTTCGGTCGGCTCATCGACGGGCTCGAGGACCAGGGCGTGCTCGCCGAGGCCACGGTGGTGCTGCTCAGCGACCACTCGATGATCACCCACCAGCGGATCCTGCAGTTCTCGCCCCAGGGCACCGACTACCTCGGCCTGCTGCAAGAGCACGGCTTGGCGGGCGAGGACGACGTCATTCCCTACTCGGCCACGAGCTTTGCCGCGCTGTACTACCGAGACGGCAAGGACCGGCTGCCCGCGGCCAAGGAGCTGTTGGAGGCGCACACGGCCTTCAACCCGCAGACCAGGACTTGGGAGAGCCCCTGGTGGGTCCTCGATCGGAACGACATGCGCCTGGGCGTGCCTGGCGTGGCCGAGCCGGGCGAGCTCTATCACGAGTGGTACGTGGACGCCGACGAGGAGCAGACCATGGTGTGGCCCGACCTGTTCCTGCTGGCCAAGGAGGGCTTCCAGGTCCCGGCCTACGAGGGCTTCATCGCCAACCTCGGCATCCAGCTACCGCCCGAGATCGAAGCCATCGCGCCGTTTGCGGGCGGCCACGGCTCGGTCGACACGCTGCCCATCATGATGGCCATCCAGCACCCGAACGGCGTGGCCAAGACGATGCCCGACGAGGCGCGCATCGCCGACGTGGCCGTCACGGTGGCGTCGCTCTACGGCCTCGAGCTCAAGTCGACCACCATCGGTGTCGATCGGTCGGCCGACCTGTGGTAGCGACGAGCCCCGCGCAGCGGGCATGACCCAAAGCTCGTCCGTCGGTGCCCTCGGAAAGTCCCGGGGGCACCGACGTTGCGTTTGTCGTCCAGCCTTGGTGGACTTGTCCGAAGACGGCCTCATGTTAGGCGCCGTGCTGTGCTAGTAGACGGCGCGCTCGACCGAGTCGATCTCGGGCGAGCCCAAGGAGGAACGCATGAAAGCCAGAGCCGTGGTCGAGGGAGTCAGCTGGGTTGGCGCGGTCGATTGGGACCGCAGGCTCTTCGACGCCCTGATCCCGCTGCCCGATGGAACGAGCTACAACGCCTACCTGGTGCGGGGCGCCGACAAGACGGCCCTGCTGGACGCGGTCGAGCCGCGCTTTACCGACATGCTGCTCGCGCGTCTCGAGAGCGAAGGCGTCGAACGGCTCGACTACGTGGTCTCGCACCACGCCGAGCAGGATCACTCGGGCGCGATCCCAACCGTGATGAAGCGCTTTCCCGAGGCCAAGCTGCTCGCCAGCAAAAAGGGCGTCGGCATGCTGGCCGATCTGCTGGAGCTTCCCGCGGATCGGGTCGCCGCGGTGGACGATGGCGACAAGCTCGATCTGGGAGGCCTGACCCTGGAGTTCATCTACTTCCCGTGGGTGCACTGGCCCGAGACCATGATGAGCTGGGTGCCCGAACGTCGCGTCCTGTTCTCCTGCGACCTGTTCGGCTCGCACCTGGCCTGCGGCGACCTTTTCCACGCCGAGCGCTCCGAGGTGCTGCCCGCTGCCAAGCGCTACTACGCGGAGATCATGATGCCCTTCCGCACCATGATCGCCAAGCGGCTCGACCGCGTGCGCTCGCTCGACGTCGCGCTCATCGCGCCCAGCCACGGTCCGATTCACGGACAGCCGGATGCGATCCTGGATGCCTATCAGCAGTGGGTTTCGGGCCCGCCTGAGAATCTCGTCGTGGTCCCCTACGTCTCTATGCACGAGAGCACCCGACTAATGGTCGAGCATCTGGTCGAAGCCTGCGCCGAGCGCGGCGTGCGGGCCGAGCAGTTCAATCTCGCCGAGCCGGATATCGGCAAGCTCGCAATGCTGCTCGTGGACGCAGCGACCATTGTAATCGGCACGCCCACGGTGCTCACGGGGGCGCACCCCAAAGTCGGCTATGCCGTGCAGCTCGCCAATCTCATTCGGCCCAAGGCTCGCTACTTGTCGCTCATCGGCTCCTACGGCTGGGGCAGCAAGGTCGTCGAGCAGATCCAAGCCATGACCACCCACATCAAGGCAGAGAAGATCCCGCCCGTGCTCTGCAAGGGGCGTCCCCAAAAGGCGGATCTCGAGGCGCTGGACGCGTTGGCGGACGCGATCGCGGAAAGGCACCGCGAGCTCGAGGAAAGCTGAGCGGCGCGCGACCCTGCTCTCGCTCTCCGATGAGGCGCTCGCGGCCGCGTCCATGCTGAAGCCCTGGGCTCTGCGTGCTACGCTTCGATGATGCTCGGCGCAAGAGAGTTCACTCAGGAGCTACTCCAACGCGACCCGACGCTGGCGCGGGCCGTTGCCGACGTGGATCGCAGCCTGATTCGGGCCGCCCTGGCCCGGACGCCGTTGGAGCGCCTTCGGGCAGCCGCGCGCCACCTGAAGGCTCTGCGCCGATTCAAACATGTCACACCCACGGGAAGCTGACATCGCCGAGCTCCTCTGGGACGGCCTCATCATTGCCGCGGCCGAGCGTGGTCGCTGCGCCCAAGTGTACTCTGAGGACCTTCCGTCGGGGCGGTCGTACTTCGACGTCCAGGTGGTCAATCCGTTTGCCCTGCCCGATGGTGGAGCGCCATGATCCAGTACCTGACTCGACGGTGTGCCCTCCTTGCGGTTGCCGTGGTCCTGGGCGGCCTCGCGGGCGGCTGTGACGATGAGACCATCCGCGGCGGTCCGACCGGGGGATCTGGCGTAGCGGGCAACACGAGCCAGGGGGGCGGCGGCGGCATGGGCGGCGGCGGCGGCATGGGAGGCGGCGGCGGCGAGCACGTCCCCACCCCGACCGACATCGACTTTGCGCCCGCCAATGCCATTGCCAGCGGCGAGCAGATCCTCTTCAACGACTGGGCGGCGCCCGACTCGCTAATGTCCATGGATCCAGATGGCTCCAACGCGGTCCAGATCTTCAGCGTCTACCGCTTGTGGTCAATGGGGGTGGCTCGCGGGGCCGACCAGCTGGCGTTCGCAGCCGGAGATCCCCTCCAAGAGGAGCACTACGGCGTGACCCTCGGCGACGCCGTGCAGCACAGCTGGATCTACGATTTCGCCAGCGAGACGGTCCGCGTGGTGGCCTATGGCAACATCAACGACGAGTGCCACCACTTCGCACCGGGTGACCAAGCCGTCTTGGTCTGTCGGCGCTACAACTTCCGCTTCGAGGATCCCTATTGGGTCTTCGACGGCTACCGGATAGCCAGCATTGACCTCGTCGCCGAGAGCTCGACTTTCGTCACCGCTGAGGTGGAGCAGGAGCACCACCTACACCCGCAGGTCACCGCCGACGGCAACGAGCTGTGGTTCACGCGCATCGAGATCGAGGGCACCAGCCAGCACCGGAGCATCGTGAAGATGACGCTGCCCAGCGGCCCGCTCACGCTGGTGCGCGACCAGGCCTCCACGCCGCGCCTGTCGCCCGACGGTAGCCGCTATCTCTATGCCGACACCGCGCAACAAGGGCTCATCTACGCCTCCGACCTGGACGGCCAGAACACGGTGCTCGTGGCCAATACCAACGGCACTCGCGCGACCTACTCGCCCGAGGGCAGCCAGGTGCTGTACCTGCAGTACGACGATGGCAACAACTGCCAACACATCGACGTGGTGGCCGCGGACGGCTCCCAAGCGGACAGTCCGACGCGGCTGCGGGACTGCGCCCAAAGCGGCGAGTTCATCACCCAGGTGGCCTGGATCGTGGCGCCCTGAACGGGGGGGGCGCGTCCAGCCCGCGGCGCCGAGCTCTGGCGTCTCGCCACGCGCCTGCACCCGCCACTTCAGCGGTAGACATCCTTGCGGTGGCCGAGCTTGAGCACGACCACCACCAAGCGCCTGCCCTCGATCGCGTAGATGACTCGGTACCGGCCAACGCGGATGCGAAACAAGTCGTCGTAGCCCTGAAGTTTTCGACAGCCCAGCGGGCGCGGCTCCTTGGCCAGAGCCATGACGGCGCGCAGGACGCGAACCTGGTCGTCCCGGGGCAGCCGACGTAGCTGACGTTCGGCCGTGGCCGAGATCTCCAGCCTATATTTGGCCATCCAGCCCCAGGTCGCGGATCACCTCGGCGAGCGGCCGCCTCGACTCGTGCCGGATCGTCTGCAGATCCTCGATGTCCTCGAGCTCCTCGAGCTTGTCCAGCAGCGCGTCCTCGACGAAGCGGCTGATCTTCAGGCCGCGCGCGGCGCACACCTCGTCCACAGCGCGCTTCACGCGCGCATCGATGCGAGTCGCAATCTGTACGTTGGCCATCTGCTGCCTCGTAGCACCTTGTGCTGGCCTTTGCTGACTTCTGCTAGCATATGCTAGCAGAAGCTCATGCACGGGCAAGCCACGTTGGCCTGACAAGCGCTGGGTACCCGTCAACAGCCTTCGGGGAGACCGGTGCGGTTCACTCGCACCAGAGAGCTGAGAGCGGGGACTCTCTCTGGCGCGAGCGGTGGCGCGAGAGCTGTCCTCGCGCCACCGCTCGCGCAAGTGGCGCCGTGCTTGACATCGGTGCATTCTACATGTATCCATATACATACATGCCGCAGCTACACTTCTCCGTGGACGAGGCTACCGCACGGCGGTTGAGCGAAGCCGCTTCTGTAAAAAAGATGAGTATTTCTAAATATATAGCAGAATTGGTCAAGGGCCGCATGGAGGAGTCCTGGCCGGCTGGCTATCTCGAGGAGGTGGTGGGCGGCTGCTCGCAGCACCCACTCGAAGAGCCCGCCGAGCTCGAGCTGGATGACGTTCGCCTGTGACGGCAGGCCGCGCCATGTACCTGCTCGACACGGGCGCCTGCATCCATATCCTGAACGGCACCAGTGCGGCGGTGACCACTCGCTTTGCCGAGCAGTCCCCAGCGACGGTTCGCTTGTGCTCGGTGGTGAAGGCCGAGCTGCTCTACGGTGCGCGCAAGAGCAAGAAGGTCGCGCAAACGCTGGTAGTGCTGGAGAGGTTCTTCGCGCCCCTCCTCAGTCTGCCCTTCGATGATGCCTGCGCCGAGCAGTACGGTCGGCTGCGCGCCGATCTGGAGGTCGCGGGCACGCCAATCGGGGCAAACGACCTCATGATCGCGGCGGTGGCGCGGTGCCACGATCTGACGGTCGTCACCCACAACGTCTCGGAGTTCAGCCGGGTCGTGGGCCTGCGCGTGGCGGACTGGGAGCGCTGAGCGCGACCGCGATGTAGCGCTGTTTGCGGCGCGCGCTGGCCGACACTGGCAGCGCCAAAGCCACTAGACCGCAGCAGGTCTGCGTCGAGCTGGCGGTAGACGTCCTCACCGGATCTACGGCGAGCCTTGGCATGCACCAGCGAGAGCGGCCTTGGCTGTGAGGCGCGTGCGCGGTCGTCGCGTCTGGCGGAGCCCGTGGACGGCAGCGGGGCGCGGGCATATGATAAACGGCTGAGCCGGAGGCGCTGGGCGCGGCTGGCGCCGCATGACGGCGGCTTGGGGAGGTACATCATGGCAAAGCCCGGTTCCTGGGTGGCAGTGGCCTGCCTGGGGCTTTTCGTTGTGGGATGTGGCAGTGGCTGGGAGGAGCCCGAACCGCTGGAGGGCGTGCCATCCGCCTCGCCGAGGGCGCGTGGAGGGCAGGAGCTCGAGGCCACCGCAATCGGCGAGCAGCTCGGACGAGCCGCAATCGACGACTGGCTCGGGCAGGCCGACATGGCCGTGCGTTTCCACTTCTGGACGGACTGCGTGCGCTATGTGGACGGCGCGGTCCCCTCGTCGGGAGACGGCCTCGACTGGGCTGCCGCCTTTCGGACGGTGCAGGAGGGCATCGACGCGGCCCATCAAGCCGTGGAGGAGGAGCCGGGGCTCGGCCAATGCGAGGTGTGGGTGGCGCAGGGGACGTACTACATCTACGTGGACTCCCGAGAGGACACGGTGCTGCTGAAGCCTGGCGCCGCAGTCTACGGCGGCTTCGTCGGCAACGAGACGGCGCGCAGCGAACGCGAGTGGGAGAACAACATCACCGTGCTGAGCGGCTATGACGAGCCCGGCGGCGCCAATCGCGTCTACCACGTGGTGACGGGCAGCGACGAT
>CAYTYV010000380.1:0-6555 GCA_964441055.1 uncultured Polyangiaceae bacterium | reverse complement strand
CGTTTGAGTGCATCGTCCTCGAGACGGTTTCGCCCACAATCGATTTTCCGGCCTGCTACGTGCAAGACCAGGACGAGTGCTTGTGCGAGGGCTGCACCGAGGACGAGGTGTGCTTCGATGCGGTCAACCGCGTCGCCGACGACTGCGTGTGCCCCGACTGCTCCGAGGATGACTACTGCACCAACCCGGCCAACTGCATCAACGATGGGCTGTGCAACCCCTACTACGAGGGCTGCATCTGCGCCGACTGCGCCGACCACCCGTTGTGCTGATTTCGCAACGACTTGTCGACCTCCTCGTCACTAGGGCGCTCGCAGCCGACCAAGTGTTGACAGTGACTGCTGGCCTCGGCACGCTCCGCTGGGCGTAACGGAGGGAGCGAAGCGATGGCGTCATTTACCAAGGCCATGAAGAACCTGTTCTGGCAGTCCGGGGACTCCGGGGTCCAGGCCGAGGGTGCCCCGGCCGCAGCTGTCGACCCAGCCGCGGTTGGCGAGGGGGAGCTGTCCGACGAGGACTTCGCCGCGCTGCTCGCGGGCAACGAGCACGCCGTGCCCGCCGACGCGGTCGAGCCTGTGGAGCCGGGCTCGGTCGAGGTCACCGCGGCGGCCGACGGCGCGGTGGCCATCGATTTCCAGGCGCAGTACGACGCCGCGGGCATCCCCGACACCGACGAGGTCGAGCAGCTCGAGAACTTCCTGACCCGGCTCGATCCGGCCTTGCCCCACGCCTCAAAAATCGCCGCGGCCGAGGCCTTCCTCGGCGCCATCGGCAAGGACGCCCAAGCGGTGCTGGGCGACGCGGAGCGCAAGATCAAGCGCGTCCACGGCATCTTCCAGAGCCAGCAGCAGCTGACCGAGCAGCAGCTCGGCGCTCATAAGGCGGAGATCGACGCCTTGCAGGCCCGCATCGACGAGCACCGCCAGCAGATGGAGGGGCTCAACCGCCAGCTCGAAGGCGTACGCCACGCCTGCACCGTCGAGGAGTCGCGCCTGCAGGCCGCGCGGGTGTTCTTCGGCAGCATCAAACCGGCTTAGGGGCTCGCGCTCCGCGCAGCTCGGCATCGCAGCGCAGCACAGGGAGGAGGATCGCCAATGGGCGTCGCCAGTAGGTTCTGGAACTTCATCAAGGGCTTGTTCTGGCAAGGCCAGCGCAGCCTCGAGCAGGCCAACCCGGAGGCCGTCTACGAGATGGCCATCCGCAAGATGAAGGAAAACTACCAGCAGATGCACACTGCGGTAGGAAGGCTGGCTGCCGAGCGCAATCGCCTGCGCGCCCAGGTCAAGCGCAAGAGCGAGGAGCTTCTGTCCATCGAGGAGGAGCTCGAGGGCGCCCTCGCCGAAGCGACCGCTGGCAACGCCGAGGCCGCCGAGATCGGCGAGGATCTCATCAACGAAAAGGAGTCGCTCGAGGGCGAGATCGCCACCGTCAAAAAGGAGCTCGCCGCCTCCGAGGAGCTGGTCAGCGAGTACCTGGGCAAGCTCAGGCGCATCGAGTCGCAGACCAAGAACCTCGAGTCCAAGAAGGAGGCCATGATCGCCAAGCTCCACTCGGCCAACGCCCGCAAGGCCTTCGCCGACATGGTCTCGGGCATGAGCACCAACGCCGAGGAGGCCGCGGTCTCGGACATCGACAAGTACATCGAGGGGCTGGCCGCCCAGGCGGACATCGCCGACGAGATGTCGGGGGCCACGCGCGAGGAAAAGCGGCGCAAGCTGCGCGAGCAGGCCGCCCGACGCAAGAGCAAGAGCAAGTTCCAGCAGATGCTGGAAGCGCGGCAGGCAGCAGGTGGCGCGGCCGCCAAGGCCGCCGCGCAGAAGGTACCCGAGGGCAAGGGAGGCATCGGCTGAGGCCGAGACCAGGCCGGGCTAGGCAGGCTCGCGAGCGCGATGAGCCCCGCCAGCACGCAACGAAAGGACGAGCGGCATCATGGCAGCAGGCAAAGCAAAATCGGGCAAACCGGGACCAGCGCTGACCATAGGCGTCCCGCTGATCATCCTCCTGGCGGGCGGCTACTTCGCCTACACCAAGCTCATCAAGCCCGCCCTGGAGGAGAAGGACCAGGCTGCCGCGCAGCGGGAGCTGGACGAGTCCACCTCGTCGAGCGGCAAGAAGTACAGCAAGATGATCCGCGTCGCGGGCGATCCCTGGAGCGGCTACAGCACCTTCCGGGGCGAGCCCAAGCTGGCCCAGAAGCTCGCGGCCGACGACATCGGCATCGAGTACATCGACGATGAGAAGCTCTACGACCAGGACGCCCGCATGGAGGCGCTGGCCAAGGGCAAGATCGATCTGGCCCTGACCACGGTGGACGCCTTCCTGCAGCACGGCGACAAGCACCGCGGCAAGGGCGGGCTCTACCCGGGCGTCATCGTCTGGGGCATCGACGAGTCCAACGGCGGCGACGCCATCTTCCTCGCCAAGGACCGCAAGAGCTTCGACGAGGTCAAGGCGAGCGACAAGGTGTGCTTCTCGACCGGCACGCCGAGCGAGCACCTGTGGGACTTCGCCAGTCTGTCCTTCACCAACCTGGGCGACAACCTGGGGACGGACAACGGCGTGGTGGCCAAGGACTGCTGGGACAAGCTCAACGCGGGCAAGGTCCAGGTGGCCGTGCTGTGGCAGCCGTTCACGGCCATCGCCGAAAAGGAGGGCTACCCCAAGGTGTTCGCCACGGGCGGGCAGGCCGACGATGTCATCGTGGACATCGTGGTGGCCAATCGCGACTACGTGGTCAAGGAGAAGGACACCCTGCTCAAGCTGGCCCGGGCCTACTTCGCCACCATCGACGCCTACGCCAAGGACACCGCCGGCCACGGCAAGTTCATCACCGACGACTGCGGGCCCGACTGCGCGGGTAAGGCCGATCTGGGCCAGGCCGTGCTCGAGGGCATCGACTTTCTCACCTACGAGGAGAACACCTGCCTGTGGTGGGGTCTTTGCGGCAAGCCCGCCAAGATCGGCGAGCGCATCCGCAAGACTGGCCGGCTGCTCGCCGCCAAGGGCAAGCTGAGCGCCGACAAGGTGCCCAAGCCCCAGACCATCCTGAACGACAGCTTCCTGGTGGCTCTGCGCAAGGAGCGCAAGCAGCAGGCCGAGCTGGCCTCCGAGGTAGCGGGCGACAAGACCGACATCGATACCTCGGGCCCCAAGGTCGAGGAGAAGACCTACGAGTACGCCGCCGAGGCCAAGAAGGACGACACGTCCGCCGACGTCGGCACGCTCAACCTGCCGAACATCTACTTTGGCGAGGGCAGCTACGTGCTCGACGAAAATGCCAAGAGCGTGGTCGACGGCATCGCCGACCAGCTCAAGAGCTTCCCGGCGCTGTGCGTGCGGGTCTACGGCCACACCAACTCGGTGGGCAGCCCCGCGCTCAACAAGGTCTTGAGTAGGCAGCGGGCCGAGGCCATCGTCAACCACCTCAAGGCGCGCGACGGCATCGCCTTCCCGGCCTCGCGCTTCGACGTGCGCGGCTTCGGCTCGGAGCAGCCCATCATGAAGGACGGCTCCGAGGACCGCACCGCCAGCCGCCGCACCGAGTTCAAGCTGTTCAACTGCGAGGCTCAGGCCAAGTAGCAGGAGCCCACGTGGCTGCGGCGCCGATCCCCACCTGGAAGGATCGCCTCAAGGCGTGCTTCAGATGGCGCCACCGCCTGATGCACGTCTTCGGCGTGCCCTCGGCGCTGGGCGCGGCAGCTGCGGTGGCCTCGGCCTCGTACCTGAACCCCGACGTGGGCATGGCCCTGGGCGCACTGGTGGCGGGCCTGGGGGCGCTCATCGGCGGCTACTACGTGACCGCGGGCTTCGACAAGAAGGTGGTCAAGCAGCTGCAAGACGAGGCCGTGGCCGCCGAGGAGCAGCAGCAGGTCGCCGAAGTGCAGCGGGTGGTCTGGGCGGCCAGCCCCGGGCTCCGCCCCAAGCTCGAGCGCATCCTCTACTACCACGGTCAGATCGAGGCGGTCTTCGAGGATGGCATCGACGACCCCATCGAGTCGATCCTGCAGGGCTCGCGCGAGGATCTGGGAGCGCTCAAGGACCGCGCCATCGCCATGACCAAGCTGCACGGCCGGCTGGGGCAGATCCTCCAGCAGTCCGATGGCCACGGGCTGTACCAGGAGACGCAGCGCTTGCGGCGCGAGCTCGGGCAGACGCCCGAAGGCAGCGTGCGGGATGCTCTCGAAGCCGCGCTCGAGTCCACCGAGCAGACCCTGGCGCAGTGGCGCACGGCGGCCGAGAAGCAGCGCCAGGTCGAGAGCGTGCTCACCATCATCGAGTCCAACCTGCAGCAGTTCAAGCTGGCCATGGAGCTGCGCAAGGCCGATGCCGCCATGGGCTCGTCCACCGCGGGCGAGAAGGTCTCGGAGCTACAGGCCCGGCTGCAGGCGGCGGGCGATGCCTGTGACGAGCTGGTCGGCCGCAAGACTGCGAGGCGACGTCGGGTGGCCCGCGCCCGCCGAGCGTAGCTTCTGCGAGGCGTGTACGTGTAGAGGAGTGTCGTGACCGACAGCGAAGCCTATCTGCCGTGGGCCCAGAGCTTCCGCGATGGCTATGACCGCCGCGAGTCGGCGATGTTCGTGCTGCACGACAACATCGGCGACATCTTCCCGCTGGAGGGCCAGTACGTCTCGAGCCGACGCTATCTAGCGAGCATGCTCGCCCGCGGCGGGTACATCATCATTCATTACGACGTCTCCCGCGGCATGCGCTTTGGCGACCGTCGCGATGCCCAGACCTTCTTGCGGCTCGCCAACCAAAACCGCGGCCGCGGCCAGGAGCTCATCAAGAGCATCTACGACTTTCCCCGCGAGCCCACCCGCGCGCTGGCCTTCATGGAGGCCTTCATCGTGGGCGTGGAAGCGGCCGACCGACCCGTGGGGATCATCCTGGACTACGCCGAGCACATCGCGCCCAACGGCGATCCCCAGACCATGAGCGAGGCCGACCGCATCAACTCGGTCACCCTGCAGCGCTTCGCGCAGCTTTTCTACGAGCGGCTGCAGGACCCGAAGGCCCGCGACGCCGTCTGCTTTCTGCTCGCCTCCAACCTGCACGAGCTGGCGCCCGACCTGGTCCGCTCCGAGCTGGTCAGCGCGGTGCGCGTGCCGCGGCCCACGGCCGAGGACCGCCAGCGCTTCATCGGTTGGCAGCAGGCCAAGCTGGTGGTGGACGGCCACTCACCGCTCGCTACCGAGGTGACCGAGCCCCAGCTCGTCGAGCAGACGGCGGGGCTCACCCTGACCGGTATCCGCCACCTGTTCCTGCGGGCGCTCGACTCGACCGAGCGGCGCCTGACGAGCCGCTTCATCACCGAGCGCAAGCGCGAGCTCATCGAGCGCGACAGCCGCGGCATGCTCGAAATACTGAGCCCTCGTCACGGCATGGACGCCGTGGGCGGCAACGAGGCCATCAAGGAGTTCTTCATCCGCGCGGCCGAGGACTTGCGGGCGGGGCGACGGGACGTGCCCGTGGGGGTCATCTGCCCCGGGCCGAACGGCGTGGGCAAGACCTTCATCGCCAAGGCATTCGCGCGGGACTCGGGGCTGAACTGCGTGTCGCTGCGCAACTTCCGCGGGATGTACGTCGGTCAGACCGAGAGCAACCTCGACACCATCTTCAGCATCCTCAAGGCCATGACGCCCAACATCGTCATCATGGACGAGGCCGACAAGACACTCGGCAACGAGCAGGGCGACGCGGGCAGCAAGGTCGACGAGCGGGTCTTCGGCGCCTTCACCGCCTTCATGGGCGACCCGGACTACCGCGGGAAGATCTTCTGGCTGCTCTTGACCGCGCGGCCCTTTGAGCTGGCGCCCGACACGGGTCGGCCAGGGCGGGTCGAGGAGCACGTGCCCATCCTGGCGCCTGAGAGCTTCGAGGACAAGAAGGCCATCCTGGAGGCGGTGGCCAAGGCGAGCGGCATCGAGATCGTGGGAGACGGCGATCCGCCCGCGGACGTGGACGACGATGCGCTCGGCGCGGTGTTCGACGGCCTGGGCTTTGTCACGCCCGCCGCCCTTGCGCTGGTGGCCACCCGCACGCGCCGTCGGGTCAGGCGGGCCCAGCCCCCGACGGACGACGACGTCGAAGGCGCGCTCCGCGTGCCGCTCGCCGCCTTTGCCGAGGAGGCCGCCAACTTCGTGCCCGAGGGCTCCAAGACCAAGCTCCGTCTGCAGACCATCGAGGCGGTGCTCTACGCCAACCACCTGGGCTACCTGCCCGAGCCCTGGCGCTCGCGGCTGCGCGACGAGCCCGATGAGCTCGCCCGCGAGCGCGAGGCGCTGCGGCGCATCGTGGGCTACGCGTGAGTCGGCGGGCGCCTCGGCGGCGCCGTTGCGCTTGATCCACGCGGGCGGCTGTTCCTAGGATCGGCCATGACCGAGCGAGAGGATCTGGCGCCGCTGTTTACCGAGGTCGCCATGAGCGCCGACGACGCCGAGGCGATCGTGGCCGCGCTGCGCGACATCGCCGAGACCGACGGGGTACACCAAGAGGAGCTCCGCATGATCGAGGGCTTCGTCGAGATGCTCGACACCGATCTCGGCGAGCTCGAGC
>CAYTYV010000379.1:3229-6580 GCA_964441055.1 uncultured Polyangiaceae bacterium | reverse complement strand
GCTGGGGCGTAGCCAGCAACGTGTCGCCGCCTGTGTGGATCTCGATGCGGCCGCCCGAGTAGCACTCGTCATCCGGGAAGCACACGGGAAAGCCACAGTGGCACTCGCGGAAGTCGTACCAGTGCCAGAACCGCAGCTCGATGCTCTCGCCGTCATAGGCCGACAAATCCAGCTCGGGCGAGATCAAGAGCGAGTCCTCGCAGGTGGCGGCATTGCCCGTGAGCGAGGTGGCCCACAGGTTGCCGCCACCCTCGAAGTCGTCCTCGGGCCCCGAGGTCGGCATGCCGCACGCCCAGTCGCTGTTATGGCCCGAGGCCGACCAGCCAGACGTACAGCCGCTCGGGCCTTCGAAGTCGAAGTCGAAGAGCACGCATTCCCCTGCGGCTGAGCCGCCTTGGCCGCCGCTCGCGCCGCTGCCGCCCGCACCGCCGTCGCCCGCACCGCCCGCGCCGCCACCCCCGAGGCCACCGGCTCCCCCATCGGCCCCGCCGCCCGCCTGACCGCCAACCGCTGCTGTGCCGCTACCGCCGCTTCCCGCGGCGTTGCCCACGCCGCCATCCTCTGAGCCGCGGTAGTCCTTGCCCGCAGCGCAGCGAAGCAGCGCGGACCCGAGGACGATCCCCCCGAGCAGCAGCGGCAGTAGATGGACGCGCACGAAGCCTATGATAGCAGCTCGCGGCACAACGCCGAAGCGATGGGCCCGCCGCGCCTCCTCACCGCTCGCCGTCGCGGTCGCCCGACCGCGATAGCTCGAGCGCGCGGCGCACCGAGTCGTAGTCCTCGTCCACGGCTTCGGTCCAGGCATTGAACCGCACGGCCCCACCGAGCAGCCGCTGACCATCGGGCGAGAGGGTGGACAGGGCCGCCAGCTCCTGCTGGATGCGGCGCGCGGCAGCGTCCGCCAGCCCCGAGCGCACGCAGTAGGCATCGTAGGGAATGCGGGCGGTCTTGCCGAGCACCCTCAAGCGAAACACCTCCAGCCCCGCGCGCCGAGCCGCGGCCACGCCCCCGGAGTACGTCGCGCCAGCGTCGACCTCGCCCGCGAGCACCTTGCGCATGCAGGCCAGGTGGTTGCCGCCGAACTCCACGCGGCTGAAGAGCCGATCGGGATCGAGCCCGTGTCGGCGCAGGAGCGCGCGCGGGTAGAGATAGCCCGAGGTGGAGTGCGGATCGACGTAGCAAAAGGAGCGCCCCTCGAGGTCGGCCAGCTTGACGACCGGGTCGTCGGCTCGGCCGTAGATGTAGCCCAGGTACGACGTGCCGCCCTCGGCCACCTGCCGAAGCAGGATGCGCAGCCCCGGATCCGCTTCCTTGGCCTCGACGTAGGCCAGCGGAGAGAGGCGGCCCAAGTCCAGCTCTTGCGCCCTCATGCGCTCGCCCAGATCGGCGTAGTCATCGGCGACCTCCAGCCGCACGGGCACGCCGATGCGCTTGGCCAAGTAGTCGGTGACGGGCTGGAAGGTGGCATGCAGGGCAGACCGGTCGAGGATGGGGGTGACGCCGAAGCGGATCTGCTCGACCTCGGGCGGCCAGGGCGCGAGCTCGGCCCGGGCGGACGGGCTGTGGTCGGCCGCCTCGGATGCACCGCCCGCGCCTCGGCCTTCGCGGTCTGGACAGCCCGACGCGGCCATCGCCAGCGCGAGCAGTGCGGCCCAGCCCCCCCGCTGCGCGGTGTCAACCATCGGCCTCCCCCTGCAGCTCGGCCGGGATCGCCTGATTTCGCCCCGCATCCTTGGCTTGGTAGAGCGCGCGGTCGGCCGCCTCGACGATGGCGGACGCGTTGCTGCCGTGCTCGGGGTAGCTGGCCACGCCTGCGCTGATGGTCAAGGTGCCGCCCGGCTGGGTGTGGTCGTCGGGCAGCTCGTGGTCGCAGATCGCCTTGCGGATCTTCTCGGCGGCGACCAGCGCACCGCGCGCATCGGTGTCGAGCAAAAGGGCCACGAACTCCTCGCCGCCGTAGCGCGCGATCAGATCCACCCCGCGCAGGTTGTCGCGAAACAGCTCGGCGAGCCGTCGCAGGACCTCGTCGCCTGCCTGGTGACCGTGGGTGTCGTTGTAGAGCTTGAAGTGATCGACGTCGATGAGGATCAGCGACAGCGGATGACCCTGCCGACGGCTGCGCTCGAGCTCGGCGGCGAGCTTCTCGCGAAAATGGCGATGGTTGTACAGCCCGGTCAGCCCATCGGTGTACGCCAGCTTCTCGAGCTCGGCGCTCTGCTCGCGGAGCGCCTCGTTGAGCGCACCCAGCTGCTCGTTCTTCTGCACGATCTCGGCCGTGCGCTCGCGCACCTTGCCCTCCAGATCCTCGGTGTGGCTCTGGAGCTCGGCCGCCATGTTGTTGAACGCCTGGCCGAGCCGGCCGAGGTCGTCGCGGCCGGTCACGGCCACCCGCCGCTCGAGCTTGCCGTCGCCAAAGGCCCTGGTCGCCTGGGACAGCTCGCGCACGGGCCGCAGGACCCAGCGGGTGAGAAACAGAAACAGCACCAACGCGCTCGCGGCTGCCAGGGCCGCGGCCGCGGCGTAGGCGCGCGCGCGTGCCGCCGCCAGCATGGCCTGCTCGCGGGCCAGGGAGAAGCCCGCCACCAGCGTGCCCCAACGCACCCCGCTGGCGACCGGGGCCGTCACCTCCAGCAGGGCTGGTCCGCCCGGCCGCGGCACGCGGCGATGGATGGAGCCCTCCGCTCGGCGAGCCCGACGATAGAACTCGTCCGCGGGCTGCTCGCCGAAGCGCGGCGGGTCGGCGTGGGCGTACACCCGACCCTCGTGATCGAGGATCATCAGGTACTCGAGATCCAAAGCGCGGGCGCGACGGGACTCGCTGACCTGACCCAGGTATTGATCGACCACCTCGAACTCGCCGTTGGCCATGGCCATCGCGCACGGAGGAGCCATGGCGCCGAGCAGGGCGTGCCCCCGCGAGCGGACCTCGTCCAGCAGCAGCGCATCGGCCTGCCGCTGGGCCAGTCGCCCTGCGATGGCGAACCCCCCGACGATCACCGCGACCACGGCGAGAATGAGCTTGACGCGCAGCCCCATGCAAATGTCCCGCCACACCGACCGGTGGGCTGGCAGCTAGCGTAGCATCGGATCTGTCGAGAGCGGCTTAGAACCTCGTGCGGCACGGCGGCGATGGGCAAGACCTGGCGCCACGGCTGGACCTCCAAGGGAACGTGAGCCCGATGGGCGACCTTTCGACAACCACTTGAAATAATAGACAGAAACGATAGGCTCGCCCCAGTCGACCCAGTGGCATGGCCCTCGTTATCAGGGACCCGCGGGCTCACGGCGGGGGGGGGGGGGGGGGGGGGGGGGGCGCGGGCCCCGGGCGCCCGCGCCCCCCCCGGCCCCCCC
>CAYTYV010000379.1:0-3219 GCA_964441055.1 uncultured Polyangiaceae bacterium | reverse complement strand
GGGGCCGGCCCCTCTTCCGCGGGCCCCCGGGGCCCCCGGGGGGCGCCCCCGCGCCCGCGCGGCCCCCGGGGGGGGGGGGGGCCCGCGGAACCGAGGCCAAGGAGGCCTAGACGGAAAACAGGTGCGCCTCCCATCAAGTGCTGGCACTCTTTGTTGAAGTGCAGACTTTGTTGAGGTGCGGAGCGACGCGGGCCGTGCGGGGTCGGCGGGGACAGGAGGGTTGGTACGAGATGACATGGCGCAGGATGGCTCTGTTTGCGATGCTCTCGGCTGTGCTGGCGGTCGGCGCGTGCGACAGCGACGTGACCTACAGCAGCGGCACGGGCACTGGAACGGGTAGCACCACGGGCGCTGCCACGGGGTCGGGCTCCACCACGGGCACGCCTGGCGGCACCACCGCGGGCACGGCGACGGGCACCGCGGGCGAAGGCGGGCAGAGCTGCAGCGGCGATACCGGTAGCTACGTCTGGGCCGATGACTTCGGCGACTCGCTGGACGAGTACACCTGGGGCCTCGGCGTGGATGCCGAGGGCAACGTGGCCATCGGCGGCTACTGGGTGCCGGAGAACAGCGCGGGCAGCGGGGGCGCGGGCGGCGGCGCGGTGGCCGGCCTGGACCTCGGCTGCGGTGAGCTCGCCTTCGAGAGCTTGACCACACCGTACGACGCCTATGTCGGCAAGCTGGCCGCGACCCACGGCGGCTGCTTGTGGAGCAGGTCCATCTTGGGCACCACGGGCACGAGCTCGCAGCAGCTGTGGAACGCCGCGGTCGACAGCGCGGGCAACGTGGTCGTAGCCGGGAGCTTCGACGGAGACATCGACTTCGACGCCGACGGCACGGCCGAGGCGACGGCCGCGGGCGACCTCGACGCCTTCGTGGCGCGCTATGCCTCGGTGGACGGCGCGCTCCAGTGGTGGAAGACCTTTGGCGCTGCCGACGGGCAGGTCGCCGCCTACGGCGTCACGGTGGATGCCGATGACAACCCGGTCGTGGTCGGCCACCTCGAGGGCGCCGACGTGGACTTCGGCAGCGGCAGCGCGCTCAGCCCCGAAGACTCGGACGCGTTCGTGGTGCGCCTGGCCGCCGCCAACGGCGACCATCTGCACTCGACGAACCTCGGCGGCAGCGGCTACCAGTCCGCCGTCTACGTGGCCGTGGACAGCGCCGACCAGGTGGTCGTCGCTGGTCAGGACCACGACGCGGACTACGAGGACTATGGCGACATCCTCGTCTTTCGCCTAAGCGCCGACCTCAGTACCATCCACTGGCAGCAGCTGTTCGGCAACGACGACGGCTACTACCAGTGGCCAGTGGACATCGACACCTTGGCCGACGGCGACGTGATCGTGGCTGGCGGGTTCCAGGGCGGGCTCAACCTGGGCACCACCCCGCTGACCGCTGAGGGTGAGTGGTCGGCCTTTGCGGGCAGGCTGCTCAGCGCCGACGGCTCGGAGGTGTGGGCCAGCAACTGGGGCGCCTCAGGTCTAGGCGCCTCGGTCGCGTCGATGGCGGTTGACGGCTGCGACCGCATCGTGCTCGGTGGCGGGTTCTACGGCACGATCGACTTCGGCGGCTCCGCCGGTATCATCAACTCAGGCGACGAGCAGGCCCAGGACGCGTTCATCGTCAAGCTGGACGCCGACGGCTTCGGGCTCTGGGCCCACCGTTATGGCGATGACCTGATCGGCGCCTCCACGGGCCAGGGGATCGAAAGGGTCGCGACCAACGCCGATGGCGACATCGGCCTTGCGGGCTACTTCTACGGCACGCTGGATCTCGGCGGCGGGGACATCTCGTGTGCCACCTGCAATATCAACGGCGTCTGGGACGAGTTCGTCGGCGGCTTGACCAGGTAGCCACATCACGCACCGGCCCGCCTAGCCGCCTCGAGCCTCGGATTTCGTGCACAGAGCAAAAATGCTACAGCATCTTGGCTCCGGGGAGTGCCCCCACGCGAGTCGAGTCGGAACAGGAGATCAGTCGACATGAAACGGCGCAGGATAGCTTTTTTGGCAGCGCTCTCGGGCCTGCTGGTCTACGCGGCTTGTGACAGCGACGACGAGGGGGACGACGACGACGGGACCGCGGCTGGAACCACCGCGGGCACGACCAGCGGCACCGTCTCGGGCACTCCAGGCGGCAGCACCACGGGCACGCCTTCGGGCGGTGAGGGCGGCGGTGGCGGCAGCCCCTGCGTCAACCAGTCTGGCGACTACGTCTGGGGCAGCCAGTTCGGCGACGTGCTGCTGGAGGCGGGGCGCGGCCTGGCCGTGGATGCCGACGGCAACGTGCTCGTCGGCGGCAGCTGGCAACCCGTGGAATTCGGCGGAATCGACCTCGACTTCAGTTGCGGCGCCATGGCCAGCGAGCCGGACGGGACCAGCTGGGACGCCTTCCTCGCCAAGCTGGGGGCGGCCGATGGCGCCTGCTCGTGGGACCGGACCATCATGGGCGCGGCCGGCCCCTCCTACCAGTACCTCTGGGGCTTGACCGTCGACAGCGCGGGCAACGTCATCGCGGTCGGTACTTTCGATGAGGAGATCGACTTCGATGAGGACGGGACCGTCGACTACGCCGCCGTGGGCTACCGCGACGCCTTCGCCGTCAAGTACGCGGCCGCAGACGGCGCCCTGCTCTGGGCCACGACCTTCGGCGGGGCAAGCGACGTCGATACCGCAGCCATGGCCGTTGCGGTAGATGCCAGCGACAACCCCATCGTGGTCGGTCGCTTCGACGGCGAAGTGGATTTCGGTGGCGGCACGCCCTTCACGGCTAGCGGCGTGGATGCCTTCGCGGTGCACCTAGACGGCTCGGACGGGGCGCACCTGAACTCGATCCGCTTGGACGACGCCGACGACCAGCAAGCCACCGCGGTGGCCGTCGATAGCGCTGGAAACGTGGTCATCGGCGGCAGCAACAAGGACATGATCGCCGACGACTACGCCGACATCGTGCTGGTCCGCCTGAGCGGCGATTTGACCACCACCCACTGGAGCGAGATCCACGGCGACGATGACAGCTACGAGCAACACCTGGTGGATCTGGACATCACCAGCAACGACGACGTGATCGTGGCCGGCTGGTTTGGCGTCTCACTGAATCTGGGCTCCACCGATCTGACGACCGACGGCGAGGCGTCGGCTTTTGCGGGCAGGCTGCTCGGCTCCGACGGCTCCGAGATCTGGGCCAGTAGCTGGGGCGACGTCGGTGGCGAAGGCG
>CAYTYV010000378.1:0-6589 GCA_964441055.1 uncultured Polyangiaceae bacterium | reverse complement strand
CGGTGGCCGTGGCGGTAGCCGTGTCGGTGGCCTTGGCCGTGGGCGCCGCGGTTGTTGGCCCCGCCGAGGAGCTGGCACACCGTTTCGCCCGAGCCTCGCGCCGTCGTCTCGTTGTCGCTGCGATGGGCTCACTCGGGCGCAGCAGGACAGCGGGCAAACTCGAACGGCACCTCCTGGGCCACGGGGGCGAAGAGCTGGTTCTGCTGCAAGCTGAGGTAGATGCCCTTGACCCCGCCGTGCTGCCGCCGATGGGCGCGAGCATGTTCTTCTGACCAGAAGAACACGGACTTCTTTCAGAAGCCGTCGATGATGCTCGGAGCCCGCAGGCGAGTGAAATCGACCATGGGAACGAAGAACAGCGGGTCGCAGCTCGGATCCTCCAGCGTGAACTCGAGGTCGTGCCCGATGCGGAACCGAATGGGACGCGCGCAACAGGCGCACTCGGACTCGACGTCGAACGACAGCGGCTGGTCTCTCAGTCGCCCTTGGACCAAGGGCGTCGCCACGGCGTCGGTGGCTCAGGCGCCCCAGAGCCGCTCGCCGCTGCTAAAGGCGAGCCGATGGGGGGTGGGCTCGACGGTCACCGGGTAGGCCCACACCACGTCCCGTCCGCCAGGGCGGAACAGGAAGATGAGCCGCCGTTCGAGCTCGTCCAGAATCGCGTTGACCTTGTCGCGCTCCATGCCGAGCTCGGCCACGATGGTATCCGGGCTCATGGGAGCGGCGAGCCGCGGAAGCTCCCGCACGACGAAGTGGTGGACCCGCCGATGATCCTCGTCCAGGCCGCCCAGCGCCCGCGCGGTCTTGCGCGCCTCGCGAGGCAGGATCCACCTGACGAGCCGCCACGGAAGCGGGATCATGCGGCGACCCAAGCCCAGCAGCACCTTGTCCACGTTTCGACCTCTTCGTAGGTGCTAGCCCAGCTTGGAGCGGCGCCACAAGGATTGATCGTCCCGCAGATGTGGCCACCGATCGGTTCGCGATCCGTGGCCACAAGTGGTGCGTCAGACCGAGTTATGGCCACGGATAGGCTGGCTCAGAGACGGCGCGACGGCTCAGTCGTGCTTGCAGCGATCGGGGTGAGCGGCGCGATGCAGCTTGGCGTAGAGCGCCTTGTCGAGCGCCCCGAGCCAGTAGGCCATGGCCACCTCACCCCAGGTGCCTTCCCAGTCCTTGGGCATCATCTTGGGATCGAACTTGTGCGGCGGTGGAGGCTTGGGGACGGGGATCATGAGGTAGGCGTCGCCGAGCTTGTGAGGCGGTAGCGCGAGCGCCACGATGGCCCGCTCGAGATCCGGGTAGGAGAGCTTGCCCTGCTTGTGCAGCGTTGCCAGCGCGAGGGCCTTGGCGTAGTCGCCGCTGCCCTTGGGGATGCCGTCCCGCAGCTCCTTTTCCAAGGCCTCGAGCCCTGGGATCTCCAGGGCCGATGCCGAAGCGGCCGCGGTCGTCGCTGCCGTTGCCTCCTCGGTGGCCGTGGCGGTAGCCGTGTCGGTGGCCTTGGCCGTTGGCGCCGCGGTTGTTGGCTCCGCCTCAGGCGTCGTGGGGGTCTTGCCGCAAGCCGCGGCCCCGAGGCAGAGCACGGCGAGCAGCAGTGCGGTTCGGTGCGCGTTCATGCGCCGCCTTGTAGCCCATCGTGGCGAGGGAGGCTTGGGTTTCCGCGCGGCTTTGTCCACGTCTCCTTGGCCTCGTCGGCCGAGCTATCAGTGGCCACAAGTGCTCGAGCGCAAGTCTTTGGCAGACGTTTCACCCGCCGATGACCGCTTTGGATTCCTCGTGAGCGCGCAGTACGCGCCAGGTGTCGCGCTCGAGGATCCACGCCCGCTCGAGGCGCAGGTCGCCTCCTACGACGCCAGTCTGAACGCGCCCATCCCGCTCGCCGAGCAGACCTTCCTCGTCGTGGGCTCTGCCTATCACGTCGAGTCGGTGTCCTTTGCCAATGCTCCGCCAGGCTTCGTGCCGCTGCGCGCGTTTCACTCGGTCGAGCTCAGCGCTCTGCTCGTACAGCTTCTGCCGCGCGACTGGGCGCTGTCAGTGCGGGTTGCCCCAGGCATGGGCGGCGACTTTGCGGCCGTGGACGAGGAGATGGTGCGGCTGAGCGCGGTCGCGCTTGCCACCCACGCCTTCACGGACGACTTCGTGCTCGGCGGAGGCGGCTTGGTGAGCTACAGCTTCGGCTCCTTTCTGCCGCTGCCAGCCCTCTACGTCGACTGGCAGGCGTGGTCAGTGGGCCCGGCTGACGCGCCGATCGCCACGTTTCGCATCGAGGCCTTCGTGCCAGCCTTTGCGAGCCTGAAGCACACCCTGTTCGATCGCGTCGAGCTGGGTATGCGGGTGGAGGTTTTCGGCAACGAGTACGCCGTGCGCGATGAGCGCATCGCCGACGCCTGGCCGTGCGTGGCCAGCGCGGCCGACGTGGCTGGCACAGCGGCCAACGAGGCGGTGGCCCAACCCGCCGAGTGTCTCGACCACGTGGCCTATTCGACCGGTATCGTCGGAGCCGTGGCGGGCGTGCGGCTGTTCGAGACCGTGTGGCTCTCAGCGCTGGCGGGAGGCAGCGTCTTTCGGCGCTTCGAGATGCTCAACGCCGACGATGAGGGGATCACGGGCGGTGCGCAGATGGTGCCGAACACCTTCCTTTTTCGCGGAGGCCTGACGTGGCGACTTCCGGTGGACTGACCGCAGCCACGTCGGTCGTTGCCTGCGCTTGGGCCTCGCTGGCCGGCTCGAGCTCTGCTCGCGCTTCCGAGCCGTCGAGCCAGCCAAGCACGGGAGGCGATCGCCGTTTTCTGCAGTATCGCGTCTCCCGTTTTGGCCTGTGGGTAGGATGCCTAGTGCTCGCATCCGCAGCGGTTCGGGTGCTGCTCGTTCCGTTTACGAGCCGCTCGGTCTCGAGGCTCGATCTGGTGGTCCACCTCGCCCTCGGCGCAGCCATTCGGCCAGTACACGCTCGTCGAGAAGCTCGGCGAGGGCGGGATGGGACGAGTGTACCGCGCCAAGCACGCCATGCTACGGCGCCCCACGGCCGTGAAGGTGCTGCCGCCGAGCAAGGCGGGCGAGCAGGCGATCGGTCGCTTCGAAAAGGAAGTGCAGCTGACGGCCAAGCTCAGTCACCCCAACACGGTGACCATATTCGACTATGGCCGGACCCCCGATGGGCTCTTCTACTACGCGATGGAGCTATTGGAGGGGGCGAGCTTGCAGCAGATCGTCGACCACGGCGGCCCGCAACCTGCCGAGCGCGTCGTGCATGTGCTGTCGCATGCCGCCGCGGCGCTGGCCGAAGCCCACGGGCTTGGCCTCATTCATCGCGACATCAAACCTGACAACATCTTCCTCGCCGAGCTCGGAGGAGTGCCTGACACGGTCAAGGTCCTCGACTTCGGCCTGGTCAAGCAGCTCGAGCCGGCGCCTGGGTCCGAGCAGACGCACTCGAACGCGCTGCTGGGCACGCCTCACTACATCCCGCCCGAGGCCATCACCCATCCCGACGCCACCGACGGCCGCAGCGATCTCTATTCTCTCGCTGCCGTTGGCTACTTCCTGCTCACGGGCACGCCCGTGTTTCCTGGCCGCTCGGTCATCGAGATCTGCAGCCGTCATCTGTATGAGCTGCCCGAGGCACCCTCACAGCGCCTTGGTCAGCCCATCCCCGAGTCGCTCGAGCAGCTGTTGCTGCAATGCTTGAGCAAAGATCCCAGCGACCGGCCGCCGAGCGTTATGGCGTTTCGTCAAGCGCTGCAGAAGCTGCCCGAAGTCCAAGGCTGGACTCCGGAAACCGCGACGCACTGGTGGCGACAGCACGACGAAGCGGTGTGTCGCGCTCCCTCGGGCGCAACGCAACGCCTGGGCACGCTCAGCGTCGATCTGGCACAGCGACGCTAGGCGTTGGTCGCAGCTCACCGAGCGGGAGGAGCTCTGAGGACAGGCGTTCTTGACGTGAGTGGGTGACAGCGGTGAACTCGGACCATGGCGCGGTTCGATGCCTTCCGGCGAGTACGCGACGAGCTCGAGAAGAGGCTCTGGAGGCTGTTCGCCGTCGGCGCAAGCACGGATCGGATCGGAGCCCGCCGTTGATGCTTGGTTTCCTTGGTCGCCGCTGGTCGATTCCGAGGGCCGCATGAAGGAGCGAACGAAGCTTCTGCTCTTCGTGGCAGTCTTTGCGGGCTGCTGGCTGCTGCCCGTCGGCTCGGAGCGGTTTTTGGGGGCCATCTACGAGAGCCTCGCCCTGGTGCGTTGGTACGCCCGTGAGCACGTCCTGCTGTGCCTGGTCCCGGCCCTGTTCATCGCTGGAGCCATCGGGGTGTTCCTGAGCCAGGGCGCGGTCATGAAGTACCTGGGCCATGGGGCGCGTAAGACCGTGGCTTATCCCGTGGCGGCGGTGTCCGGCTCGATCCTCGCCGTTTGCTCGTGCACCGTGCTGCCCCTGTTCGCCAGCATCCACAAGCGCGGCGCAGGGCTGGGTCCTGCTACGGCGTTCCTGTATTCCGGACCCGCGGTCAACGTACTGGCCATCATCCTCACTGCCCGAGTGCTTGGCTTCGAGCTCGGCATTGCCCGGGCGGTCGGTGCAATCCTGTTTTCGGTGGTCATCGGCCTCTCGATGCACCTGACCTTTCGCAAGCAAGAGGCGGCTCGAGCCGACGGCGGGGGCATCGCCATGCCCGAAGAGGACTCGTCGCGGCGGCCGTGGCAGCACGTCGTCTACTTCGGCCTGATGGTGGGCCTGCTGGTGTTCGCCAACTGGGGCAAGCCCGCCGCAGGCGACGCTGGCCTCTGGCGGGTGATCTTCGATGCCAAGTGGATCATCTCGGGAGCTCTCGGGCTGCTGCTCGCCGTGGCTCTGTGGGCGTGGTTTCAGCGTGACGAGCTATGGGAGTGGACGGAGTCGAGCTGGGGATTCGCCAAGCAGATCCTGCCGCTCTTGCTCGCTGGTGTGGCGATAGCCGGGCTCTTGCTCGGCGGGCCTGAAGGGGGCCAGGGACTGATCCCGCGCGCTTGGGTGGAATCGGTCGTGGGTGGCAACTCGGTCGGCGCCAATCTGTTTGCCTCGGTCGCGGGGGCGTTCATGTACTTCGCCACCCTTACCGAGGTGCCCATCCTCGAGGGCCTGCTGGCCGCTGGCATGGGCAAGGGGCCCGCGCTGGCACTGCTGCTCGCCGGACCAGCGCTGTCTCTTCCCAACATGCTGGTCATCCGCAGCGTGTTGGGCACGGTGCAGACTGCTGCGTACATCGGCTTCGTAGTCGTGCTCTCGACCGTGGCTGGACTGATCTACGGCGGGCTTTTTTGATGGATGAAGAAGGAGGGATGCCGATGAAGGTCAAGGTACTCGGAACAGGTTGTGCGAAGTGCAACAAGCTCTACGCGCTGGCCGAGCAAGCCATCAGCGACACGGGCGCTTCGGCCGAGCTCGCCAAGGTCGAGAGGATCGACGAGATCGCGAGCTACGGCGTAGCGTTTACCCCGGCGTTGGTGATCAACGGCGAGGTCAAGAGCACGGGCAAGCTGCCCACGGTCGAGCGAATCTCGGAGTGGCTGCGGGCGGGCGACTGATGGACGAGCTGCTGGCCAACGCGGAGAGCTACATCCACACCAGCCCATGGCTGGCCATCGTGGCTGTCTTCGTCGGGGGCCTGCTCACCGCATCGAACCCATGCGTGCTCGCCATGATCCCCCTCATGATGAGCTTCGTAGCGGGCGGCCCCAAGGAGCACACAGGTGTCCTGCGCGCTCTTTTCTATTCGCTCTGCTTCGTTCTGGGCCTGTCCATCACGTTCACCGCCCTCGGGATGATCGCGGCGCTGGCAGGCACCATGTACGGCGACGTGTCCAGCATCTGGAGCTGGGTCGTCGCCGCGGTCTGCCTGGTCATGGGGCTGCACCTGATGGGGGTGTTGAAGTTCACCATTCCAGTGCCGTTCGAGGTCAAGCCCCGCATCCGAGGCGCCCTCGGGGCGCTCATCCTCGGCTTACTCTTCGGCGTCGTGTCGACCCCGTGTGCCGCGCCCATATTGGTGGTGCTGCTTACCTATCTCGCAGGCTCAGGGGCGTCGGTAGCCTACGGCGGCTTGCTCCTACTCGTGTACGCCCTTGGCCACAGCGTGCTCATTCTCATCGCAGGCACGTCCATGGGCGCAGCGCGCAAGATCCTCGAGTCGCGTAGAGCCACGCGGTGGCTGGAGCGGCTTCGGCGTGCGGCTGGCGGCGTGATCGTCTTGGTCGGCGCCTACTTCCTCTACCAAGGTATACGGTAGCCGCTGACGGGCGGCGGAGGTGTTGTCGTAGTGGAACCGATGTTGAGATTCGGAGTTGTGCTGGTGGTGCTGGCCACGGGCTGCCGTTCCGCGCCGCCGCAGGACACGCAGTCGACGTCGAGCAATCCGCCCACAGTCACGGTCGGGTCGGCCTCCTCGGTCCAACCCGGACGAGCCGGCCAGGTCTCTCAAGTGGTCTTCATCGGCCAGCGGGAAGCGTGCAAGTGTACGCGCAATCGCATCAACGCGACCTGGGCCGCGCTACAGCAGGTGCTCGCCAAGCACCCGGAGATCAAGGCCAAGAAGATCGAGCAAGACGTCGACCAGGCCGAGGC
>CAYTYV010000377.1:0-6593 GCA_964441055.1 uncultured Polyangiaceae bacterium | reverse complement strand
ACGGCCGCGGGGTGCTGCTGGCGCGGGCGTCGGTCGACGCGCTGCGCTTCAACGAGCGAGGCAACTGCGTGTCCGTCACCAAGCAGATCCGCGCGCCGCGCCAGTGATGTAGAGGTCGAGACCTTGCCGTCCAACCCCAAGCCAGCCGTGTGTCCGCATTGCGGACAGAACGCGCCGATCGTGATGAGGGGGGTGCTGGCGCGCTGCTCGGTCTGCGGGGGGATGCGCATGCCCTTTGCGACCACCGCGCTGAACGTGGCGGGGCGCCCGTCCAAGGCGGGGGGCTGGGCGGCCAAGGCCCTCGGTTGCTGGGTTTTCGCGCTGGGGCTGCCCGCGTCGGCGATGCTGTGGTGGCTCGGGCAGCTCATCGCCGAGTCGATCAGCCTGGGCTACGTGCTGGGCCTGCCGCTCGCCTTCGCGACCGCGCTGATCGGCACCATCCTGCTGCTGGGTGGCCGCAAGCTTCGCAAGAAGGGCGATCGGGCCGCGCACAGCGCCAAGCTGGCCGCGCTGCGGGCTGCCGCGTCCTATCAGCATGGCGCGCTCACGGCCCAGGACGCCGCCAGGGTGCTCGGCGTCGAGCAGGCCGAGGCCGACGAGCTGTTGACCGAGCTCGCCAAGCAGCCCGACGAGGGCGTGGACATCGATGTCGACGACCACGGCAACATCACCTATCGCTTCGGCACCACGGCCGAGAGCGATCGATGGACGGCGCTGGCCCGCCAGGTGCGGATCGAGCCAGGCGCGGAGCCCTTGGCCGATACCGTGGCCCTTGGCGTCGAGGAACGAGCCCCGACGGAACCGACGGCGCTCGCGGATCCGAGCCCCGATGCTGCGGCGAGCCCCACGTCGCTCGACCAGCGCGCCGAAGCGGAGGCCCTGGCCGAGATCGAAGCGCTGGCCGAAGCCGAAGCCGAAGCCGAAGCCAAGGAGCGTCGCTAGAGCCTCCGTTGACAGCCTTCGGAGCGAGCCGTACAAGGCGTGGCGACTTGGTTGTCAACGCTGGGAGTATCACGATCATGCCTTCCACTAGTGACGTAGAGGTGGAGAAGCTGTTGCGAATAGATCGAGCTCGTCACGGAAAGACCCTTGCGGGGGTTTGGAGGCAGAGGAAGGAGCGCAGCGACGACCGGAGCCCCCATCGTCAAATCAATGTTTTGCGACACGGTCGAATGGGCTCTTGGCTCGCGCTGGCGCTCGTGATTTCGGGCGCGGCGCTGCTAGGCGGCGGCTGTCTGGGCGACGATGCCGCCGAAAACCCGGGCGTGGTCTCGTCGCAGTCCTATCAGGGGCACGAGAACGACGCCGATATCCACGCCTTGGTCAATGCCTATCCCCACCTGGTCGGCACCCGGCTGGACGACTGTCAGACTTGCCACCAGGGCGGCCAAGTCGAGGACGAAGACGGCAAAACGTCCGAGATGAACCCGTGTACCTTTTGCCACCTCATCGTCTACCCCGACGAGTCCATCGTCTCAGGCGCGCCCACGGCCTACCAGGACACCCTCAATCCCTATGGGCTGGACTACCTCGGCGCGGGAAGAAGCCTCGAGGCCCTTCGCGCCATCGAGGGCCAGGACTCGGACGGCGATTCGCACAGCAACCTCGACGAGATCAGTGCGCTGCGCTATCCGGGCGACTCGAGCAGTCAGCCGGGTCAGCCCACGGTGCCGCTGGTGACGCTCGGCTGGGACGACGTGCAGGCGATGACCTACCACGAGCAGTTCTTGCTGCTCAACTCGCACAAGCAGCAATTCGATAGCTATGCCACATACGGCGGCGTCAAGGTGCTCACCTTGCTCGAACAGGTCGGCGCCGACCTCGATAGCGCCACCAGCGTTACGTTCATCGCGCCCGATGGCTATGCCATTGACGTCGACATTGCCGACGTCACGAGCCCCTATCCTCCGGGGCTGTACTACGCCAATCTCGATCCCGGTAGCTTCAGCGATCCGAACCAGGGCTTTGTCGAGTACCCGCCCGAGGACTACTTGCCAGCTGGTCTGCAAGACGGCGGCGAGATCCCCGATGAGCCGTGGCTGCTGGTGGCCCACTGGCGCGACGGCCTGGACCTCGAGCCGAGCTATCTCGATGCCGTGAGCGGCAAGCTCGAGGGCGAGGGCCCCTATCGGTCCATCGTGCCGCAAGCCGACCCCGGCGCCCCCGACCGCGGCTCCAAGTCCCCCGCCGAGTACGAGGACGGCTACGACTACGACGAGAACAAGGACCACAACGCCGGACGATGCGTGCGCGGGTTGGTGGCCGTTCGCGTCAACCCCATCCCCGAGGGCTACGAGGAGTTCGATTGGAAAAACGGCGGCTACTCGCTCATCGACAAGCGGCAGCTCATCGTCTACGGCGCGGGCATCACCGCGCCGTGAGCCGCCCGCCGACGCCGAGCTCAGCCGCGAGTACGGCCCGCACCGCGCTGCTGGCGGCTGGCTTGTGGGCCGTGGCCGCTGGGGCGGGCGCCGAGCCGAGCGACGCCGAGCCTGGGGCCGAGCCCTCCTCGCCCGAGACCCCCGCGCCGCCCGCGGCCGACGAGCAGAGCACGCCGTCGAGGACTATCTTCGAGGGTGACGCGGTGCGCTTGGGCCTGGGCGGTCAGCTCCAGCTTTGGTGGACCGTCCACGAGCAGAACGAAAACGGCCTGCTCCAGCCGCTTTCCTCGGACGAGGCGGCTCAGGAGGCATCGGGCTTCAGTATTCGCCGCGCGCGGCTGTGGACCGATCTGGAGACCGAGCACTTGCGCGCCCGCCTCTCGCTGCGGCTCGAGGGTAGCCCGCCCGGCCTGCTCGACGCCTACCTGGCGGTGCCGCTCTACCAGCAGTACATCGAGCTTTGGGGCGGCCAGATGAAGATCCCCTCCACTTACGAGGTAGGCCTGCCGAGCGCGGATCTGGACTTCGTCACGCGCAGCCTGCTGTCGCAGCGCGCGACCGATCTGGCCCTGTCGCAGAGCCCATCGCTCTCCTCGCCGCGCTTCAACGGCGTCCGCACCTATCTCCGCGATGTGGGCGTGGGGCTCAAGGGGCGGGTGCTCGGCGGCCGCTACTTCCTGATGGTGGGCAACGGCTTCGGCGCCAACCAGTTCATCGGCGGCTCGGAGTTCAAACAGGAGATCTACTCGAACTCCTTCGGCGCCTACTTCTACGCCGGTCGGCTCGGCTACGAGATTCTGCCGCGGGCCGAGGACGGCTCGGGCGATCCCGTGGCCCTCGAGCTGGGCGGCCACTTCAGCTGGAACGAGCACCCCGACGTCGTGCTGGACGACGAGCGCACGGTGCTGGACGTACGCCGTCGCTCGTGGTCGGGCGACCTGCGGCTGTGGCTGGGCAAGCTCGTCAAGCTGACCGGACTGTTTGGCGGTGGCGCGGTGCTGGACGACTTGGATAACGACGACAAGGACGACTACGCCTACCGCGGCTGGGAAGGCGCGCTGGTGCTCTCGCCGCTGCCGGGCACCTTGGACTTCGCCCACCGCTACGAGGGCTTTGCCCACGAGCGCTACGAAAACGGCGCCGTCGACACCCTGCACGTCTGGACCCTGGGCGCGAGCTGGACCCCGCTCACCGAGCTCAAGCTGCAGCTCAACTACAAGTGGAAGATGCTCGACTCCGATCGGGAGCCCGAGCGGGACGACAATGCGCTGCTGCTCATGGCGCAGGGGTTGTTGTAGGGCGGGCCCCCTACTGGATCCCAATATCGATCGTCACTGGCTTGCCATTGCGGGTCACGGCGATCTTCAAGCCGTCGGCCGTGCGCAGCCGGCCATAGGCCTGCAAGGCCTTTTGCGGATCGGTCAGCTGAAAGCCGTTGATCGAGTGCACCACGTCGCCGCTGCGGATGCCGAGGGTGTGCAGCAGCGTGCCCGAGCGGATCCGCGACAAGCGCATGCCCTTGACATCCTCGCCCTCCTTGATGGGGCGAACGCGGATCGCGCGGAATAGGGTGGCCTGATCCCCCAAGATCTCGTCGATGGCTGCGCGGTCTACGGCGTACTGGTTTTCGCCGATTTTGTGGATCTTGTCGGCGATGTGCTTGGGAAGGCGGCTCGAGCGGCGGCTGGCCCGCTCGGGCTTTTCAGGGGAAGGGGTGCGGCGGGGCGTGCTGCCTCGCTCGAGCTGATCGCCGACCTTGAGCTGGCAGCGGCCCGAGCTGCTGGACAGCCACGCCCTGTCCCAGGCCACGAAGCTCACGGTGTGCTCGCCGACCTTGTCGCCAGCTCGTCGAAGCGTGTTCTCGCCGCCCTTTTGCTCGATGGCGACGAAGGACCAGGCGGGGTCGTCGGAGGCCACGATCAGCGTTGCTCGAGCGAAGTCGCACTTGGGATCCTCGAGCGGATTGCCCGGCGCGTCCTGCCCGTCCTGGCTTGGCGGCGGCACCGCTGGCGCGGCGCTGCCGTCGAGGGGACCGGTCTCCGAGTCGAAGACGTTGCGCGCCAGGATGGGCTTGGCGCTCACGGCCCGGGTGCGCCTCGGCAGGACCGTCGGCCGCTCGAGCAGCGAAAGCGGCGCGGGCTCGTAGAGGCTGCCCGCCACCAGCGCGCTGATGCCCGAGGCCTGGAAGTAGGCCACCAGCGCCAGCAGCGCGCCTGCGACGATCGGAAAGTAGCGGCGAATGTGGTGGTCTACAGCCATGACCGGTGGTGCTGTGGGCCCGCATCAGCCGGGCTCACTCTCCACGCGCTTTTCAGATCTACTGTCCGAGTTATGCCCGCGATGCAAGCCGCGACCCCTCGCGCTTGTTGCGCCAGCGCGACCCATCCGCGCTCGAGCAGCTTGACGGGGAAGTGCTGGTCGGCCACGAACGGGGTCTCTGCGTTGGTCGACGACGCGCGCCGAAGGATGCGACAACGACCAACGAGCCATCACGCAAGGAGCCATCATGGATCCCGACACGAGCCCGAAACGCAGTCGGCTGTTGGCCGTGTCCAATCGCTTGCCCGTGGTCCTTTGCCGCCGCAACGGGACGTGGCAGGTCTCCCCTGGCTCGGGCGGCTTGGTCACGGCCATGGCCCCAGCGCTGCGCCATCGCGGCGGCGTGTGGATCGGCTGGCCGGGCGTGGCCCTGCCGGACCAGCCCGAGCAGGCCGAGGCGCTCTGCCGGGCGGTGAGGGACGCTTCGGACCAGTCGGGCTACCGGCTCGAGCCCGTGATGCTCAGCGCCGAGCAGGTGCAGGGCTTCTACTACGGCTTTGCCAACGAGATCCTCTGGCCGCTGCTGCACGGCTTCGAGACGCGGTGCAACTTCGACCCCGACTACTGGCAGAGCTACACGGCGGCCAACCGCGCCTTTGCCGAGGTCATCGCGCGTCATGCGGGCCCTGGCGACTTCATCTGGATCCACGACTACCACCTGATGAGGGTGGCGGCCGAGCTTCGCCGCTTGGGGCTCAAGCAGCGGATCGGCTTCTTTCTGCACACGCCCTTTCCGCCTCCCGACGTCTTCTTCAAGCTTCCCTGGCGCGCCCAGTTGCTCGATGACCTGCTCGCCTTCGATCTCGTGGGCTTCCACACCATGCGCGACCGCCGCAACTTCACCCGCTGCCTCAAGGGCGTGGGCGTGCGCACGCGCTCGGTGCGAGGGCGCGGTGCTGTGGTGGTGGTGGATCACGGTGATCGCACCATCCGGGTCGGCGCCTTTCCCATCAGCCTGGACTTCCAGGGCATTCGGGATCGGGCCAAGTCGCGAGAGATCGCCGAGCGGGCCTGGCTCTTCCACGAGCGCTTCCCCGAGCGCCCGATCATCATCGGCATCGACCGGCTCGACTACACCAAGGGGATCCCCGAGCGCCTCGACGCCTTCGAGCTCGCGCTCAAGCGCTATCCCGAGTTGCGCGAGAACGTCAACTTGGTCCAGCTCACCGTGCCCAGCCGCGAGAACGTGCCCGAGTACGAGCAGCTCCGCGGCCGCATCGAGCAGCAGGTCGGCGACATCAACGGCCGCTACACCCAGCCGGGCTGGGTGCCCGTGCACTACATGCAGCGCTCCTTCGATCGCGACGACGTGCTCGCCATGCTGCGGGCAGCCGAGATCGCGTTGGTCACGCCGCTGCGCGACGGCATGAACCTGGTCGCCAAGGAGTTCTGCGCCTGCGATGTGGACCATCGCGGGGTGCTGGTCCTCAGCGAGTTCGCAGGAGCCGCCGACGAGCTTCATCGCGGCGCCTTGGTCGTCAATCCCTACGACGTCGAGCAGGTGGCCAGCGCCATCCACCAGGCCTTCAACATGCCCCCGGAGGAGCGCAAGCGCAGGATGCAACGCATGACCTCGGCCATTCGGCGTCAGACCATCTTCCACTGGGTGGACTCGGTGCTACAGGCCGCGGCAGGCCGGGTCCTGTCCGACTTCCCCGTGGTGGCCGAGTACGAGCCCGACCTGCGCCTGGACGATCGAGGCGCCTCGGCAACCGACGGCTGAGCAGGGTGGACGGTTGCTATGGTGGCGAAGGACCACAGCCCGTGCATCGAGCTTCGCGAGTGTGTCAGCGTCGTCGGTAGATGTCCTTGCGGTGGGCGAGCCGCAGCACCAGCACCAACAGCCGATCGTCGTGGATCTCGTACACGACGCGATACCGGCCTACGCGGATG
>CAYTYV010000376.1:0-6599 GCA_964441055.1 uncultured Polyangiaceae bacterium | reverse complement strand
GCTTGCCGCTGGGATTGATTCGACGATGGGGGCTCCGGTCGTCGCTCCGCTCCTTCCTCTGCCCCCATACCCCCGCATCAGTCTTCGTCTGCGGAAGGGGCGCTGGCCTCGGCGTCCGCTTCCGCCGCGCCCTCGGCGGGCGTTTCCGCGCTGCCAGGTTGAGGGGCGGGCACGGGCACCTGGAGTCGGCCCTGCCCTTGCCGCGCCATGATGGCCACGGCCTTGTCGAAGAAGGCCGTCAGGAAGGGGATGTCGCGGGGCGGCGAGGTGATGAGTCCGGCCTCGCGCACCTGCTTGGATACTGCCAGGGCCTGCAGGGCTGGCTCATCGCCCTCGCGCTGGCGTAGCGACACGGCCGAGTCGACCATCCAATCGGCCAGCTCGGCCCTCCGCTCGGGGGTGAAGTAGCGGTCGGTGGCGCTGAGGACCTCTGCCTTGAGCGCGGTGCTGACCCGCTCGGTATCGCCCGCTCCGTCGGCGCCGAGCTCGGCGCCCACCTTCTGCAGCAGCTCGTCCATGGCAGGGCGCTCGGGCACCCAGCTGCGGAACTCGGGCTCGGCATGGAGCTTGGCCGAGGAGGCGAGCCGGTCGGTCTGCTGCTCGGCGTCGAGCCGCGCGAGCAGATCGGCGAGCGGGTGGGCAGGCTCCTCGGTAGGCGCTGGCTCGAACAGCGCCGCGCAGCGGTCCAGGCCGAGCGGCAAGAGCTGTTTCGACTTGTCGTTGTCTTGGCGGGCGCGGCCGATGCGGTAGCGGGCCCAGTCGAGCGGCACTTCGACGGGCGGCGCGCCCAGCCGCTCCTGCACGCGGGCGCGCCACTTGCGGATCTGCTTGCCAGCCAGCCGCCCGCTGTTGGCGTGCAGGATGCCCAGCCCCGGTCGCACCACCACGTCGCCCACCCGATAGCGGCCACCCGCCTCGCGCTGGCTGATCGAGAAGAACACCATGCCGTTGGTGTCGGGCGGGACAAAGGTGGCCACGGCAGGCTCGGGCTTTGGTTCGGCCGTTGCGCTCGCCGCTGCCTCGGCGCGGTCGGGCTCGGCCGCAGGGGCGGGGATGGCGACCCCGCGCGACTTGAGCACGTTGACGGCCCGTCGCGCGGCTTTGCGCACTGCGCTGGGCAGCGGCTCGCCCGAGGCCCCTGCCGCTGTCCTGTGACCGAGCGCGGCGATGGCGGCGGCGTTGCCCCGTTCCTGCCAGGCGTACACCAGCTCCGGGCCTGCCTCGCCCGCGGCGACGACGGCCTGCACCGCGCTGCTCGCGTCGGCCTCGAGCCACTCGGGACGAAGCTCGGCCTTTGCTGGGGTGGCGGTCGGCGCAGGCTGCGTACCGCTGCCGCTCTTGGCGCGCCCGGCCGTGCGCTTGGCCGCCTTGGCCTGTAGGGCCTGCTTGGCGGTCATCGGACGGCTGGCCTTCTTGCGATGGCCCGGAGCTGCCTTGGGAGCCGGATGGAGGATCAAGGTGACCTTGTCGTGCTCGGGGCGAGCCGGCTTGGGCGGGGCAGCTTGCTTGGCAGGGGGAGCCGCACGGCGGGGCGGGCGGTCGGCGCGGGGCGCAGGCTTGGGCGCGGGCGTCGGCCGCCGCGGCGGGCTCGCGGGTGCTCGAGCTGGCTCCGGCTTTGGGACGGCGGGTGCGGGCGGCGGCTCGGGCGAAGGCGCGGCTTGCGGAGCGCGCGAGGGCGTGGGGCGCGTGCGGCGCCGGGCCCTGGTCTTGCGCCTCGATGGCTCGCTGTCGCGCGCGCTAGGGGCGGCCGGCCGTGAGGCTCTGGCCTCGGCCCTGGCGCGGCTATCCCTGCGGCGGCGCGGCTCGCGCTTGGGGGAGGACGGAGCGGCTGGCCTTTCCGCGGTAGCAGGCTGCTCGGCGCTCGGCGCAGCGATGACCGGGGACGTGTTCGCCGAGCGCCGAACCGAGCGCCGTGGCTGAGGCGGGCTCTGGTCCTCGCCCGGCTCCGCTGCGGCTTGCGCGGTTGCTGGCGCTGGATACTCGGGCGCGGCGGCGGGCTTGTCGTCGACGCGTCCTCCTTCGGGCCCAGCGTCGTGGGTGCTCGTGCTGCTCTCGCGCTCGTCGGCTGCGCTCATGAGGTGGTCTCCAGCTGCGCGATGGCGTCGATCTCCACGGCAGCGCCCTTGGGTAGGGCGGCCACCTGCACGGTGGCGCGGGCGGGCACCGAGTCACCGAAGTGCTCGGCGTAGACCTGGTTGACGGCCGCGAAGTCGTTCAGATCGGTCAGGTAGATCGTCGTCTTGACCACATCGTCCCAGCCCGCTCCGGCCGCGGCAAGCACCGCCTCGAGGTTGGCCATTGCGCGCCGTGCTTGGGCGACGACATCACCGCCCACGAGCTCGCCGGTCTCGGGCGACAGCGCGATCTGTCCACTGCAGAAGACGAGCTTGTCGATTTGGACTGCCTGTGCGTACGGACCGATGGCTGGGGGAGCCTGGTCGGTCTGGATGGCCATCTTCGCCATAGCGCACCCCCTTCTGCGAAGAGACCTGCATAGCACAGCGCCCGGCGGACTCCAGCAGCCAGATGGCCAAGACCCGAGCTACTCCAGCCCTCGTCGTCCTGCGATGGCGCGACCGATGGTGACGGGATCGGCGTACTCCAGCTCGCCTCCGTGCGGAATGCCGCTGGCGATGCGAGTGATGTCGACCCCGAGCGGCCGAAGTCGCTGGGCGAGCAGCAGGGCCGTGGCCTCGCCGTCGACCGACGGGGGCGTGGCCAGGAGCACCTCGCGCACGGGCTGGTCGGGATCGCGGATGCGCGCCTCGAGCGCGTCGAGCGGAAGCTCGGCCTCGCCCACTCCGTCCAGCGGCGAGAGCAGCGCTCCGAGCACGAAGTAGTGCCCGCGGATGGCGCTGGAGCGCTCGATGGAGAGCAGGTCCTGGATGCGCGCAACAACGCATACCAGCGAGCCGTCTCGCCGAGGGTCGGAGCAGATGCGGCATACGGGCGGCTCGTCGGCCGTGCTGCGCTCGGCGAGGTTGCCGCAGCGCGGGCAGGTTCCGATGGCGTCGGGCAAGGCCACCAGGGCCTCGCCCAAGGCGTGCGGCAGCGCGGGATCGCCCGTGGCCAGATACAGGGCGAAGCGGCGAGCGGTCTTGTCGCCTACGCCTGGCAGTCGGCTGAGAAGCTCTGCGAGCTGCTGGACGCTTTCCGGAAGCATGGGGTCGCGCAAGATAGCCCATTGTCGCGCGGCCCCCAAGGCTGCGGTGACGGTTGCGGTGACGGCGCTGCGGTGGCGGCGCCGAGCGCGGGTGACGCTTCGCGCCCGAGAGCGGTGGGGCGACGCGGCGCGCGCGATCTGCTACCCAAGCGGGCATGAGCTACGTTGTGCTGGCGCGCAAGTGGCGGCCGCAGAGCTTCGAAGATCTGGTGGGCCAGCAGCACGTCTCCCGCACCTTGGCCAATGCCATCGAGAGCGATCGGGTCGCCCACGCCCTGCTGTTCACGGGCGTGCGCGGGGTAGGCAAGACGACCACCGCGCGGCTGATGGCCAAGGCGCTCAACTGCGCCGAAGGCCCTACGCCCACGCCGTGCCTCGAGTGCGCACAGTGCCGCGAGATCCCCGAGGGAGCGGACGTGGACGTCATCGAGATCGACGGCGCCAGCTACAATGGCATCGATGAGGTGCGCCGACTGCAGGAGAGCCTGCCGTATCGACCTGCGCGGGACAGGTTCAAGATCTACGTGGTCGACGAAGTGCACATGCTCTCGATGCAGGCCTGGAACGCCTTTCTCAAGACGCTCGAGGAGCCGCCGCCGCACGTGAAGTTCATCTTCGCGACGACCGAGGTCCACAAGGTTCCGGTCACCATCCTCAGCCGCTGCCAGCGCTACGACTTTCGGCTCATCGCCACCGAAGCGATCGCTGGGCGACTGCGGCGCGTGCTCGAGGACGAGGGCTTGGAGGCCGATGGGGAGTCGCTGCGCATCATCGCCCGCGAGGCAGCGGGCAGCATGCGCGACGCCATGAGCTTGCTCGACCAGGTGATCGCCTGGCTGGGAAAGGACGAGCAGCGGCTGACGGCGGAAGACGTGGCGCGCGTTCTCGGCGTGGCGTCGCGCTCGGTGCTGCACAGGCTCGGCGAGGCGCTGATCGACGGACAGCCCGCCCGCTGTCTGGACATCGTCGCAGAGCTCGATCAGCAGGGACACGACGTCGGCATCGTGGCGCGCGATCTGCTGGCGCACCTGCGCGACCTGGTGGTAGCTCGGGTGTGCGAGGAGCCGACCGGCTTGATCGAGCTGGCCGACGAGGAGCTCGGCGAGGTGATCGCGCTGGCCAAGCGCAGCGATGCCGACGACCTATCAAGGCTCTATCTGGGCTTCTCGCACGCCTTCGATGACGTCGCGCGCAGCAGCCAGCCCCGCGCCGCGCTCGAGATGGCCTTGGTGCGCCTGGCCCGACGGCCGCCGCTAGTTCCGCTGGACGAGCTCGTGCGGAGGCTGGCGCAGCTCGAGCGCCGCTCGGGCGGAGGAGGAGGCGGCGGTGGCGGCGGAGGACGGCCGCCTGGGCGGGCGCCCGCCGCGCCGTCAACAACCTCGGGCGGTCGGAGCGCGCGCGCGGACGGCCGCTCGCCGAGCCCACGTGCCGAGCCGAGCCCACGTGCCGAGCCGAGCCGACGTGCCGAGCCGAGCCCACCGGTCGGCAGGGGAAGTGCCGACGCGACCGACCCGAGCGGCGCGGGCGGCCGTACCTCTGCGGCGCTGCGGGCCCAGCCCGAGCGCGATCCTGCCCGCTCCAGCGTGCGCCAGAGCGCCGCTTCCGGCCGCCGCCGTGCTCCAGCCAAGGCCGAGGAGCCGCGGCCTGCGGCCTTTGCCGTGGAGCCTCAGGCCTTTGCCGACTGGCGCGCCATCGTTCAGGCGGCTGGGGCGGAGAAGGCGGCCATCGCGTCGGTCTTCGAGCACGCCGCGCCGCTAGGCATCGCGCCCGAGCGCCTCGAGCTCGGCTTCGAGCCCGGCTCTTTTCTGCTCAAGCAGGCCACCGACCCGGCAGCCCTAGAGCTGATTCGCACGGCGGCCGAGCGCCATTTCGGGCAGCCCGCCGAGGTGGTGGTCGACACCAGCGGCCGCCACCAGGGCTTGACCACCGTGGCCGACGTCGCCGCTGCCGAGCGGGCCGCCGCCGAGCAGGCGGCTCGGGAAAAGGCCGCGGCCGAGCCCTCGGTCCAGGCCGCCGTGGAGCTGCTCGGCGCCGAGCTCCGCGAGGTGCGGCTGCCGGATTGAGTCGAGGAGCGCAGGCGTCCAGAGCGGCTACTGCAGGCGCCAGCGTCTCCAGCGCCACGCCCTTCACCACTGCCCGGCGCGATCCGCCCGGTTGTCGGTTACGTCGGTTGATCGATCCCGTGGAACGCGTCGGTATAGAGAAGCGAGAGGAACTCCTCGACCGGCAGCCCGTCAACGTCCCCGCTGCGGTATCGCTCCTTCCCCTGGTACACGACGAATCCGCGGGTCACCAGCCCTGCGGCCATCAGCTCGTTGATGGTCTTGGCGTATTCGGGTCGCCAGCGGCGGGAGCTCTTGACCTCGATCGCGACCCGCCGCGTGCCCTTGAGCCAGACGAAATCGATCTCTTTGGAGCTCGGCGTGCTCCAGTAGCACAGCCGTCCCCCCAGCCCCTGGTACGAGATGGCCGCGCGGAGCTCGTGGAGCAGGTAGCCCTCGAGCAGGGCGCCGGACTCGGAGTCGGACAGCGGCTCGTCGGCGACGTCCCGAAGCGCGCGAACCACTCCCGGGTCGAAGAAGTAGAACTTGGGCTTGACCCGCTCCCGCACCTTAGCCCTGGGCTGCCAGGAGGGCAGCAGGTGTCCGACGAGCGTGTCCACGAGCGTCTCGAAGAAGCGCTGCACCGTCGTCCGCGCAACGGCGGCGTCGCGTGCGATAGCGGCCCGGTTGACGACCTGCCCATGCATCAGCGCGGCGACCTCGAGGAAGCGATGAAAGGAGCCCAGGTCTTTCACGAGCGCCTCTTGCTGGATCTCCTGGCGCAGGTAGGTGTGGACATAGGCACGCAGCTTCTCGACGCGGTAGCGTTCGCCCATGCAGATGGCTGGCAGGGATCCAAACCTGAGCACGGTGTCGAGATCGCGGTTCGAGCCCCACTCTCGGGCCACGAGGGGGAACATGGCGCGTTCGATCACCCGACCGGCCAGCAGGTTGACATCCAGCCTGCGGAGCTTGCGCGCGCTCGAACCGCTCAGCGCAAACTTGTAGCCGTCTCCGTGGCGGGAGATCAGATCGTGGACCTCGTCGAGGAGGCCCGGCAGGCGCTGGACCTCGTCGACGACGACCCACGAGCCGCGCGGCAGCGCCTCGACGCGTTCGCGCAGCGTGCGCGCCGAGGACAGCAGCGGCAGGTAGTCGTCCTCGAGCAAGAGGTTGAACCAAAGGGCGTCTCCCAGGTGATGCCTGAGCCAGGTGGTCTTTCCCGTGGCCCGAGGGCCGAACAGGAAGAAGGAGTGATCAGGAGCAGTTGCGATTCTTGTATACACAGTGGGCACTTTGTCATGCAAAATGCCCACGCACAATTCATATTTCAAAATGGCGTCCCGCTCAAGCGGCGCCGCCCCGCTCGCCCGACGCAGTGGGAGGCCGCAGCT
>CAYTYV010000375.1:0-6622 GCA_964441055.1 uncultured Polyangiaceae bacterium | reverse complement strand
GCTCCGGAGCTTCGTTGGCGACCAGCAGGTGCCCGCGGTCATCCTGCTCTTCACCGTGTTCGCCATGGTGCTGTGGCGGTTCCGCTACGCCCTGCCGCTGGCAGGCGCGGCCGGGATCATCGCTCGCAGCGACATCCCCGGGCGGCTTCGCGCCCCCTTCGATCGGGCCGCCCAGCTGCTGGAGGACGCCCGACGCATTCTGCGCGTGCGCAAGCGCGAGCTCGGCCGCGCGATCCGCTCCGCCGAGCGCGAACGGCTCGTCGCGGCGCTCGACCGGCTCGAGGACGCCATGACCACGGTGCCGCTGGTTGAGCAGAGCTTCGAGCAGGCCTTTGGCGAAGCCGAGGAGCTGGTGGGCCAGCACCTGTCCCGCTGGCGCAAGGGCGAGCTGCGGGAGTACGCCGAGTCCATCGGGCTGGCCGTGGCCATCGCGCTGCTGCTTCGGATCTTCGCCATCGAGGCCTTCAAGATCCCGTCGGGGTCGATGATTCCCTCGCTGATGGTCGGCGATCACATCTTCGTGGCGAAGTACGCCTACGGACCGCTGGTGCCCTGGACCGACCACCGGCTCTACGCGCGGCTGCCCCCCGCCCGAGCCGACGTGATGGTCTTCAAGTTTCCGGAGAACGAGGAGCAGGACTTCATCAAGCGGGCGGTCGCGTTGCCCGGCGACCGGCTGGAAGCGCTGGATGGCCGACCGGTGCTCAACGGCTGGCTAGCTCCCCATTGCTTGGTCGGCCGGATCGATCGGGGGCCGAGCATGCAAGGCGATCTCTACGTCGAATTCATGGGCGAGACGGCCTACCTGACGATGTACGAGAACCGCCCCGGATGCCCCAGGCCGGGCACGACGCCTTGCGAGAGCGATGCCGACTGCGAGCTCGGCCGCGTGTGTAGGGGCAATGTGTGCGGCACGCTCGAAGGGCCGTATGCCGTGGCGCCCGACCAGGTGTGGGTGATGGGCGACAACCGCTGCAACAGCCATGACTCGCGGAGCTGGGCGGGCGGCAGAGGCGGCGGGGTGCCGTACCGCAACATCAAGGGGCGAGCGATGTTCGTGTGGATGAGCTGGAAGGAGGGCGGCGGGGTGCGCTGGGATCGCATGTTCGCCAGCGTCATGGGACGCCCCCGGCTGCCACCGAGCGCTCCGCGCGAGCTCGACGAGGCGCTCGAGCGCTGTCTGCGCAATCGGCCCCCGCTCGCTCGCACCACCCCACCCGAGCGGTAGCGGCGGGGTAGACCTCGGCCGAGAACCTCCAGTATAAGGGAGGCCCCCGTCACCGTTTGGGGGCATAACCGGGTAGAGCCGATGATCACGAAGCACATTTGGGCTGGGGCGCTCACGGGCGCGCTGGTGGGTTCGGGCGTTCTGGCAGCCACGGGCTGCAAGATGCTCAAGAAAGACGACGAGACCGCGCCGATGACGGCCGAGACGGCCGCGGAGCCGGAGCCGGAGCCCGAGCCGGAGCCTACGGATGCGGCTGGCGGAGCGGCTGGCGAGGACTTGGGCGACGTCAAGACTTATCCCAACCAGATCCCGGCCAGCGGCACCTATCGCCTCAAAAAGGGGTTCACGGTCTACCAGGCGGCCGACTTGGAATCGAAGAAGCTGGGCCACGTAGGCCGCGGCACGATCATCCGCCTCAAGGCGACCCTCGGGCAGTGGGTGCTCATCGAGTGGCCTAGCGGGGTCGGGGAGATGTCCCCCGGCTGGATCCGCGTAAGCCTGCGCAACACGACCTACGCCGACCCGGTCTTGCGCGACGGCGGCACGACGACCACCACCACGACCACGACCACCACGACCACCACGACGAGAAAAAAGAGCGGCCCCGGGCGGTTCCCGGTCAAGTTGCCCCCCAAGAGCAAGTAGCACTACGGCGCTACTGGGCGGCCCGCTCTGCGTCGGTCGGTCAGGCGATGACGCCCAGCTTCTTTCCCACCTTGGCGAAGGCCTCGAGTGCGCGGTCGACGTCCTCGCTGCGGTGAGCCGCGCTGAGCTGCACGCGCACGCGCGCCTCGCCCGTGGGCACCACCGGGTAGGAGAAGCCGACGACGTACACGCCTTGGGCGAGCATGGCATCGGCCATCTCGCCCGCGAGCCGCGCGTCGCCCAGCATCACGGGCACGATGGGGTGGGTGCCCGGTAGGATGTCGAATCCGGCGGCAGTCATGCCCTCGCGAAAGCGCTGGGTGACCTGCTGCAGGTGCTTGCGCGGCCCATCGTCGCGGTCGAGCAGCTCGAAGACCGCGATGGAGGCGCCCACCACCGCTGGCGCCAGCGTGTTGGAGAACAGGTAGGGGCGCGAGCGCTGGCGCAATAGCTCCACGACCTCCTTGCGCCCCGTGGTGAAACCGCCGCTGCCGCCGCCCAAGGCCTTGCCCAGGGTGGAGGTGATGACATCGATGCGGTCGAGCACGCCGTGGTGCTCGGGCGTGCCGCGGCCCGTCGGGCCGATGAACCCGGTAGCGTGGGAGTCGTCCACCATGACCATGGCCCCGAAGCGGTCGGCCAGGGCGCAGATCTGGTCGAGCTTGGCCAGGTAGCCATCCATGGAGAACACCCCATCGGTGGCGATCATCCGCAGCCGCTTGTCCTGCGTCTGCTCGAGGATGCGCTCCAGGCCGGCCATGTCGCCGTTGGGGTAGCGATAGCGCTCGGCCTTGCACAGCCGGATGCCGTCGATGATGGAGGCGTGGTTGAGCTGGTCGCTGATGATGGCATCCTCGGGACCGAGCAGCGTCTCGAACAGCCCGCCGTTGGCGTCGAAGCACGAGCTGTAGAGGATGGTGTCCTCGGTGCCGAAGAAGCGGGAGATGGTCTGTTCGAGCTCCTTGTGGATGTCCTGCGTGCCGCAGATGAATCGCACGCTGCTCAGGCCGAAGCCGTGCGTGCCTAGGGCGCGGTGGGCCCCCGCGATCACCTCCGGGTGCGAGGACAGGCCAAGGTAGTTGTTGGCGCAGAAGTTCAGCACCTGTCCGCCAGGGCTGGCCTGGATGCTGGCGCCCTGGGGCGAGGTGATGACCCGTTCCTCCTTGTACAGGCCGGCTTGGCGGATCTCCTCGATCGTCTGGGCGTAGATGGTTTGAGCGGCGTTGAACATGGTGCGGCGCTTATACCGCGTCCGCGGGCGGGGGTGCACGGCCGGGCCGCTCAGGGCTCGTGCGCACGGTCGGCGGACGGTCAAAAAGGTGCCCGGACGGCGGTCGGAGTGCTGTTATGATGCGGCTGCGGGCAGCGCTAACGTGGGGGTGCGCATCCGATGCCCTGCGCGTGGAGGAGCATGAGCGAGCCGACCAAGACCACCATCGGAGCCTACTCGGTCATCCGCCGCCTCGATGGGCCGGCAGAGGCCTACCTGGCCGAGCGCGCTGGACACGAGCCCCGTTGCATTCGGCTGTTCGACTTGCCAGCGGGGATGGATGGCTGGGAGGGGGTGCGTGGCGAGCTCGAGCGTTGCGCTCGGCTCGATCATCCCGCGATCGAGCAGGTCGTCGAGAGCTTCGAGTCGGAGGGCAGGCTCGCCGTGGTGCTGGAGCACCGCGAAGGGGTGCGCCTTAGCGCGATTATGGCGGCGCGGTCTGCTGAAAGCGGCCTGGATCAATCCGCGGCCTGGCACGTGGCCCACCAGCTTTGGGGCGCGCTCGCTCAGGCGCACTCGGCCACGGACGAGTCGGGCGATCCCGCCGCCATTTGCCACGGGCACCTCTGTCCCGAGAACGTGGTGGTCGGTCGCGACGGGGCGGTGTGGCTCGAGGGGCTGGGTCTCGGCGCGCTGGTGGGTGCCGAGGGGGTTCGCGCGGCCGAGGGCTATGCGGCGCCCGAGCAGGCCGAGGGCGGGCGGCTCAGCCCGCGCGGTGACATCTACTCGGTCGCCGTCGTGGTGTGGTCGCTGCTGTTGGGCAAGGCGCCCAGAACAGATGCTCTGCCGCTGGAGGTGGACTCGGGTTGGGGCAACCTCGCCGAGCCGCTCGCGCGGGCGCTTGAGCCCGAGGTGAGCAAGCGCCGGATCACCGCCACCGAGCTCGAGCAGTGGTTCGAGGCCGAGGCCGATGCGGCGGCTGGGAAGAAGGCACTCGAAGATGCCGCCGCCGCGGGGCAGGTTCCGCCTGCGCGTCCGTCTGCCAGCGGTGCCAAAGGGCCGCCGCGTCCCCCGCCCTCGCGGCCGTCCAAGTCGGGACTCGTGCCGCGACCAGCCGGCTCCAACCGCTCGCTGCCCGAACCGCGCTCCAAGGTGCCCACGCTCCGCGGTGTAGGCTCGGAGCAAGGCGACGAGGACGATCAGGGCTCGGACGCTGCGCGAGATCTCGAGGATGTGGCTGGCCTGGACCAGACCGTGGCGCTGGAAAGCGTGCTCGGCAGCTCCGATGAGAGCTCCGATGCCGACAGCGTGCCCCCGCTGAGCTGGGAGCCGGTGTTGGAGGAGCTCCCAGTGGACGTCGAGGAGCCGGCCAGCGACGCGGAGCAGACGGTGGACCAGGCCGCGGACGGCGGCGACGAGCCCTCCGCGCCCGAGGCCATCGACTCGTCGCCATCGCCCGATGACCTGGCGGCCACCGTGGCCATTGACCCCGACTCCGCCGTGCCACCAGGGCTCGAGGACAGCAAGCCAGCGCTGCCGAGCGACGACGACGACGAGCTCCAGCAGACCATCGCCCTGGATCTCGATAGCGAGGGTCCCGCTGGGGCGGAACAGGGCGAGGAGGCGCCAGCTCCCCCCGCTGAGGCTGGCGCCCTGGCCGCCGCCATCGTCGAAGAGCCTCCCGCTGCAGATGTCCCCGCGCCCCAGGCACTTGCCAGACCACCAGCCGCAGATGTTCCAGCGCCCCAGGCGCTTGCCGGGCCACCGGCCGCTGCGTCACCGTGGTCGAGCAGCGAGCCGCCCGGGCCGCTTGCCCCCCCGATGGATCCGGTAGGCGCTGCTCAGCCATCGTTGGCGCGTCGGCTCCTGTGGCCCGTGGTGGTGGGGCTCGGCACGCTGGTGCTTGTCACGACGGCGGGGATCTGGTGGACGCGGTCGCGCCTTTCGGTAGAGGCCGAGCCGCAGGAGACGGCAGCCCCGTCGGCGTCCGCCACAGCGCTGTCCGCAACCAGCCCAGCGCCCGGCCCAGAGCCGTCCCGCTCGACGGCCGATCCGGCTACCGCCATTGCTAGCGCGGCGGCAGGGGGAAGCGCTGCGGCGAGCGCCACGCCAACGGTCAGCGCGACGGCGAGCGCTGCGGCGACGGTAAGCGCGACGGCGAGCGCCGCTCCGACCGCGGCCTCAACGCCGCCAGAGGAGCCGGCCAAGGTCGACGACGAGGGTGGCGACGGCGCGGATCTGCCGTCCGACGCGGGATTGCTGCGCGTGAGCTTTGCGGGCCCGCCGGAGGCCCAGGTGTACTGGCGAGGCAAGGCGGTCGGGGCGGTCGGCCGCAAGCTGAAGGTTCCTTGCGGGCTCGCCTTCGTGCGAGTGGGCAAGACGCCTGGACCGGAGTGGTTGTCCAAGGGCAAGAGCGTGGCGATCAAGTGCCAGGCCGTGACCGACGTCACGCTCGAAGCGCGTTGATTTGGGGCTCGCGCAAGAATTAGTTACCATTCTTGCGCGAGCCCTTAGATCGCCACGGCCACGACCAGCTTGAGCACGGCGGCGGCTTTGGCCCGCTCGAGCACCTGACTGCAGGCGGCAAGGGTGGCGCCCGTGGTGGCCACGTCGTCCACCAGCAGCACCGTGCGGCCTGCCACCGCCTGCGGCTGCCGCACTCCGAAGGCGCCGCCGACGTTGGTGCTGCGCGATGCGCGACCGAGCCGAGTCTGGGGTGCGGTTTGGCGCACTCGTCCGAGGGCGCGCGGTCGCATGGGAGCGCGCTGAGCACGAGCGATCTCGCGCGCGATCAGCGCCGCTTGGTTGTAGCCCCGACGGGCCAGTCGGGCCGGGTGCAAGGGAACTGGGACGACCACGTCAGCCCGCAAGTCGGCCGAGACCGCTGCTCGGCAGGCGAGCTCGCCCATCGGACGGGCGAGCTCTGGGCGGTCCTCGTACTTGAGCCTGCGCAGGGCCTCGGCCAGCGCGCCGCCGTACAGCCCGAAGGCCACCAGGGCGGAGCCCACGTGCAGGCCGCAATAGGGTTGAGGCGCGCTGAGCACGGTCTGAGCGCAGGCCGCACAGAACACCGCCCGCCGCGCCAAGGGGGCGTCGCAGCTACTGCACTGCCGAGGGCTGAGGGCATCGAGCAGGCCCTGGCGGCCGCTGCGCCAGAGCAGCGAACAGCACGCTGCCAAGTCCGGCTTGGGCGCGGCGGCGAGATGCATACCCCGATCATCGACCCGAGCAGCACGCAGTTGCTGAACTGGCGGCCGAAAGCGACGATAGTGGCTCCACCGCCTACGACGGACTAGCCTGAAGCATTCACCGCGTCGCACTCAGGCACTTGTTGCTCCTTGGTGAATACTTCAGGCTAGAGTCTTGAGAAGGGTTTCGCGAAACATGAGTCGAGTTTGTCCTTCCAGAGACTCCTGCGGAGGCTGGAAAAAAGGGGACAGGCTGCATTTTTGTGCGCAAAAAAAGCAGCCTGTCCCCTTTTTTGGCGGGGGTTTGGGGGCAGAGGGAGGAGCGGAGCGACGACCGGAGCCCCCATCGTC
>CAYTYV010000374.1:0-6633 GCA_964441055.1 uncultured Polyangiaceae bacterium | reverse complement strand
CCAAACCCCCGCAAGGGTCTCTGCGCGGCAAACCTGACTCAGAAGTCACTGAAAACCGCGTTCAAGGATGTCTAGCCGGCGGCGACGGGGGCGCTCCCGGGGCCGTCATGGGGCGGACAAGGCCTTTTCGATGGCGGCCACCAGCGAGGCCATCGAGGCCTTGTCGCCGGGCTGGTAGCTGGCGCGCTTGAGCACGATCGAGCCCGTGCGGTCGATGAGCACGGCAAAGGGCAGCTCGCCCTTGGGGTTGTAGCGGTCCATCACGGCGCTCTCCTCATCGAGCAGGACCGGGAAGCTCATCTTCTTGTCGCGCGCGCAGCGGGTGACCTGAGCGATGGTCTCGGGCTCGTCGGTGTTGATGGCCAGCACCACGAAGCCCTGGCCTCGGTACTTGTCGTAGAGCTTGACCAGCTCGGGCATCTCCTGCAGGCAGGGGTCGCAGTGGGTGGCCCAGAAGTCGAGCAGGACGACCTTGTCGCCGAGGTAGGTCGATAGCCGCACGGTTTGGCCGTCGAGCGAGCGGAGCGAAAAATCGGGCGCGGACGGACCCGAGGCGCTCGGGCCGCCGCGGCCTCCCGAGCAGGCCGCCAGCGCGACCATGCAGGCGCACACGGTCAGCGCGATACCAAGGCGCATTGCCAAGCCGACCCAGCCTCGGGGGCTGCGGTCCGCTCGCTTGGCCCACGTCATCGTCGAGCTCATCCTCGCTCTCCTCGCTCGGGTGGGAAAAACCGCGTCGTTCCTAGGGCGCGGTCAGGGGCTTAGGGAACCCACTCGCCGTTGAGCACCTCGTCGTAGGTGTTCCAGAACCGCGTATCGGGCATGCCAGCGATGGCCTCGACCAGCGTCATGGTCCGGGGATCGACGAGGAAGTTGTTCGGCCACGCCGCCACCACCATGGCCGGTCCCAACCGGTGCGGCGGGTCGATGACCATGGGGTAGTCGACGTCGTAGCGTTGCGCCCAGCGAGCCAGATCCGGGATCTTGGACGGCGCGCCCTGGTTGTCCTGGGCCAGATCCGTCAGGATCTGCCCGCCCAGCGGCAGGTAGTGCTCGTATTTTTCCGGCAGCTCTTGGTCCGCCTCGACGCGGCACACCGAGCACCAGCCCGCGCTCAGCACGATGAGCAGCGCCTTGGGCCGCATGGTGCCCTCGCCCCAAGGCGAGCCCGCCGGGTAGAGCCCGTCGCCGGTCGGGTTGTAGAAGTCGGACAAGCAGACCTGCTCGTTCTTGGGCCAGTCGTTGGGGTTGAGCTCCCAGTAGGCGGACGGTTGGATGGCGCCCGTGAAGCACCAGTTGGGCAGGATCGAGCCCTCGCTGATGCCATAGGGGCCTGACGGGTAGGCCGGCCCGGTCGACGGCAGCTGTCCGCTGTGCTCGTCAAAGGCAGGAGCGGCGGTGTCCTGGGGATCCTCGGTCTCGGCAACGCAGCCAAGCGCGGCGCAACCGAGCCAAGCGGCCGATACGGTGGCCAGCAGATAGAGCGTGCGGTCTCGCATGATGCTTCTTATAGCCTAGATGAGCCGATCTCGCCCCCTTGGAAGACGGTCTTGGGTCGGCCTGGCCCCGCGCTCGGGCAAGGGCTCGGAGCGTCGGTGCGAACCAGTGGCGGGCGGCCGAGCCTGGAGCTCGGCCCCCACTGGCGGCGGTTTCTTCCCATGGGGACGCGCGTCGGCTTTGCGATCACGTTGGGTTTGCACTACCGATAAGGGGAATGCGTCGGCTTGACAAGGGCCGGCAACGAGATGCGGGGGGCCGCCGCGCGTCAGATACCCCACGAGCATTCATCGCTACCTCACTGACCGCGCGGCTTTCCACGAGAGCGAGACCATGAACAGCTTCTTGCGCCCACGTGGGGCGATCTCCGCCCTGATCATCGGACTGTGCGTCACCGTGCTGCCAGCCATCGTGCTCGGAACGGCCGGGCTACTGGTAGGGGGCTGCGATGACGGCACCACCGAGGAGGCGGACCAGTGTGTCGGCGGGACGATGATCGACGGCCAGTGCCACGCCGTGTGCGACCCTGACCGCTGCCTCGAAGGCAACGTCTGCGTCGACAACGAGTGCCGCCTGGTCTGCTTTTCGCATCGCGACTGCGACCCGGCCCGCCAGGCCTGCCAGCCGCCCGCCGAGGCTCCCCGTGGCGACGAGCAGCTCGTGGCATGGGCCACGACCTTTGGCGTGTGCACCGACCTGCCCCACCACGACCCGATCGCGCTGCCCACCATCGGCGCGAGCTGCCCGGTGGGCGGCGAGTGCACCCAAGCGTTCTGTCCGGACGTGTCCATCGAAGGCGTGGTCTTTCCGCGGCCGCCCTGCGATCCCTACGCCTGCGGCGGACAGCCCGCGCTGTGTCAGCCCGATCCGGCGGTCTGCGACGGCGACCCCTTCTGCCTGGCTGGCAAGTGCGAGGGCACGGAAGAAGGGTGCCTGGTGACGCTCTGCGAGCCATCGGCTTGCCGTCAGCCTCGCGCCTGCCCGAACGGCGCGCCCTGCGATCCTGGAGCCTGCGGCGGACAGCCGGACCTGTGCCAGCTCGACGAGGCGGCCTGTGGCGGCGATCCGAGCTGCACCATCGGCAAGTGCGAGGGCACCGACGAGTCGTGCATCGTCATGACCTGCGATCCGAGCGAGTGCTCGACCTTGTTCTGCCACGGCCGAGGAGAGGGCGACGCCACCGCCTACTGCAGCCACGACTGCGCCGAGGACGCCGACTGCCCGGCGGGCTACCGCTGCGGTGCGGTCCGCGATGCGCACGAGATCTGCAGCACCTGCGAGGGCGGCAGCTGCAGCCACGATCCGGCGCGTTCGTGTAGCGACGACGATCATTGCCAGAAGGGCTACTCCTTCTGCGGCGAGACCGACGAGCCGTGCATCGACCCGACCCAGCTGACCGCGGGCGGACGGCAGTACTTCGAAGGGCAAGTTTGCCTCATGCGCCGCGCCTGCCTGAAGCGCGAGCCTTGCGCGGTGTGCCAGGACAACCTGGACTGCTCGCGTCTGGGCAAGCAGCTGTGCGTGGACTTCGGCGGCGAGAAGGTGTGCGCGGGGCTGTGCGCGACCGACGATGACTGCTTGGGCGACGAGTGGTGCATGCCGACCTACTCGACCTGCTCGGCCACCTCCACCGTGGGCTGCCAGACGCCAACCGACTGCCCGCCCATCCCGTGTGCCGGGCGGACCTGCGGCGGCGCGCCGGGCGGCACCCCTTGCCGCTCTGGCGACGACTGCGAAGGCAGCGATTGCATCGGGACCTGCGGCGGTTGGCCGGCCGTGGGCGGGAGCTGTCAGTCGAGCGCCGATTGCGGCGAGCAGCAGTGCCTGCCGCGTTCGGCTTGCGTGCCGCGGGCAGCCTCATGCCGACCAGGGACCAGCCCGGGCGGCTACTGCGAGCACTGCGTGGACGACACCGACTGCGGAGACGCCTACAGCTCGGTGTCCTGCACCGAGGCCACCGACGGGCAGTTTGCCTGCTTCGACGAGAGCTTCCCAGACGCTTGCCCAGGCGGAAGCGACAGCGAGTGCCCCACCGCGCCGAGCGGCGCCCACGGCGAGTGCTTGGACGAGGCCGAGGGCGTGCCGCCAGGCTACGACGTCTACCACCGCTGCTACTTCCCCTACCGCTCGTCCACGAATCGCTTCACCTGCTGGCCGTAGGCAGCGCCATCCTGTCCCGAGCGGTCGTTGCGCACGAAAGCGACGCCGCCGTCTATGGATCTTCGCGCTGTTTTGGAGCACACTTCCGTTCTAGGTCGGTTCCTTTCCCCACATTGCCGGACGAGCGGTCGCTCGCGGCCGCTCGCGCGCTCAGGCGCCTAAGCCCTTGAAACGGGCTGGATTCTGGGCAAGTCTGTGGCCCCACGAAGAAAGAGGGGCGAAACCCCGGCTTGGGGGCCCACGGAAGAAAGATTGAAGGGAGTGCTTCGCATGAGTTCGACAAAGAAGGTCTTTCGTATTGGCGCGGTCCCCGCGCTGGTGGCTGGGCTCGCCATGCCCGCGTTGTTCGTCACTGGGGGCTCGGGCTGTGATGACAACCCCTTGGACACGCTGTGCTGCAGCGACTTCGACGTGGGTGCCGACCTGTCCGGCGTGAACTTCGAGGCCGACGCCACGTTCAACGCCTGGATCCAGGCGGTTGCCGACTTCTCGGGCGTGGCCAACGCGATGGTGACCGACGTGTCGGCGAGCTGCCGGGCTCTCGCCATCGACTTGGGCGCGGATCAGGAACAGCCCGACGAGCCGAGCGCACCCGACGAGAAGGTCGCCTTCTGGTGCAACTTGGCCGTGGCCCAGATCAACGCGGAAATCGTGGCCGAGGGGTCGCTGACCATCACGGCGCAGCCGCCGAGCTGTACCGTGGACGTCCAGGCCCAGGCGAGCTGCGAGGGCGGCTGCACGGTCGACGCCCAGTGCGACCCGGGCGGCGTGGAGGTTCGCTGCACGGGCGGCGAGCTCAAGGGCAAGTGCGAGGGCTCCTGCAGCGGCAAGTGCGAGGGCTCGGCCAACCTGGCGGTGGCCTGCGAGGGCTCCTGCAGCGGGACCTGCGAGGGCACCTGTAGCGGCAACTGCTCGGCCGAGGGCCCTGGCGGAAGCTGCAAGGGTAGCTGCGACGGCACCTGCGAGGGTGAGTGCCGCGGCGAGTGCGAAATGGAAGCCGGCGCCGAGGTCGAGTGCTCGGGCGAGTGCTCGGGCGGCTGCGACGTCGAGCTCAAGGCGCCCAAGTGCGAGGGCGAGATCGATCCCCCGCAGTGCGACGTGGACGCCGACTGCCAGGCGAGCTGCGAGGCCAGCGCCAGCGCCAAGGCCGAGTGCAAGCCGCCGTCCATCGAGATCGCCTTCAGCGGGACCATCGACGCGGCCATGAACGCCAAGCTCGGCGCGCTCAAGCTGCACCTGCCGAACATCTTCCTCGCGGCCCGGGCCAAGGGTGAGGCGCTGGTCGCCACGGGCGAGGCCGTCTTCAACCTGAGCCTGGAGCTCGACCCGGGCTCGCTCAGCGGCAAGGCTGCCGTTTGCGTGATTCCGGCGGCTTCGGCCATTGGCCAGGCCTTCGTCAACGCCGAGGCTGGCGTATCGGCCTCGCTGTCGGTCGTGACCGCGGTGGGCGGCTGACGACGGTTCGCGCGCGGTTCGGCTGATTCCCAGCCGGCCGAGCGCCACGGCATCCGGGGCGGGGACGCACGGTCCCTGCCCCGGCTGTCATTTGAGCCACGGACCCGTCGGCGAGCTGGACGTTTTCTGGAGTCGCGCGGGGGCCCGATGTGCGCTATGCATGCCGCAGACGGGGGCGAGCACGAGCTGAATTGCCGCAGTTTTGGCCTGGACCGTGACGCGTCGAGGCGCCCATGGCGACGGACGACAACGCAACGAAGAACGACGCTTCGGTAGACTCGGCAGCAGAGCAAGGCAACGGCGCCGATGCTACCCCGACCGAACGGGGATCGACGGCCGCGCCGAGCGAGCATACGGCCGAGACGGAGACAACCGAGCAGGCTGGCGACGAGCCGGCCGCGGCGACGAGCGAGCACGCGGCCGAGACGGAGACAACCGAGCAGGCTGGCGACGAGCCGGCCGCGGCGACGAGCGAGCACGCGGCCGAGACGGCCGCAGCCGAGCAGGCTGGCGACGAGCCGGCCGCGGCGACGAGCGAGCACGCCGAGCCCAAGCCGAGCCATGACGCGGCCGCTGGCAAGAAGAAGCGCCGCCGTCGTCGCCGCAAGCGCAAGGGGGCCACTTCCGGGAGCGCAGATGCTGCCGACGCGGCTGGCGCCACGGCCAAGGAGCCGTCCGAGGGTGCCAAGGCGGGCAGCTCGAGCCCGCCCAAGAGCGGCCGAGCAGACCGAGAGCGCCCGGCTTTCAACGTCGGCGACCAGGTCTTTGGCAAGGTCTCCAAGGTCACCGAGCAGGCCATCTGGGTGGACATCCCCGGCAAGGCACCCGGGCTGTTCGATCGGGCCGAGCGAGACGGCGAGCCCCCGGCCATCGGCGATCCGCTCATCGCCAAGGTCCAGAGCGGCAGCATCCGCGGCGGCATGACCCTGCTGGTCAACGAGCCCGTGCCACCCACCGAGGGCAAGGCCAAGCTGCGGGCCGCGCTGGAAGCCAGCGAGCCCATCGACGGCTGGGTGACCGGCGTCATCAAGGGTGGCGTCGAGGTGGACATCCTCGGACTTCGCGCCTTTGCGCCCGCGTCCCACGTCGACCTGCGCCACAACGCCGACCTCGGCTACCTAGTAGGACAGCGACTGCCTTTCACCGTCTCGCGCTACGGCAAGAAGGGCCGCGACATCGTCGTCTCGCGTAAGAAGATGATCGAGGAGCAAGCCGAAAAGGAGCGGGGCGAGCAGCTCGCTCGGCTGGCGCCCGACGCCGTGTGCCAGGGGGTAGTGCGCAACGTACTGCCCTGGGGAGCCTTCGTGTCCCTGTCCGACTACGGCGGCATCGAGGGCGTGGTGCCCATGAGCGAGGCCAGTCACGACCGCGGCGCCAAGCCCACCGACGTGTTTCGGCCGCGCGACGAGATCGAGGTCAAGGTCCTGCGGGTGGACGACAAGGGCAAGCTGTGGCTCAGCTACAAGGCGCTGAAGACCCACCCCTGGGAGGCGGCCAAGGATCGATACCCGCCGCGCAGCA
>CAYTYV010000373.1:0-6647 GCA_964441055.1 uncultured Polyangiaceae bacterium | reverse complement strand
TCTCGGGGTGTCGACCGATCACGACGTCAAGACCGACTATCGGCGCTACGTGCGCGAGCTCTTGCTCGAGCCGTATCTGTCCACCACGGTGGGCAACGAGATCACCACCATGGAGCAGGGACACTTCATCGCCTTTCCACTGCGCTACGACGATCTCGAGGTACCCGGCCACGGCGCGCTCGATTGGACCTGCATGTCGGTGGGCGCCATGTTCGATTGGGCGCGCGCCGACGGCGACGGCATGGATCCGCTGACCATCGTGACCCATCCCAACGACGGCTTTCTCGGCTACTTCACCCAGCTCGGCGTGGACAGCTACACCCTCAACCGCGAGCTCACCGACTTCGAGGAGAACAACCCCACCTTCCGCACCGCTACCTGCCACTTCGACGCCATGGAGCTATTCAACTCCAAGCGCTTCGAGCTCATCCGCACACCTACCGTGCAGGAAATCGTGGACTGGAACCGCTGTCGCGACCGCGTCAACGCCGCCGCCACGATCGAGGAGCTGGGGGCGGCCTGTCCCGAGCTGTCGGACGGGCTAGCGGCGCCGTGCGACGAGTCCGAGCGGCTGGACGCCTGCCGCGACCGCGTGCGCACCGCCCTGGCCTGGGCCTCGGTCAAGCGGGTGGTCGAGCGGACGCCTGCCGAGCAGAGCGCCAACTGGCACTTCGAGGGCACTGAGGATGACAGCAACGCGCTGTGCGATCTGGAAGCGCTGGGCTCGGATCCCGTACCTGCCGAAAACAGCGACAAGCCGTGCACGGTGCGGGCGGGCACGGTGGACACCTTCTTCCGGTTGCTCGAGCGGGGCATGACGCCCACCCAGGTAGCGGCCAGCGACAGCCACGGGCACTCCCACGAGCCGGGCTTCCCGCGCACCTACTTCCAGAGCTCGACGGACGAGCCTTCAGCGCTATCCGTGCGCGAGGCCACGAGCGCCATGCGGGCTGGGCGCGCGTTCGTCACCTACGGGCCGTTCATCCGCGCCAGCATTGACGGCAAGAGCTATGGCGAGGTCGTCGGCGCCTCGGCGGGCGAGTCGCTGAGGCTCGCGCTGGAAGTGCAGACGGCGAGCTGGTTTGGCGTGGATCGCGTGGAGGTGTACCTCAACGGCGAGCTCATCCGACACACCAACCCGAACCAGCCGGTCGAGGCCATCGTCGACATCCGCCGCAACTTCACCTTTGCGGTGCCCGAGCGCGACTCCTGGGTGGTGGTGATCGCCATGGGCCTGGGCGACGGAAGGACCATGCGCAAGGTATCGCTCGACCTGACCTGGGGCGAGCTCGAGCTGTCCAAGGTGGCCGCCGATGCCTTCAGCCGCGTGCCGCTGGCGGGCGCGCTGTTCGGCAAGCCCCCCTCGATGCCCAACTGGGGCCCGGTCCCGGCCTATGCCATGACCAATCCCATCTACATCGATACCAATGGCAACGGCCGCTACGACGCGCCGCTGCCCCCGCCCGACTTCTGCTCGCGGCCCTGCGATCCCCTGCTCGAAGACGAGGGCCAGTGCCCCGAGGGACAGACCTGCCTCGAGGACGAGCAGGTGTGCGGCTTCGCCATCCCGGGCAAATGCCAGCGGTACCCCGTGGTGCGGATGGGGGACTAGCGGGGCGGGCCAGGCGGTAGGTCTACTCGTTCAAGCCGGCCGCCAGCAGGCGCGTGGATTCGGCCTCGAAGAACGACTTGGCGTCGTTCCAGTCGAAGGGCAGCAGCATGTCGGGCATGGGCTCCTGCTCGGCGTCGCCGAAGTAGCCGATCGCCCGCAGCCGATGATAGTGCTCGGTGCGCTCGGTGCCGTACTTGTGGTCGAAAAGCGCGAACACCCGCTCGAGGCGCAGGCCCTGCCGACACAGCCAGTACAGATCGACGAAGTCCTTGCGTGAGCCTCGCCCGGCGATCGCCTCGAGCTTCATGGCGGCGAGGTCGCCATTGTGCGCCAGACCGAAGCCCCACGGGGTCGGCTCGCTGGGCTCGAGCAGCGAATAGCGATAGCGAAAGAAGGTCGTGCTGACCCCCAACAGGCGTACTTGGACGGTATGGCTGCCGGAGGGAAGGTGCTCGACGTCACGAAAGGCGTCATCGAGCTGCGCGAGCAATTCCGCCGCGTCGAACGCGTCGGTGCGGAAGAAGTCGAAGTCGACCGACCGGCGGTGTCCGTAGCGCAAAGCCAGCGCCGTACCGCCTGCCAGGTAGAACGCGGGCGGGAGCTCGAGCCGCTTCAATCGGTCCAGAACCGAGATCTGCTCCGCGGTGAGGACTTCGATGTGCATTCCGCCTCGGTGATACCCAAGAACACCCGCCACAGCGCTGCCGTGCGGGGCGAAACCCGGGACACTCCTCCCTGGACCAAAAAGGACCGGATCTGCTCCTTGCCATAAACGCGCAGCAAGGCCCGCACGCTGCGCAGGGTGCCGCGATCGAGCACCCTCGTGATGACGAAGGAGGCGTGGGCCCGCAGCTCGACTTGCTCCGGGCGTACGTCGTGGAACAGCACGGACGCCTCATCGAGGATCTCGGGCGGAAGGGGATCCACGAATGAAGGCTAGCACAGCGAGCCCCGAATGGGGCCCGATGGGGCGGCGCCGAGCCGGCAAAATGCCGAGCTGGCGCCAATGCGGCAAGCGCGTTCTACGGGCGCCGCGGCGAAGGTCTGGCACCGATGAGGCCCTGGGCCTCGCACTCGGCCATCAGCCGGGAGCTCGAGGGCGTCTGCTCGGTCGTGCTCATCTGCGCGGCGATGCGGTGGGCCGCCGACCAGAGCTCGGTCTTGCTGGGCACGGAGCAGCCGACCGGCTGGATGCGGCAGCGGGCGCGGGCCAGGCGGAAGGCGGCCACCGCCAGGCTGCCCGAGTCCTCGAGCAGCTCCAGGTAGCTCTCTCGTCGCTCGTCGAAGCGTCGCAGCCACTCGGCCGGACGCTGGGCTTCCTCGGTGATGCGGCTGGGCATGGTCGCTACGACGAGGATGCGTAGCGCGGGGCGGTGGGCCAAGTTTTGGACTACCGCTGGACCTCGCGCACGCCGAGCGAGCGAAACGCCACTCCGCCCTCGGAGTGGATGGCGGCGACGAGGCGATCGTCCTCTCCGGCAGGGACCCACGTCGCCCGTGCACCCTGACCAGCGACTTCGCCCTGCGCCTCCCAGCGGATGGCGAGCGCCCGAGTGGTGGCGCGCAGGGCGACCTCGACGACCGCGCCGCGCCAGCGTCCGACGAGCTCGATGTTGGGGCGCAAGAACAGGGGCAGATCGCGGCTTCGCTCGAGATCGGCGAGCACGGGATCGCGCCAGCCAGAGCCGGGCTGCCAGCGCTGGTTGGCCGAGCGCAGGGCAGGCTTTTGTCCGTCGACGCTAAGTTCTGCACCCTTCATGCCCCAGTCCGAGGGCAGCGGGTCCACCGGCCCTCCGCCATATCCACCTGGGAGCGGATCGTCGGGCATGCCGCCCGAGCCGCCCGAGCCTCCCGGCAGTGGGTCAACGACCATCCCGCCCGTGCCCGCCGTGCCTGCCACGCCGCCCGAGCCTCCCGGGATCGGATCGCCGCTCATGCTGCCCGCCGATCCGGCCGCGCCGCCCATACCGCCTCCGCCATCGCCTGGGGCGGGGTCCACGACGACCACCTTGCTGCCGCAGTCATCGCAACCGGCTCCGCCCAGGGCCACGGCCGCGCTGAGGGCGACCCCACCGACGATCGCCCGCGCGCCCTGGCTGGGCTTGGCGCGCCCGCCCGCAGTCGCTGCCCGCGCAGCACACTCCTCCATGCCGCCGAGCAGCCGGTCGAGCTCGCCATGCCAGCCCTGGTCGGCGCGCGCGATGTCGAGGCCGAGGCGCGTGGTCTTTCGCTCGATGGTCGCAGCCTGGTCGAGCGGCAGCTCGGCCGCGAGCTCGAGGGCGCGCTCCAAGAAGCTAGCCGTATCGAGCGAGATGCGCCGAGTGAGCTCGCGAGCCAGCTCGGTCCAGGGCTCGGCCCGCGCTGCCCCATAGAAATGGTGGAGCACCTTGGCGCAGTAGCGCAGCCCCATAGTGCGATTGGCCACGCCTTCGGGCTCGAAGTTGCGCTCGCGGAAGGCCGCAGCACACATTCGGAAGAGCAGCTCTACCCGATCGTCGGCAATGCGATAGTCGAAGGAGATGCCCGAGCGGCCCCGCGATCGCCGGACGGCCTCGCGGTGAAGGGGCGTGCCGTAGTAGGGCTCGGCCCGGCAGAAGTTGACCGGATGGGCGGCGTGGCGTCGGATGAACCGGATGTTGGTGGCGATGTCCTCGAGCGAGGCTTTCGGCTCGAACACCAAGAGGTTGTAGCAGGCGAAGATGCCAGCGTTTTCGCAGGCGTCCAGGGCGCGGTGGGCGGCGGCCGCGGGCGCGCCGCGGCCCAGATGGACGGCGCCTGCGTCCGATCCGTTCTCCACGCCCACGTAAAGGCGGATCACCCCCAGCTCGGCGAGCTCCCGGGCGAGCTCGTCGGTGATCGTCTCGGGGCGCGCCTTGCCCACGAAAGCGCAGCGCTCGACGCCGCGCCAGCCGAGCGCTTGGCGGATGGCCCCGAGCCGCTCAAGCGTATGAGCCGGTCGCGGCAGCGTGAGGTTATCGTCGTGAAAGCAGAAGATGGCCGTGCCGCCAGCCGCCCGCCAGAGCGCGGCCATCTCGTCGGCGAGATCCTCGGGGCTGCGCGCCCGATACAGCCGCGCGGGGCCGCGGCTCCGCGCCTCGCGATAGAAGGCCGCGATGGAGCAGAAGCGGCAGCGCCCCCAGCAGCCGCGGCTTCCCAGCACGGGAATGAAGGGGATCCCGAGGTGGCGGGCGTGCGGCCGATAGCGCTGCGCAAAGGGCAGGGCGTCGAGATCGCGGAGCAGGGGCCGCGGCGCGGTCGTTTGGGCCTGGCCATCGGCGTCGCGGAGGGCCAGGCCGGGAACGTCGGCCGCAGAGCGGCCCTCGGCCAAGGCGTCGAGCAGCTCGGGGAAGCTCTGCTCGCCCTCGCCGAGCACGATGGAGTCGAGGGCGGTCTCCTCGGGCAGCAACGCGGCGAAGGCCATGGTGGGAAAGTGCCCACCCGCCGTCAGGTGACCGTCAAAGCCCGCGCGACGCAGCAGGCGGCCGAGGTGCACGAACTCCTCTGCGCGGTGCTGGAACTGGATGCTCAGCCCCACGACTTCTGGCGCCTCTCGGGCGATGCGGCGCGCGATGGCGGGCGCCTGCGACTCCTCGTTGAAAGGGACCACGGTGGTCGTGTGACCCCGTGCCTCGACAGCCGCAGCGATGAGGCCCAGGCCGAGGTTCTCCTCTAGATCTGCCCCTACCAAGCATGCGCGCATGATCTTCCCTCCGGGATCGACGCTGTGGACTGGGCAAGTATGCCACGTTCTGGGCGGTGGGTCTTGGAAGGCAGCCCCCGCGAGGCGCTGCCGAGTGCGGAGCGGTTCCGAGGCAGGCTCAGCCCGCCTGCTCGCGAAAGCAGCGCCACCGTTGTCCAACATGAGGTAGCCTGCAGCCTCGAGCCGACGGATACGCTAGCCAACATCCGCCATGAAGTACCTCGTGTCCCAGATGGTAGCCGTCTTCCAGCAGCGGGAGATGCGCAGGAACGTCAAGCCGCTGCTCAAGCTGCTGGGCGTGCTGGCGTTCTTTATCGCCGTCTACAGCGTCCTGTTCCACATGCTGATGCTGATGGAGGGACAGGAGCACACCTGGCTGACCGGGGTGTACTGGACGCTGACCGTGATGAGCACGCTCGGCTTCGGCGACATCACCTTTCACACGGACATCGGGCGCGTCTTTAGCATCGTCGTGCTGCTGACGGGGGTGGTGCTGCTGCTGATTGTGCTTCCCTTTGCGTTCATTCGATACTTCTACGCGCCCTGGCTCGAGGCCCAGCTGCACGTTCGCGCGCCGCGCAAGCTCGACCCCGAGGTCCGCGACCACGTCATCATCTGCCGCCAAGACCCCATGGCCGAGGCGCTCATCGTGCTGCTGCGCGCCCAAGGCATTGACTATGTCGTGCTCGAGCCTGACGCCGCCAAGGCCGTGGACTATCACGGCGATGGCATCAAGGTGCTCGTCGGAGAGCCGGACAGCGTGGAGACCTGGCAGGCCGCGGGCATGGATCGGGCGCGATTGGTCGTGGCCAATCTGGACGATGCGCACAATACCAATGCCACGTTGACGCTCCGGGAACGCGCGCCCGAGCTACCCGTCGTCGCCATCGTCGATGACAAGGACGCCGTCGACATCGTGGAGCTGAGCGGCGCCGACCACGTGATCGCGCTCAAGCATCGGCTGGGGGAGCACCTCGCCGCGCACACCAGCGCTGGGGAGGTGAGCGCCCATCCCGTCGGCGCGGTGGACGGCCTGGTCATCGCCGAGTTTCTGGTGCGCGGCACCCGCCTGGTCGGGCGCACCATTCGGGAGAGCCAAATTCGCCAGCGCACGGGCCTGAGCATTGCGGCCTGCTCCGAACGGGGCAAGCTCATCCCGGCCCGGCCTGACGTGGTGCTCACCGAGGACAGCATCATCGTCGTGGTGGGCTCCGAGGAGCAGGTCGATACCCTGAACGAGAGCTTCGCCATCGACCACCCGAACAAGGAGCCCGTGGTCGTCATCGGCGGAGGCAAGGTCGGCCGCGCTGCCATTCGCGCGCTCGCGGCGCGCGG
>CAYTYV010000372.1:0-6649 GCA_964441055.1 uncultured Polyangiaceae bacterium | reverse complement strand
TCAAGCGGATGGCAGTTTGGCCGACAAGAAGGACTTGAGCTTGACCAGGTTCTTCTCGTCGTGGGCGAAGGTGGGCTCCTCGTAGCTGCGCGCCCAGCCGGCCACCTCGTTCAGAAAGTCGCGGCGCACGCCCTCGTCGGTGATGATCTCGTCCACCGTACGGCCCCGTGCCGCGCCCACCGTCAGCCGTCGTACGTAGGCCTGGAGCCGGGGGTAGTCGTCGCCCAACAGCTCGCGGATGATCGCCGTGTCCTCGGCCAGCTGCGTCAGGATGGCGGCTTGCTCGCCAGCCTCGGGGGCGTCGCCCAGGGCCAGCTCGGAGGCCACGCGCAGCACGAAGGCATCGTCCAGGAAGCCGAGGTCCTCGATGCCGTCGGGAATGAGATCCAGCGACTTGAACAGGTAGTTGAGCGCGCCCGCGGCGTACCGACGCGCCACCTCCGAGACCGAGGCGTTGTCGACGACCTCCGCCAGGGCCGAGGCATCTCCGGCCAAAGCCCGCAGCCACTTGGGGAAGGTTTCCAGACCGCGGCTCTCGACATCCGACATCGCACTCCTCCAGCAATGAGCGCAGGGTAGTGCCTCGTCCCGCACGTGGCAATGCATCAGGCGTCCGGAACGCATTTGCGGGCCCACAGCAGCTTCGAGCGTGGTAGAGTTCCACCAAGCCCGGTGAGGTAGCCAAGCGGTTAGGCAATGGTTTGCAAAACCATCAGACGCCGGTTCGAATCCGGTCCTCACCTCCACCGCCGCCCGTCTGGCGGGGCATGACGGCGAACGCCGCTACCGATCGTCGGCGGGCACCATGGGGACGAAGCGCACCGCGCCCAGCTCCTGCTTGACCATCTTGCCGCCCGCCTTGGTCCAGCGGACGAGCTGTTGCGCGCTGTTCTGCTCACCCACGGGGGCCACGATGATCCCGCCGTCTCGAAGCTGCCGCACCAGTGCCATCGGCATGGTCGGGGGCGCGGCGGTAAGGACGATCCGGTCGAAGGGCGCGTGCTCGGGCCATCCGCGACAGCCGTCGCCGATGCGCACCTCGACGTTGGCGTAGCCGAGCCGTCGCAACCGCTCCGCCGCAGCCCTGCCCAGCGGCTCGATGATCTCGATCGAGTACACCCGCCGACTGAGCCGGCTCAGCACGGCCGCCTGGTAGCCCGAGCCCGTGCCGATCTCGAGCACGCGCTCGCGGCCCGACAGCTCCAGGGCGTTGGTCATGAGCGCCACGACCGCTGGCTGTGAGATGGTCTGTCCGTAGCCGATGGGATAGGGCCTGTCCCGATAGGCCGTGGCGATGCTGGCCTCGGGCATGAACCGATGCCGCGGCACTTGTCGCATCGCGGCGATGACGCGCGGATCCCAGGGGCCGCCTTCCCAAGGGCGGTCCAACCGCTCGATCTGCCTCACCAGCCGCTCCCGCTCGCGGCGGGCCTCAGGCGGATCGTAGGCCTCGAGCCCTGCGTCGGGCGCCGTCGTTGGCAGCGCGCTCGCGGGGGCGGCCGCCTCGAGCGGGGCGCTGGAGCTACGCGCGTCTGGCGGCGCCCCAGCAGGGGTGCTTCGGCTGCAGCCGAGCGCCGCAGCACAGGCCATCGCAAGCAGTCGAGCGCTCATGCGGACCGCGTTACTTGGTCGCCGCGATGTAGACGATCCAGGTCTCCTGGTTCTCCGCCTCCTCGGTGTGGGCGTGCACTCCCGTGCCCTCGCCGCGGCGGTTGGTGGTCTCCCAGTAGACCCCGGAGGAGGCGAAGCCGGCCTCCGCCAGGCACTCGCGCACCTCGGGAATCGACCACAAGCGCCAGTCGTAGCTGAAGGCGCGCTCGAGTCGCGAGCCATCGGGCAGCTCGAAGCTGATGTGGCAGACGGTCTCGTGGGTGATGGGATTGTACTTCTCCTGCTCCCAGATGTAGGTGAAGCCGTCCTCCTCGCGGTCCTCCTCGAGCTCGGTGATCGCATCGGTGCCGCCGTACAGCTCGGTGAAAAACGCTCCGTCAGCGACCAGCCCGCGGTGCACCGCGCGGAAGTACCGCAGAAGCTCCGCGCGCGTCTTGAACACGCAGAAGCTGAAGTTCATGGCGCAGCACAGATCCACCTGGGGCTCGGTGACGTCGAGCACGTCGGCTTGGATGAGCTCGACGCGCCGCCTGACGCTGGCGCTCTCGGGACCCAGCACGTGCTGACGGCCCCAGGCCAGCGTGGCCTCGTCCAAATCGATCCCGATGGCGGTGCGCTTGGGGTGTCCCTTGACCCACTCGGCCGAGAAATGGGCGGTGCCGCAGAAGTCCTCGCGCAGCCGGCGCAGCTCGCGCCCCCGAAGCTTCTAGAAGGTCTTCAAGTAGAAGTCGATGTCCGCCTCCGGTCGCTGCACCGCCTTCTGGTAGAGCTCGTGCCGATCGGCCATCTCGGCCATGCTCGGACGCTTTCGCCTAGCCTTGCGCCTTTTCTTTTCCTTGCGGGTACCCATGGGCCTTGCCGATGTGGCGGGCGCGGCGGTCACCACAAGTCACTTCGTGCGCCGCCTAGACCGCGGCCGCCCATCGCTCGAGCCGTCCGCGAACGCCCTGGCCCCGTGCCTACGACACACCTCGCGGGACTTCAATCCGTCCTTCTGGACGGAAGACCGCGCCCCACCGACCCTGTTCCCGCGGGTCCGCGGCCCGACCGTCGCCCCGAGTTGGCCACGCGCGGGCGCCCGAGGGTCCTCGCTGGTCCAGCTCTCACTTCGCGCATGTGCGTACCGGGCCTGGGGCTCCAATGCCCAATACCGCGTGCTCCGCATTGGTATCACCACATAATGTCAAGCAGGTGCATTGCTGGTAGGACACGCCGAAAAGCCCCTTTTGGCGGGTCATCGCGGGGGCTCTTCACCAGTCTTGTTCGACGAGCCGATCTGGCATCGGGCAGCCGAGCGCTGGCCAAGCGCAGCGAGCCCGCTCAGGGACGTCCCGGTAGGCTGCAGCTACAGCCACCCGTGCGGCGCTCGGGGTAGAACGCTGGCGGGGTGACGTTGATCTGGGGCGGCGGCCCCTCCTGCTCGGCCGAGTCCCAGCAGCGGATGCGGCGAAACACGGTGGGATCGTTGACCGCGCGGCCGCCGTCGTTGTTGACCGATTGGAACTCCTGGATGTCGAAGTCGATCTTGCCGCTGAAGTGGTCCTTGTTGTAGCCGCGGTAGCGACCGCACATCACGCGGTCGAGCTTGAGGGTCTCGCCCCAAAAGCGGATCTCGCCGTCGACCACGGTGCCCTTGGCCCCCATGGTGACCTGGTAGTGGGTCAGGCCGCGGCAGGGCCCGGGCTGCTCTTGCTCGCGCCCGCCGTACCAGACCTCGGCGGTGATCTTGCCCTGGAGATCGGTCTCGCTGCCCTTGACCCGTCGGATGTACAGGGTCTGGACGTGCCAGTCGTGGTGGCGGGGGGAGAACTTGTGCGAGCGCCAGACGCCCTCGACGCTGTCCTCGCAATCGGCCGGAGGCGGCAGCCTGGCACGCTGCTCGGCCACGGTCCCTGGCGCGGACCGCGACAGCAGCATTAACCCAAGCGCAGCGGCCAGCCAGCCCAGCCGGCTCAGCCGCCTCCGTCCGCGCCGCCCGCCCATGACTCTACGAAACCACAATTCTCCGGGCGATGCCACCGCGGAGGGGCTACCCCCAAGATGCGTCGAGCGGACCGATGGCCGACTCGACCGCGGAAAGCACGCGGCCCTCGCGCACCACCGCCGCCATGTGGTTGTGGTCGGGGTAGAGCGGGCGGTCCACGTCCAGGTGCTCGACCACCTCGCGCACCGCCGCGTGCGCCGTCCGGGTGCCGCGGCCCACGGTCCAATCGCGGAAGTCGAGGGCCTGGGCGGCGGCGATGAGCTCGATGCCGAGCACGCCGTAGGCGCACTCGAGGATCTGCCGCGTCTTCAGCGCCGAGTTCATGCCCATGCTCACGAAGTCCTCTTGGTCCGCCGCAGCCGGAATCGACTGGAGGAACGCGGGCGCGCTGAGCGTCTTCTGCTCCACGATCAGCATGCCCGCCGTGTACTGGCTGAGCATCAGCCCCGAGAACAGCCCCGCGCCCTTGGTGAGAAAGGCTGGCAGCCCCACGTTCAGGGCGGGATGCAGCAACCGGTTGAGCCGTCGCTCCGACAGGACGCAGACCATGGTGATGGCCGCCCCCAGGGTATCGAGCGGCAGGCTGACCGGCGTCCCCTGGAAGTTGGCGCCCGTCAGCACGCGGTCCTCGTCAGGCAGGAACACGGGGTTGTCGACCACGCCGTTGAGCTCGATCTCGACCTGCGTGCGCGCGTAGGCGAGCAGATCGCGCACCGCACCGATGACCTGCGGGCTGGAGCGCATCGAGTAGGCGTCCTGGACCTTGACCTTGCGCTTGCCCGTGCGCAGGTCCGAGCCTTCGGTGATCGCCCTCAGGTTGGCGGCGCACACCTGGGCCCCGCGAAAGCCGCGCAGCTCGTGCAGCTCGGGCTCGTAGGGCTTCATGTTGGCCTCGAGCGCCTCCAGGTTCATGGCGCAGCCGATCTCGGCTTGCCCGATCCAGCGCTCGGCATCGAACAGCAGCTGGCAGGCGATGGCGTTGATGAGGTTCGAGCCGTTGATCGCCGCGAGCCCGTCGCGCACCTCCAGCCCGGGGATGGCAACGCCCGCCCGCTCCAGGGCCGCCCGCGTGGGCATGCGCTCGCCCTGGTAGAAGCACTCGCCCTCCCCCATCAAGCTGAGCGCGATCTGGCTGAGCGGCGCCAGGTCCCCGCAGGCCCCCACGCTCCCCTTCTCGCAGGCGATGGGGGTGATGCCCGCGTTCAGCATCTCGACGTAGGCCTGGGTCACCTCGGGGCGGCAGCCCGAGTGGCCGTGGGCGTGGACCGCCACACGGCCGAACATGGCCGCGCGCACGTCCGCGATGGGGCAGGGCTCGCCGATGCCCGCGGCGTGGTTGTAGATGAGGAAGCGCTGGAACTGCTGGACCTGATCGTCGTCCAGCACCACGTCGCACAACTCGCCCACGCCCGTGTTGACGCCGTACATGATCTCGCGCGCCGCGGCCTTGCGCTCGAGCATCTGTCGGCAATGCTTGATGCGCTCCAGGGCTTGGGGCGAGAGCTCCACCCGCTCCCCCTCGCGGGCCACGCGGACCACGTCCTCGATGGTGAGCCTGCGAGCGCCCAAGAGTATCGTCATGCACTAGCTCCTTTCGACGCGGCTTGTGCCTCGCGCCACGGTACCGGATGGCCATAGACGCCTCGCCTGAAGAACGCAATGTGGGTAGGATGGGCCTGTGGCGGACCAGCCCAATGGCGATGAGCTAGCGCCCGACGAGGTCCAAGCGCTGCTGGACCAGACCCTGCAGCCGGACGGCGGCCGCATCGCCTCCCGCGGGGCGATCGCCGAGGGCGGCATGGGCATCATCGAGGCCGTGGACGACTGCTCGCTGGGGCGGCGGGCTGCCATGAAGGTGATGCGCGAGCCTCTCCGCTCGGAGCCCGCGGCCATCCGCGCGTTCATTCGCGAGGCCCAGATCACGAGCCAGCTAAGCCACCCGAACGTGGTGCCCGTGCACGAGCTTCGCGCCAGCCCCGACGGGCGGCTGTGCCTGGTCATGCAGCTTGTCGAGGGCCAATCGCTTGCCCAGATCATCGAACAGCTACCGCCCGGGCCGCTCGCCCGCGAGGCGCTGCTCGATCTCATCGACGTGGTCCTGCGCGTCTGCGATGCACTGGCCTATGCCCACAGCCGCGGCGTGGTCCACGGCGACGTCAAGCCGGACAACGTGATGGTGGGCGAGCACGGTCGGGTCTACCTGATGGATTGGGGGGTGGCGCAGATGACCGAAGCCGCCGCCGAGGCCGCGGCCAAGGTGCGCTGCAGCCTGGATCTCGAGGACGAGCCCGAGCACCGCGGAACGCCAGCCTACATGGCGCCCGAGCAAGCCGCGGGCGGCGCCGTGGATGCACGCACCGACGTGTTCGCGGTGGGGGCGCTGCTCTACGCCATCCTCTGCCGTCGGCCTCCCATCCTGGTCTCCAACCAGCGAATGGCTCTGCGCATGGCGAAAAAGGCCGACTTCCCGCCGCCGACCCATCTGGTCCCGGGCATTCCGCCCGAGCTAGGCCGCATCGTGGTCAAGTCGATGGCGCGCGAGCCCGATCGCCGCTACGGCTCGCTCGACGAGCTCGGCCGCGATCTGGTGCGCTTCGTACGCGGCGAAGCGGTCTTCCCCAAGGTCGAGTTCGCCGCAGGCCAGGCCATCGTGCGGCAGGGCGAGGCGGGCGATGCAGCCTACATCATCGAACAAGGACGCTGCGAGGTGGTCAAGGAGGTCGATGGCCAAGCGATCCCGGTCTGCCAGATCGGCCCGGGCGAGGTCTTCGGCGAGACCGCCATCCTGGCCGACACCCCCCGCACGGCAACGGTGGTGGCCCTCGAGCCTACCGTGGCCTTCAAGGTGGCGCGCGAGGTGCTGGAGCAGGAGCTCGTTGCCATGAAGCCCTGGATGAGCGCCTTCATCCGCGCGGTGGCCGAGCGCTTCAGCAAGGCCGTGGCGCCGAACGGACCCAACGGCGGAAGCGGCGGCGGAAACGGCGGCGACGAGGGTTGAGGGGGCCGTGAGGCGGCCAGCGCCACTCGAGCGCGCTACGGTTCGTCCGCCGTTTA
>CAYTYV010000371.1:0-6658 GCA_964441055.1 uncultured Polyangiaceae bacterium | reverse complement strand
CCTGGAGGGTCGAGCTGGCCTTTGCGGCGGTCGGGCGCGGTGCTCGACTCGACCGGGCCCCAGCGCTGGACGGGCCGCCAGAGATCGCGGCGAACCGGGTGGGCTACCCGCGCGATGATGGCACGGAGGAGTGGTACCTGAACGGTCCGCTGGGCCTCGAGCAGGGCTTTGATCTGCCCGCGCCGCCTGGCGGGCAGATTACCGACGCGCCCGTGGGCCTGCAGATCGAGGTGTCCAGCGATCTCGCGCTCGCGCCCGCCAACGGCGGCGCGGCGCTGGCCTTGCGAACGGCCGCGGGAGCGACGGCGCTCTACTACGGCGAGCTGCACGTTTTCGATGCGCGCGGCCGCGAGCTCCCGAGCTGGCTGGAGCTGGCCGGCTCCAGCATCGTCCTGCGCTTTTTCGACGAGGGCGCCGACTACCCCGTGAGCGTCGATCCCTTCGTGTGGATCGAGGACCAGAAGCTCTTGAGCGGGGATCCGGCGACCATGATGGACATGCTCGGCTTTTCCTCGTCGCTCAGCGGCTCACGGGCGCTGGTGGGGGCCTGGGGCAACGACTTTGGCGGCGAGGACTCGGGTGTGGCCTACGTGTTCGCGCGCAGCGGCACCACCTGGCATGAGGAGCAGAAGCTGACCGCCAGCGATGCCGAGGAGGACGACTACTTCGGCTTCGCCGTGTCGCTGAGCGGCGACTTGGCCGTGGTCGGAGCCTATGGCGACGACGACGGCGGCGCCAACTCAGGCGCGGCCTATGTGTTCGCTCGCGACGGGGCGAGCTGGAGCGAGCAGGCCAAGCTCATCGGCGCCGACACGGCCGCGGGCGACCAGCTCGGCTACGCGGTATCGGCGGATGCCAGCACCGAGACCGTGCTGGCGGGCGCCAACAACCACGACGGCACCGATACGTTTAGCGGTGCGGCCTATGCCTTCGTGCGCAACGCGCAAAGCTGGACCGAGCAGGCTAAGCTGACCGCGTCCGACGGTGAGGCCTCCGACTTCTTGGGCTCGGCCGTAGCCCTCGAGCCGGACGCCGCTCTGGTGGGGGCGCACGGCGACGACGACGGCGGATCGATGTCGGGTGCGGCGTACGCCTTCGTGCGCAATGCGCAGAGCTGGACCGAGCAGGCCAAGCTGACCGCTTCCGATGGTGCGCCCATCGACTACTTCGGCGCGGCGGTCGACCTAGACGGTCCTGGCGGCACCGCCGTGGTGGGGGCCTACCTCCACAATCTTGGCGGCGGCGCCGACTCGGGTGCGGCGTACGCGTTCGTGCGCAACGCGCAAAGCTGGACCGAGCAGGCCAAGCTGACGGCGGACGATGCGGCCGAGCTCGACTACTTCGGCGCCGCCGTGGCGGTCGACGGCGACATCGCGGTGGTGGGGGCGTGGCAGGACGACCACCCGGGCGAGAACAACGCGGGCACGGCGTACGTCTTCGTCCGCAACGGCAGCGTGTGGCAGCAGGAGCAGCGGGTCACCGCCAGCGACGAAAACAACGGCGACTGGCTGGGCTACTCGGTATCGGTGGAGGGAAGCCGCGCGCTGGCGGGCGGCCCGGGAAACGACGACGACGGCTCGTCGTCGGGCTCGGCCTACGCCTTCGTGCGCACGGGCACGAGCTGGAGCGAGGAGCAGAAGCTGCGGGTCAGCGTCTCGCCCGCTGGCGACCACTTCGGCCGCGCCCTTTCCGTGGCTGGCGATACGGCGCTGGTCGGAGCGCGCTACGCCGAGGACCACGGCTATCGGTCGGGCTCGGCCTACGTCTTCCAGCGCGCTGGCGGGCTGTGGACCGCGCAGCAGGAGCTGACCGCCAGCGACGGCGCGCCCGAGGACTACTTCGGCTTTGCCGTGGCGGTCCGCGGCGACCTCGCCGTGGTGGGTGCGTACGGCGACGACGACGGTGGCGATCGGGCCGGGGCGGCTTACGCCTTTTCACGCAGCGCCGATCTCTGGACCGAGGAGCAGAAGCTCACCGCTGACGACGCCAACCAGGTCGACTACTTCGGCTACGCCGTGGCGGTCGGCGGGCAGACCGCGCTGGTCGGCGCCTACGCCGACGACGATAACGGCAGCGGCTCGGGCTCGGTCTACGTCTTCGAGCGCAACGCCACGAGCTGGAGCAACCAGGCCAAGCTCACGGCGAATGACGGCACGAGCGGCGACTATCTCGGCTTGGCCGTGGCCTTCGACCCGAGCACGCAGACGGCAGTGCTGGGCGCCTACGGCGAGGATCCGAGCGGCTTGGACCGCGCTGGTGCCGCCTACGTGTTCGTGCGCAACGGCGCGAGCTGGACCCAGCAGGCCAAGCTTTTGGCCGGAAGCCCGATCGAGCAGGCTCGCCTCGGCTGGGACGTCTCGCTGAGCGGCCACACCGCGGTGGCGGGCGCCTATGGTTACGAAGACACCCACCACGGCTGGGTGCACGTGTTCGCGCGCCTGGGCACGAGCTGGACCGAGCAGGCCGTGCTCACCGCGAGCAACGGCGCGGACGACGATCACTTCGGCTATGCCGTGTCGGTAAGTGGCGACCGCCTGCTGGCCGGTGCCTACAAGAACGACGAGCGCGCCTCGAATGCAGGCACGGGCTACGTGTTCGTGCGCGATGGCGCGAGCTGGACCGAAGAGCGCCTGCTCACCGCCAGCGACGGAGCCTCGAGCGACTACCTCGGCGTGGCGGTAGGGCTGAGCGATCGCGTGGCGCTGCTGGGCGCTCACGGCGAGGACGACATGGGCTCCGCCGCTGGAGCGGCCTACCTCTTCGTGCTCAAGGGCACCTTGGGCGAGAGCTGCACCGACGACGGCTGGTGCGAGTCCGGCTACTGCGTCGATGGCCTGTGCTGTGCCCACGGCTTCTGTCCAGACTGCCAGGCCTGCGACATGCCCGGGAGCGAGGGGACCTGCACGGCCGACCCCGCGCAGCAGGGCGCGGCCTGCGGCAGCGACGCGGACACCGAGTGCACCGCACCCGACCAATGCGACGACCTGGGCGCGTGCCAGCCCAACCACGAGGCGGCGGGCACGGCCTGCGGCGACGGCAGCGATAGCGAGTGCGACCATCCCGACGCCTGCGACGGCTACGGCAACTGCGCGGCGCAATACGAGCCTGTGGGCACGGCTTGCGGCGACGGAAGCGACACCGCGTGTACCGATCCCGACACCTGCGACGAGGCCGGGAGCTGTAGAGCCCGCCACGAGACCGACGGCAGCCCGTGTCCAGGCGGCACCTGCGAGGACGGGGTGTGCAGCGGCTCGGGCGGTGCGGGTGGCGCGGGCGGCGGCGCCATGGGCGGCCAGGGCGGTGGCGGTCTGGCAGCAGGCGGTGACGCTGGCGCGGGCGCGCTGGCGGCAGCCCCCCCGTCGGTCGGCGAGGACGGCTGCGGCTGTCGGTTGGCGGGGCGCGGGCGCGCATCGGGCTGGGGCGTGGCCGCCTTGCTCGCGCTCTGCATGGCCGCGGTTGCGCGTCGGCGGAGGCGCCGCCGCGGGGCCATGTGGCGTGCAGTCGGAGCGGTGCTGCTGCTCGCTGGCGGTGGCCTGGCGCTGAGCTGCGGCGAGGCCGAGGTCGCGATTTTCGGTGGCGGCGCTGGCGGTGCTGCGGCCGCGGGGGGCGGTCTAACCGGAGGAGGCGGCGGCGGTGAACCGTGCGCGCCCGAGAACGTCTGTGGCGTCGAGTGCTGCACCTCGACCGAGGAGTGCATCCAAGGACACTGCCTGCCCGAGTGCCCCGCCCCTCGGGAGCGCTGCGGTCCCGACCAGGACTGCTGCGAGCTCGGCGAGGAATGCTACGCCGAGCAGTGCCTGCCGGAGTGTCCGCCGCCGCAGGAGCGCTGCGGAGAGGACCACGACTGCTGCCCGGTGGACGACGTGTGCTTCAACGAGGCGTGCACGACGCCCGGAGGGCCCTGCACCGACGTGGGCGACTGCGAAGAGGACGAGTACTGCGAGCCCACCCTGGGCCTGTGCCTGCCCATCGGTGCCCTGCCGGATTGCGAGTACCACCCGCCGACCGGCGTCTTCGCGCCCGGCTTGGAGTGGAGCTTCGGCCCCACCACCGCACCCTACGAGCGCGGGCTTGGCAGCGCGGCGTTTTCCGACATCTGCACGAGCGGGGGCACGCCCGTGGCCTTCCCCGATTCGGACGAGTCGGTGGTCATGGTGCCGCTCGAGCCGCTGCTCGTCCCCTTCTTCGACCAGGACCGCAACGAGATCAGCATCTCGACCAACGGCTGGCTCAGCTTCGAGCCCGGCTACGGCGGCGGCGCCGCGCCCGACAACACCGCGCTGCCCAATCCGACCGAGCCCAACCTGGTGGTGGCGCCCTACTGGGACGACTTGCGGGGCGTCAGCGCCTGCACGCTGATCGACGAGGCGGCCGGCCGCGTCGTCGTGCAGTGGCGCGGCGAGGTCGCCGCCAGCAGCGAGGTGCTGGTCTTCCAGGCGGTGATGAACGCCCGCAGCCACGCCACGGCCCCAGGCGTCATCGAGTTCGTCTACGGCACCCTGGGAGCCACGCAGGACGGCGACGGCGCCACCGTAGGCATCGAAGACCCGACCACCGGTCGCGGCCTCGTGCACAGCTACAATCGCAACGAAGGGGTCTCGACCTCCGAGAGCGTGCGCTTCCGCTACGTGCCGCTGCGCAATCGCTTCGACGCGCTCACCCCGCCCGCGGTGTTCGACCTCGACGCCGACGGCCGCCCCGAGGTCATCCTGGCGGCCTACGACGACAGGACCCAGGGCTACTCCACCATGCCGAACGACCCGATCGAGCACTACCACAGCGGCGTGCTCACCATCTTGAACGGCGAGGACGGTACCATCCAGGCGCGCCCCGACGAGCCCGACGGCTACCAGGGCTACTTGGGCGGCGGCTGCGCGCTCAGCGTGGGCGACATCGATGGCGACGACGAGCCCGAGATCGTGGGCGTGGGCCGGCTGGACCCCATCTACGAGAACAACGGGCCCACCTACATCAAGGCCTTCGAGGCCGACGGCACGCTGAAATGGGTGTCCGATACCGACGTGGGCTACAACCCGAGCTGCTGGGGTGGCGGCGTGCACATCGCCGACTTCGAGGGCGACGGCGTGCCGGAGATCTACTTTGCCCTGAGCGTGTACGACAACGAGGGCAACCTGTTGTGGTCCGAGGGCAACGAGGACGGCAACGAGGCGACCACGGCCGCGGATCTGGACGGCGATCCCGACGGCGACTTGGAGCTCGTCTCGGACAACAGCGCCTGGCACCACGACCACACGCTCATGTGGACGCGCGCCGATCTCAGCAGCTATCGCTTCCCGAGCGTGGCCGACTTCGATTTGGACGGCGATCCCGAGATCGCCTTGATCACGAGCGGCAGCGTCATCGTGCTCAATGGCGACGACGGCTCCACCTTCTGGGGGCCCACGCCGCTAGGCACCGCGGGCGGCGGGCCGCTCAACATCGGCGACTTCGACTCCGACGGCTACCCCGAGATCGGCACTGCGGGCGAGGGGCTGTACCTGGTGCTCGACCTTCAATGCACGGGCGATCCGCTGCCCCCGGGCTGTAACTCGGAGGGGATCCGCTGGAGCGCGCCCACCAAGGACTTCTCGTCCAACGTGACCGGCTCGTCGCTGTTCGACTTCGAGGGGGACGGCGCCGCCGAGGTCGTCTACTCCGACGAGTGCTATACCCGGGTCTACCGCGGTCACGACGGCGCGGTGCTGTACGAGACGCCCGTCAACACCCGCACGGCCACCGAGTATCCCCTGGTGGCCGACGTGGACGGCGACAACAACGCCGAGATCGTGATCGTGGCCAACGAGCCGACCTTTGCTTGCTACCTGCCGCCGTGGAACGAAGGGCTGCTCGGCACGCCCTGGGTGGATGCAGGCTACCCGCCGCCGTTCTGCGGTCCGGGCTCGGTGTGCGGCTACCGCGGGCTGCTGGTCTACGGCGATGCCCTGGACAACTGGGTGCGCACGCGACGGGTCTGGAGCGGTCACGCCTATCACATCACCAATGTTCTGGGCGACGGCGCCATTCCAGCGCCCGAGGAGCCCAACTGGCTCAGCTACAACAACTTCCGCATGAACGCCCAGGGCCCGGGGCTGTTCTTCGCCCCCGACTTGGTCATCCCCGATTTCGTGGCCGACGACTCGCAGTGCCCGGCCAAGCTGGTGCTCACGGCCACGGTCAAGAACGCGGGCGCCGTGGGCGTGCTCGCCGGGGTGCAGGTGAGCTTCTTCAAGAGCGACGGCGCGGGCGGATGGGATTGCCTCGGCACCGCCCTGACCTCGGAGGATCTGCTGCCCGGCGCCAGCACCGTCGTCACCTTCGACTACGCCGTGCAGCCCGGCGAGTACGACGTGCTGCTGGACTTCCGCTCCGTGGTGGACTCGGACTGCGCGGGCGAGGGCGCCCACAACGAATGCGAGGAGGGCGGCGAGGACAACAACGAGGCGCTCACAAGCGGTCTATGCCCGCAGGTGCCGACGTAGCGTCGTTTGCCGGTCGCCCCCAGCGCCCATAGCCCAGCCCCAGACGAGGGTGAAGGCAAGGCGATGGGCGCTCGGGGCGAGCTCTGCTTGCCGCTTGGATTGGTTTGACGATGGGGGGGGCCGGGGGGCGAGGGCGGCACCCACCCCCCCCCCAACCCCCCCATTGGCGCCGGAAAAGT
>CAYTYV010000370.1:0-6690 GCA_964441055.1 uncultured Polyangiaceae bacterium | reverse complement strand
TTCTGCGAGTTACTGCTGTCGCGGGGCATCGATATCGATTGGTTCTGCGAGACGCGGGTGGACCAGCTGGACGACTATGCCTACCAGAAGCTGATGGCCGACGCGGGCTGCCGGGTGTTCTACATCGGTGTGGAAAGCGGCAGCCCCCGCATGCTCGAGCGCTACCGCAAGCGAGAGACCCCGGAGCAGTTCATCGAGGCCTTCGACATCGCCCGACGCGTTGGGATCAAGACCTACGCCAGCCTCATCGTGGGCTTTCCCGACGAGACGGCCGAGGACGAGCGGCTCACCCGCCAGCTTCTCGAACGCATTCGTCCGGATTTCACGGGGTACAACGTCTTTCTCGGCTATCCGGGCAGCGAGCTGTACGACTACCTGCGCGACCATGGCCTGTACGAGCACGAGGACGACAATGGCATTCTCTATCCCGTGGGGTTCCTCGATCACGTGCAGCATTACTATCACGGCGACCCCTGTCTACAGGTCTACCGCCTGCCCTGGTCGCGTAGGCTCCGCCCCCAGCGCCTGCGGCAGCAGCTCGCCCGGGGGCTCGACCGCCGCTTCCGCCGCTGGGGCCTCGACGGACTGGCCGACCAAGTGCGCTACGGTGCGCGACGATAGAAGCCCAGGCCCGGCAGGCGCCGCATCGTCCAGCGGGTCCTTGGCGCTCGTGCCAGGCGGGGGAAGGTGAGCTCGATCTCGGCGATCGCCAGCAGCCGAAACCAGGTGGACCATAGATCGCTGTCACCCAGCCGAATGCGCATCGCCTCGACGCCGCTGTAGGCCCAGCCGAGCGAGCTCGGCCGAAGCAGCAGGGCGAGCTGATTGTCGATCTTTTCCCGACCGTTGCGCACCGCCTCCCGAGCCGAGACGCGGAGCAGGCTGGGCCTGAGCGCGTGGCGCAGCTTGCGCAGCGACAGCGCCCCGCGCTTGGCCCAGCAGAAGCCGCCGTCGCGGTTCTGGTTTTCCCACAGCGCGGCATGGGCGCGAGCGAGCGCCCGCTCCACTTCGTGACGGCGGTGCTCGGTGTAGAGCAGGCAGCGGCAGAGCAGATCGACGGCATCGAGGTCCTCGCAGCTTCCGCCGCCGCCGAAAAAGGTGAACAGCCCGTCGGTGTCTTGCAGGGCGAGCGTGGCGTCGATGATGCGCTCGGGAAAGCCGGGACGGCGCCCCAGATAGGTGTAGAAGTGCAGGAAGTGATAGGTGGCGGCCATCTGGCTCAGGCGCGATGCCGCGCTGTCGCGATGCCACAAGCCCGTGGCCGGATCCTGACGGGCATCGAGCTCGTCGAGGATGGCCGTCACCTCGGCCGCGGTATCGCGCGTCCCCCGTCGCCCCTCGTGCAGCAGGAAGTCGAGCACGAACATCACGCGATTGCTCGCCAGCCACGGATCGGACCAGTCGAGCGAGCCCAGCCAGGCGGACCAGGGCTGCGGCTCGAGCTTCGCCAAGACGCGCAGCGGATGCGGCGGGGAAACGCCGAGCGCCTGCAGCGCCAACAGGGCGAAGTCGGTCTGCTGGTGGCAGAGGTAGATCCGATCGTGGCTCGCGCCAGCGCTCGCGAGGATGTCCGGATCTACGAACAGGCCGTCGCTGGGCCGCTGGAAACGGCTCACGAAGGCGCACACCTGTTGGCGCCATCTGCGGTCCAGCCTAGGCAGCTCGCCCAGCAGCTCCAAAGCGAGGACCGCGAAGCAGGTGGAGTACAGGTTGCTCGCGCTACGGGCGGGTGAGAACCGAAAGCGGCCATCGCCGCGATACGACTCGAGCACGAACCTGCGGGCGTTGTCCGAGCTGCCGACGGCCGACCGGCTCACGCCAGGCTCCCGAGCGGTCGGTAGCTCGGCAGCGCGCGAATGCGCCGCTCGCAGTCGGCCTGGACCTTGCGGTTCGACTGGAAGATGGACTGCTCGTGCAGGTTGTACACGTAGGTGACGCGCCCCAGGTGGCGGGAATGGGCTCCAGCCAGCTCGAGCATGGGCAGGTAGTGGGCCAGGTCCACCGCGGCGCTCCAATACTGGCCGGTCTGCGGATCGAGCAGGCTCTGTTCGCGCACGTGGGCAAACAGCCGACTGCGGAAGGAATGCAGGTGCGAGGAGACCCACGGATGATCGCGCACGGCGTTGCGCTCGATGACCCGCCGCGGGATCGGCTCGCTGTTCAGCGCGCTGCGCCCATCCGGGAACTGCCAGCTGTTGTAGGTCATCCACACATCCGGGTCGTGGTAGACCATGTTCAAGTAGGCCAAGACCTGGGGGTCGGGCAGCCAGTCGTCACCGTCGACCTGCAGCACGATGCTCTCGGGTGGAGCCTGGCGGAAAGCGCGCGTGTAGTTGGCGCAGCCCCCTACCCGCTCGGTGTTTTCCAAAAGCTCCAGCGGGTAGCCCGGATGGGCGTCGCGCCAACGGCGGACCCGCTCGGCCGTGTCGTCCTCCGAGGCGTCGTCGACCACCACGTGCCGCAGCAAGTCCCACGGGTAGTGCTGGTCGTGGACCGAGGCGAGGCTGCGCTCGATGAACTCCCCAGCGTTGCGCGCCGCCGTCGCCACGAAGAAGTGGTGGTGTGTCCGTGGACGGAAACGCCGCAGCCGAAGCGCTTCGAGCCACTGGCGTCCGCGCTGTGACAGTCGTTGCAGCCGCATCTCGGCGGGTCCGGGCGGTGGGCCATGAAGGACTCGAACCTTCAGCCAATGGATTAAGAGTCCACTGCTCTACCAATTGAGCTAATGGCCCGCACCGCCTCCCTAGCGGAATCCAGCCGACTCTGCAACACCTGCGGTGCGGGCGCCGTCAGTAGCAGGCCGCGGGCGCCGAGCCCAACAACGAGGAGCGTACCTCGGCCAGGGCCTGGGCGCGGGACTTCTTGCCGGATCGCACCTCCTGCTGCTTGCGATCGCAGATGTTGGCCGCCTGCAAGTGCAGCTGTCGGTCCGCTGGACTTCGGCCCGGGCGCTCCGCGCGGGCGCGCAGCGCGGAGCAGCAGCTCGCCAGCGACCCACCCGCGGCGGACGACCGTGAGGAGCTCGCTTGGGGCCTGGCTGGCGCGCCGTAGCCATGGCCCGGCCCTGCAGTCCCTCGGGCGCCCGCGCTGGAGCTCGCCTGCCCCGCGCCCGACGCCGCGGGCCCCCCCGTCGCCGAGGCGATGGGAACGGGCTCCAAGGGCACGGACACCGTCGTCTCCTCCTCGCTGCATCCGGCCGCCAGCAGCAAGAGGCCGAGGCCAACCGCTCGGCAGCTTTCCCTCATGAGCGTAGTCTGCACGTGGCACGCCCGGAAGGATTCGAACCTTCGACCTCCGGATTCGAAGTCCGGAGCTCTATCCAGCTGAGCTACGGGCGCCTGGGCTGTCGCTATCGGAGCCAACCCCAAGGCCGTATTACCCGGTCGGTGGGCTGTCAACAACTTGGCCTGCCAGCGCCCCCAAGATGTCACGGCCGCAGGGCCTTGCGGTAGCGCGCGACGGGCTGGTACTCGACCCGCTCGCCGCGCTGGGGCGCGTGCACGACCCAGCCTCCGCCCACGTACAAGCCCACGTGGCCGGGGCGCCAGAGGATGTCGCCGGGGACAAGCGCGGACATGTGGGTTCGCGCAAGCCGGTCGTGCTGGGCGCTGGAGCTTCGGGGGATGTCCCTGCCCGCCCAGCGCCAGGCAGCGTAGGTCAGGCCCGAGCAGTCGAAGCAGCCCGGCCCCGTGCCTCCCCAGCAGTAGGGCTTGCCGAGCTGCGCGCGGGCAAAGGCGGCGGCGCGGTCCCCCAACGTCTCGGGCGACCGGCCAGGTGCGGGCAGGCTCGGGTCCGCGGGAGCGAAGGGCGGCGACGCAGGGCTCGGCGGCGGTGGCGGCAAGCTCGGCCCTGGCGGCATCGGCGCGTGCGAGCGGTGGGCGCCGAGCGAGCTACAGCCGGACGTCACCAGCCCGGCAACGACCAGCAACAGGGGTGCGGCTCGCTTGGCGTGGATCATGGCTCTTGGCCCGCAGGATACGAAGCCCGGCCCACGGGGCGAAGAAAGTGGCGAACCCTGCGCGCCGAGCTTCCCTCGGACGGGGGCGCGGTTGCGGTTCGAAACTCGGCCGACAAACGGTATAGAAGGCCCAGCATGCCAGCCACCACGGAAACCGGACAAACCAACCTGCGCTCCTTGTTGCGCCGCGGCGCTCGCGGCTCGGACATCGCGGCCTACTTGGATGGCCTGCCCGCATCGGGCCGGCTCGCCGAGTGCATGAGCGTGACCGGCCGCGGGGTGCGCCATCTGTACGAGGCGGTCGGCGACAACCCGCCGCTCGGGCTCGAGGACGTCGTGCCCGCCGACTGTCCCGAGGCGACGGCGATCATCTACGAGGGGCGCAACTCCTTGCCGACCTTCAGCCGCTTTCAGAAGCGCTTCGCGCGGCTCGGCTCGGGCGAGGTCATCGGCTACAACCATCAGCTCTGGTCCTTCGTCACGGGCCCCGGCTACTTCGTGGTCAAGCCGCCTTCGCCCGACGCCGACGTGCCCGAGGAGCTGTGGTTCGACTACATCGCGGTTCCCGCCGAGATCCCGCCCGGCTGGCCGCCGTTCCGTCCCAACAGCCTGGGCCTGTCGCGCCTCGTCTACATGGGCATGAAGGACTACATCCGCCGCGTGGCCGACGGCGTGCTGGTGGGCAAGGCCTACAAGCAAGGCCGCGCCCAAGGCGCCTTCTTCACGCTGGTGCGCGCCGAGTGCTAGCGGGCGGCGTTCGCCACTCGCCCCTTGTCGACCTCTAGGTCGCTAGCACCTCGGCAGTAGTGCTAGACTCCGGCGAGCCTCGTAGCGATACATCCCGAAGGAGAGCCGCCATGGTCGACGACGTATTGCAGGAGCTTCACGACAACATCGCCAAGGTCATGAACGCCCTTCGCCGCGAGATGAGCAAGGTGCGCACGGGCAGGGCGCATCCCGGCATCCTCGATCGCATCCGGGTCGACTACTACGGCGTGCAGACGCCGCTTTCCCAGATGGCCACCATCACGGTGGCCGACCCGCACCTGTTGGTAGTCAAGCCCTGGGAGAAGAAGCAGGCGCAGACGGTCGACAAGGCCATCCGCGAGAGCGAGCTAGGGCTGAACCCCCTGGTGCAAGGGGACTTCATCCGCATCCCCATCCCGCCGCTGACCGAGGAGCGGCGCAAGGAGATGGTCAAGCTCGTCAAGCGCAACGGCGAGGAGGGCAAGGTGGCCATCCGCAAGCACCGACGCGATGCCATGAGCCTGCTCTCCGAGCTGCAGAAGGAAGGGGAGCTCGGCGAGGATGAGGCCGACCGGGGCAAGAAGAAGGTCGAGGATGTCGTGGCCGAGGCGGTCAAGCAGGTCGACGCGGCCGTGGACGAGCGCGAAAAGGACCTGATGGAGGTGTGACGGCCGCGGGCTCGGGCCTGAGCCGAGCCCAACCCCCCGAGCGGGTAGCGATCCGCTGGCGACCGACGCCCCTGTCTCGCGAGGAGAGCACATGCCCGCCGTGGCGATCGTGGGTGCCCAGTGGGGCGATGAAGGCAAGGGCAAGGTCGTCGATCTACTGGCCGAGTCCGCCGAGCTGGTGGTGCGCTACGCGGGCGGGCCCAATGCGGGCCACACCCTGGTGCTGGGCGACGAACGGCTGGTCTTCCGGCTGGTGCCGAGCGGCGTGCTGCACTCGCACACCCTATGCCTGATGGCGCAGGGCATGGCGATCGATCCCGAGGTGCTGCTCGGCGAGGTGGACGCTTTGGCGGAGCGGGGGATCGCGCTCGAGGGACGGCTGATGGTCTCGGAGCGAGCGCATCTGATCCTCCCCTACCACCAGCAGGTCGATGCCCTGCGCGAGGCTTCCGAGCGCGGCACGAAGATCGGCACGACCAAGCGCGGTATTGGCCCGTGTTACGAGGACAAGGCCGGTCGACGAGGCCTTCGGGTGGGGGACCTACGCCATCCCGACCGCCTCCGCCCGCGGCTCGTCGAAGCCCTCGGGCACTGGCTACCGGTCGTCCAGAGCCTGGGTGGTGAGCTGCCCAGCGTCGAGGACGTGCTCGAGCCGCTCAAGCGGCAGGCCGAGCGGCTCTTGCCCCTCGTCGGCGACACCTCGCGCGAGCTCGGGCGGCAGCTCCGCGACGGAAAGCGCGTCCTTCTCGAGGGCGCCCAAGGCACCCTGCTGGACATCGACCACGGCAGCTACCCCTTCGTGACCTCGTCCTCGACCACGGCCGCTGGTGCCTGCACAGGGGCGGGCCTGGGACCCACGCAGCTCGACCGGGTCATCGGCATCACCAAGGCCTACGTGACCCGCGTGGGCGCAGGCCCCTTTCCCACCGAGGCCCCAGGGAGCGCAGGAGCCCATCTGCGCTCGGTGGGCGGCGAGTTCGGCTCGGTCACCGGACGCCCGCGGAGCACTGGCTGGCTGGACCTGCCTGCGCTGCGGCACGCCCGACGCGTCAATGGCCTCGATGCCCTGGCCGTGACCAAGCTCGACGTGCTGACCGACCTGGACCCACTGCGCGTATGCGTGGCCTACGACACGCCCGAGGGCCGCACGGAGGAGCTTCCCCTGGACGACCTCGAGACGGCCGTGCCGGTCTACCGGACCTGGCCGGGGTGGACCGAGCCTCTCGAAGCCTGCCGCCAGCTCGCCGAGCTACCCGAGGCGGCGCAGCGCTACCTCCGCTTCGTCGAGGAAACGCTCGAGCTGCCGCTTTGCTTGGT
>CAYTYV010000369.1:0-6701 GCA_964441055.1 uncultured Polyangiaceae bacterium | reverse complement strand
GCAACAGCAATCATAGGATCAATTGATATATCTACCTTTTCCGTAATCTGCTCTCTCCTCGCTGGCCCTTCCCAGTCGTTGCAGCGCCACCGCCCGACCCACCATGGCCTCTTCGCTCAGCGTTCCGGGTTGGTCTTCCAGGTACTCGTCAAAGCCCTCCAGCGCATCTTCTGACTGGCCCTCGTCCAACAGCAAGCGCGCCAGAATCGCGCGGGAGGACCGAGCCTCGGCCGACGTGGGGAACCGGCGCTGCAACAGTCGATACAGCTCGATGGCCGCGGGGTACCGACCCGCATGTCGCGCTTGCCCCGCTGCCGCGAACAGCGCTGCAGCCGTGGGCTCGGCAGGGCTCGGCTCGACCGCGGGCCTTGCCTCGACCCGGTGACTCGGGGTGGCGGGCGGCGCGACGGTGGTTGGCTGCAGAGCTGTCGCCTCGGGCGCGGGGGCGGGCACGGAGACGGAATCGGGATCGGGCTGCTCCGTTGTTGTTGGCTCGGACGAGCTGACCTCGGCAGGTGCCTCGGCGGCGCTGCTGGGGCCTGGCGTCGGTGGCTGGCCTGAACAGCTGCTTGGTGCGGTCGTCCCCAAGGCCGGCTGGCTCGTCATCGGCTCGCGCAGCTCGGCGGTGCTCCACCAGCCGCGGACCCACCCGGTCGTTGCCGCGGCCGTGCCGGTGAACAGCAGCACGACGGCTGCGACCACGGCGCGCCGCAACCACGGGGACCGGCCCGAAACCGTCACGTCGGGTGCAGCCTCGGCCTGTTGCTTCAGCTCGCCGAGAGTCGGCGAGATCAAGCCGCGCAACAGCTCGTCGTCCATGCTGGCCCGCTCGGCCGCGAAATCCGCCCGTGCCTGGCGCAACAGCCGGCATTCGGGACAGCGTTCGAGATGCGCCTGGAGCGTGGCCTGCTCCACCGGGGCCAGCTGCCCGCGATGCTCGCGATCCAGCAGCTCCTCGGGGTGAAGCTCGATGACCGTCATGGCTGCACCTCCAGCTGCTCAGCCAAGGCTGGATCGGCTTGGATGCGCTTCCGCAACGCCCGCTTGGCCAACCGTAGCCGGCTCTTGACGGTGTTGACGGGGACGCGGGTGGCTGCCGCCACATCCCGCAGCGACAGCCCCAACACCACGTGCAAGGCCAGGGTCTCGCCCTGCTCGGTGGGCAGCTCATCGAGCAGGCTCCGGATCAGGTTTCGTCGGGCGGTGGCCAGGGCTTGTTCGGTGGGCGACGGTGCGGTCAGGCCCTCGACCAGCTGCAGCTCGGCCAAGGCTTCTTGGCGCGCCAGCTGCTTGCGGGCGCTCCGGCGGTTGGCCAGCGCCTCCCGCACGGCGATGCGCGCCGCGTAGAACGCTGGCTGGCACTCCCCCCGAAACTTGGGAAGCGACTGGACGAAGGCAATGAGGGCTTGCTGGGCCACGTCTTCGACGTCTGGATGGATGGGACCCATGACCGAGCGCACCGCCCGAATCATGGTGGGGGCCACCAGCTCGATCAGCTGCCGGGCGGCGTGCAAATCCCCTTGGGCCGCGGCTCGAGCCAGCTCGACCGGCGGGCGCGCGGCCTCGTCCGGCGCCGGACCGCGCGGCTGTGGGGATCGCATTGCTGTGCCCTTGGCCATGTCCTCCCTAACTATAGAGGCACCCAGTGCCCAAAAGGATCACCGCAGGCGACAAAAATCGGCGGCTCGAGCCGATTTGTCGTGCATGCGCGCCCGCTTGAGAAAATCTGGCGCTCTTGGTGACCCCAATCCTCGAGCCAGCCCCTCTTCATGGAAAGGCGACCATAGGAGGACAACACATGAGACACGGATTTTGCGCTCTGGTGGCGTTGAGCACAGCGGCTGCGATGCTGGTGGGCTGCTCGGACGAAGAAGGCGAGGTCGATCCCGTCGAGGCCTTGGCTGCGGTCGAGCTGGCCGAAACCCAAGCCGGGCTCATGCCCGGCGGGCTGATGCCCATTGCGCTCGAGGACTACGCCGAGGAGATGACCGCGGACGAGGCTGCCCAGAAAACCGCGGAGCGAGCCCAATCTTCGTTCGAGCCCGAGGGCTGTGTCACCGCGACGGCCGAGGGGCCGCAAGTGGTCTACGCGCTCGACAGCTGCACCGTGCGTCGTGGGTTGGGGGCTATCCTCGAGAGCGAGCACCGGCATGGCCCCCACCGTACGGTCTCGGGCACCTTCACCTTGACCTTCACGCCTACCCGCGGCGGCTTCCACATCGACATCGTTGGCGAAGACATCACCGGACGCCATGCGAGCTTCGACGTAGCCGGCGCTGCCGAGTTGGTGATCGACGGTGCCGGGAGGTTGCTGGGAGTCAGCACCGAAGGCACGGGCGTGGGGCCGGACGGACAAACCATCACTCGAGCTGGCGAGCACCTGCGTACCTGGAACACCGACACCCAGTGCTTCACGCTGGACGGCAGGTGGACCTTCCAGACGCCACGAGGCGACAGAGCCCGCACCGTCACGGACTACGAGCGTTGTGGCGAGGCTTGCCCCAAGGCCGGCGGGCAGATCACCCGGGAAGGCGCACGTCTTCGCCATCACCACCACGGCGAAAAAGGTGAAGGCCGGGGCCACGGTAAAGGTCACGGCCGCGGCGGCAAACGGGCTGAGCCCCCTGAGGAGGTCACCGTGACGGTCGAGCTCGACGGCAGCAGCCAGGCGCCGTGGTCGAGCTCGGATGGCCAGAGCGGTGTGATGGACCTCGATTGCACGCCAGAGAGCGAGTAGCCCCCAACCCATTGCTCTCGAGCTCGGGCCAGCGACTAGAAGAAGGCGCAGTTGGGGCCGTCGGCGTCGTAGACCCCGCCAGCGCCCTCGCAGATCTCCTGCTCGGTGCAGGCCTCGTCCCAGATCCAGACCTCGTCGATGATGCCCTCGAAGGTCTGGTTGGCGCCGGGCCGGTGGCCGATGAACACGGAGCTGGCAGCGTTGGTCACGACGCCGATAGCCGCCGTGCCGGACTCCACCTCGAGGCCGTTGTGGTAGCTGCGCAGGGTCAGGCCGTCGTAGGTCATGGCGACGTGCTGCCAGACGCCGGGCACGATCTGGTACGTGGGAAAGTGGCCGACCCACCCGCCGATGTGGACGTAGTTGGCGATGTAGCAGGTGCTCCGGAAGGCCAGCAGGAACTCGGCCTCCTTGACGACGACCGTGTTGTGATTGCTGCCCACGTGGGCGCAGTTGCTCGGGTTGATCCAGGCCTCCACGGTGAGGGTCGTACCAAAGGAAAACGCTGGATCGTCCGCGATGCCTACGCCCGTCCCATGGGCACCGTCGTAGTGGAAGGCGTTATCCTCGTGGCCGAGCACGCCCCGGGTAACGCCGCCCGTGGCCGCGCCGTCCAAGGCGTGGGGTGACTCGTCGACCACCGCGCCGCTCGAGCCCTCAAAGCGGTACCAGGCCACCACGCCGGGAGGGAAGTCGCAGTTGTCGGCGGCGCAGTTATTCGAGAGGCAATCGGCGTCGTCGTCACAGTTCTGGCCGATCTCGCAACGGGGGCAGAGCGGCCCGCCGCAGTCGACGTCGACCTCGCCGCCGTTGAGCACACCATCGGCGCAGGTGTCGGCGGCGCGCACCCAGATCCAGGCATCCAGGCTCGCCTCCGCGCCACCGCAGGAGTCGCTGCTCACGAAGTGTTTCGTCCAGCCCGCGCCGGTTTCTCCGCAGTCCTCACCGTCGATGCCGAAGCCGATCACGGCGTCGGCATCGTTGCTGGGCAGGGACTGACAGAGCTCGGAGGGGATGTTGTTGGCGAAGCCCCACCGCGCGTAGTTGCCACCGTTGGCCCGGATGTTGAAGCCAGGCTCGTGGGCCGCACAGCGCTGCATCCCGCTCGGGCCGAACACCGCGTAGAAGGCGCCTGCGTCCACGCCCCCGTAGGTCTCGGGGCCGTCGAACAGGGCCACGGCATTGGCGTAGGGCGACGCAAAGGTACTGTAGACGCAGTTGGTGGAGGCCGCATTCACGCAGCCCCGCACCTGCGCGAAGGGGACCGCGTTGTAGGACATGTACTTCGAGACGCCTGGACTCAGCGTGACGTCGCCCTCGTTGAGCACCGAGGTCACCTCGGCCCAGTGGTAGGAGCCGTACCACAAGGTGTGGTCCCCCGCCTCGGTCTTGAGGATCAGGGTCCAGCCCCCGCCATCGGTGGTCATGTCGCAGTAGACCTCGAAGGGATCCTCGGCGCCGCCGCTGCCGTCTGGATCGATGGGATAGGCGCCGTCGGCCGTGGCGCCGCCGTTGAGCAACAGGTCCTGACAATCGATGGCGGGCACGCAGCTGCCGCCTTCGCACACGCCGTTCGCGCAGTCGGCACCGATGACGCAGGTGCCGCCGATGGGGCAGCCGCCACAGTCGGCACCGCCGCAGTCGGTGTCCGTCTCGCTACCGTTGTGCACGCCGTCGGCGCAGCTGGGGGCGGCACAGGTGTTGGTGGCCGGATCGCAGACTCCGCTCTCACAGTCGCTGCCCTCGAGGCACTCGCCCCCATCGCTGCAGGCCGGGCAGTCGGGTCCGCCGCAGTCGGTGTCCGTCTCGTCGCCGTTGGTGGCCCCGTCGGCACAGCTCGCGGTGGCGCAGGTGTTGGTGACCGGGTCGCAGTAGCCACTGTCGCAGTCGGCGCCGACGAGGCAGTCCTGACCGTCGGCACAAGGGTCGCAGTCGGGTCCGCCGCAGTCGATGTCCGTCTCGTCGCCGTTGGCGACCCCGTCGGTGCACCCTTGCCCCACGCACACCCCCTCCTCGCAGACGCCGCTCTCACAGTCGGCATCGGTGTCGCAGCCGGTTTCATTCGGGCACGGCTCGCAGTCGGGCCCGCCGCAGTCCACGTCGGTCTCCGCGCCGTTCTGCACGCCGTCGGCGCAGGACGGAGCGCCCACGGCGGAAACCTCTTCACAGCCAACGCCGGCCAGCGATAGCGCCAGCAGCAAGGTGAGCGTGCTCAGTCGTGCATATTCATCCAGCATGGTGCCCCCGTTTGAATCTACCAAAGAACCGCGATCGAGAACATCCTCTGAGAATATCGCTCTCCTTGGCGCCGAGCCATGAGCGATTCCGCTGGTGGACGGCGCCGCCCCGAGGGTGCCCGCGGCGCGGGTTGCGGGCTCGGTCCTGGTCTGTGCCCACCACGAGCTCGTGCTCGGCCGCGCTGAAGCTGGCCCGGGGGGCCTCAGGTCACATCGCCCGCCACCGCCGCCACGAAGTCGGCCAGCTCGCGCTGGTAGTCCACGGCGTTCAGCAGCTGGATGCTGTTGTGATCCCCCTCGTCGAACAGCACGAGCCGGTGCAGAGCCGGTCCCGCCCAGGCGGCGAGCTGCTCGCCGTTGGCGGCGGGCACGATGCTGTCGCCACGAGCGTGAAGCACCAGCACCGGGCAGCGCAGCCGCTGCAGCTTGGCCTGGTGGTCGAAGTCCTGCGCCACCTGCTGCTCGATTGCATTGCGGTCGAGCCCCCATTGCTCAAAGGGTACGCGCATGGCCAGGCGGGCGCTGACATCGGCCACTCCGCTCTCGAGCACGAGCCCGCGGATCCGGTCGTCCGCGCTGGCGCTAGCGCAGTGAAGCGCAAAGATGCTGCCCACCGAGCGCCCCATCAGCACGATAGCAGGCACCTCGTCGGCGGGCTGCTCGAGCAGGAAGCGAGCGGCGGCCAAGGCTGCGTGGCAGCAGCTGGTAAACGTGGGCCGCCCCTCGCTGGTAGCGTAGCCGGGGTAGTCGACATAGAACATGTTGTAGCCCCCGTCCTGCGCCCACTTGGGCCAGTGGCCGAGCTGGTCCCCGATGCACTCGCCATTGCCGTGCAGGTACAGCACCGTCGGCGCAGCGCGGAGCGGCCGCGACCAGTAGGCACCGATCCGGGTCTGCTCTGGCAGCCGCAGCTGGTGTGGCTGTGCCGTGGCCGTGATCGGCAGCGGCCCGGAATGCATGGGGAAGAAGTAGGTGCGGCAGACCTCGGGGCTATCGTAGAGCTTGACCATGGCGCCTCCCTGTACAGCAAGCGGCCCGCCGCGCTCGCAGCAAGCTTGGCCGCGACGAGCCCAATCAGAGGGTTGGTATCTCGGCGGCACTTCTGCTCGTTGAGGGCATCGATCTAGACCCGTAGCGGCTACTCTCGCGGCAGCCGGTCGCACTTGGCCGCCAGGACGAAGTCGCTCTCGCTGAGGCCGTCGATCTTGTGGGTGAACAGCTCGATCCGCACCTTGCCCCACGACAGGTACACGTCCGGGTGGTGCCCCTCCTGCTCGGCGAGCTCGCCCACGCGGTTCACGAAAGCGAGGGCCGCGGCGAAGTCGCCAAAGGTCCAGGTCTTGGTCAGGTGGTGGCCATCGACCGGCCGCCACCCCTCTAGCTGCGCCAGAAGCGGCTCGACCTGCTTGGCGGTAAGCGGCCGCACGCCCCCGCGACAGGGCTCGCAGGACTTGGCGGCGAGATCGCAGGCAGGCTCGACGGGCTGGGTCATGGTCGCAATGTGGTGACGAGCTCCTAGCTGTCAAGACAGCGGCTGGCGGCGTGGGTCAGACCGACCCTGACTGGGTTGCGCCCGCAAGTCCTCGCCCCTCTGCCCTTTGCATCTCCCTACCCCTTTGGTTTGAGCTACTCTCCGGCCGAGTCTGGCTATCGCTCCAAGGACCCAAGATGCGTGGTCATCTCTCTTTGCTCTGTGTGACCGCCATCGTGCTGGTGGCCCTGTCTTG
>CAYTYV010000368.1:0-6702 GCA_964441055.1 uncultured Polyangiaceae bacterium | reverse complement strand
GCGCCTGGCGTGGGCGCGCATCAGGCGCACCTCGGCGCATCGTCCTGGCGCGGGCCCATCGCTTGCCGCGAGTGCCATCTCATCCCGCGGATGGCCGGTCCTGACCCCTGCGTCCCCACCCACTACAACGGCAGCAGCGACCTCGACTGGGGTCCGCTGGCCCGCTTTGGCTACTACGACCCCGGGGCGCTCAGCTGCAGCGGAACCTATTGCCACGGCGGCACCCTGCTGCCCGACCCCGTAGGCGAGTCGACCAACCGCGTGCCCGAGTGGGTGGTAGTGGATGGCTCCCAGGCCGCGTGCGGCGAGGCCTGTCACGCGCTGCCGCCTGGCGAGACCCACTCGGAGGACAGCGACTGCGAGTCCTGCCACGGCGAGGTCATCGCCTCGTTCAACGCCGATGACCCGGCCGCCTCGGTGTGGGCTGACGCGGATCTGCACATCGATGGCATCGCCCAGTCCGACGAAGGTGGCGCGGCAGGCACAGGCGGAAGCGGCGGCGCGGGCGGAAGCGCAGGTGGCGCGGGCGGCGCTGCCGCGGGTGCGGGCGGAAACGGCTGACAAACGCCCTCCGAGCGCTGCGGGCCGGGAAAGGCGGTTGGAGTCCGACCGCGCTTTGTGGCATGCAGGGGCGCATGTCGAACGCGAAAACCAACGTCGAGGGCAAGGTCGTCATCTTGGGCGCGGTGCGCACCCCCATCGGAGCCATGGGCGGAACGCTGGCGTCGCTGCAGACACAACAGCTGGCCACCCAGGCCATGGCGGCGCTGCTCGAGACGACCGGTATCGACCCCAAGGCCATCGAGTACACCTGCATGGGCTGGGTCATGCAGGATCCGCGTTGCCCCAACGTGACCAAGACCGCCGCCGAGCTGGCGGGCGTGCCGCCCACCGTGCCCGGCACCACCTTCCACGAAAACTGCGCCTCGGGCGCCGCGGCGGTGCACTCGCTGGCCCGCCGCATCCTGCTGGGCGAGGTGGATATCGGCATCGCGGGAGGCGTGGAGTCGATGAGCAACGTGCCCCGCCAGCTCTACTCGGGGCGGCTCAAGGGCCAGACCTACGGCGACTTCAAGCTGGTCGACGGCGTGATGGGCGCGCTGTTCGACGCCTATGCCGGAAAAAAGGGCGAGCTCATGGGCCTGCTCAGCGAGCGGCTGAGCGAGCGCTACGGCGTGAGCCGCGAGGACCAGGACGACATCGCCTTCCGCTCCCACCAGAACGCGCTCAAGGCCTGGAAGGACGGCATGTTCGCCGACTACGTCGTGCCCGTGAAGATCCCCCAGCGCAAAGGCGACCCGAACGTGTTTTCCGAGGACGAGGGGCCGCGGAACATTTCTCGCGAGGCCTTTGCCAAGCCCAAGCCCTACTTCAAGCCCGACGGCGGCACCATCACGGCCATGAACGCCAGCTCGATCAACGACGCCGCCGCCGCGCTGGTGCTCGCGAGCGAGGCCAAGGCCAAGGCGCTGGGCGTCAAGCCGCTCGGCGCGCTCTACGGCTATCACAACGTGGGCGTGGAGCGACAGTACATGGGCGAAGGGGCCTTCAAGGTCATTCCCCGGCTGCTCGACAAGGCCGGGCTGACGCTGTCGGACATAGACTACTTCGAGATCAACGAGGCCTTTGCCGTGGTGCTGGGCGCGGCCTTCAAGTTCCTCGAGAGCTTGCCTGTCGAGCGCACCAACCAGTGGGGCAGCGGCATCTCGCTCGGCCATCCGGTGGGCTGCACGGGCGCCCGACAGATCGTCGACATGGTCCACCAGCTCCATCGCCGCGACGCCCGCATCGGCGTCACCTCCCGCTGCGTGGGCGGAGGCATGGGCTCGGCCGAGGTGGTGGTCAAGCTGTAGCGCGAGCCTACGCCACTTCGTCAGCCGGGGGCAGGGCGATGCCCATCTGCCGTCGCAGCTTCGAGTAGCGGGTGCTAGCGCAGAACACCAAGAGATCGTCCATGTCGGCCCGCAGCGTGGGCGCGCCCCCCAGCTCGAGCATCGCTTGAGCCGTGCGCAGATCGTTGGCCAGGGCGAAGCCCGTGCGCACCGCGGTGTGATCGGTGGCCGTCGCCCAGCGTAGCAGGTTGGTCCGACCGCCCTCGTGCACGAACCGCTGAAACAGGTTGCGGAGCTGGTCCTTTTGCAGGGGCTCTAAAATGGGCTCGAGCGCCTCGGCGATCGGACGCACGCGGGTGTGCACCTCGCCATCCAGGGGCAGGTGCGGAGCGCCGATGGTCAAGGAGGCCAGGAACAGGTCCTGGAGGTGAAGGATCTCGGGCACCAGCAAACGAATGAAGCGCTCGCCGCGGTAGTTCGCCAGGTGCTTGCCCGCCACGAAGGCAAGCTCGGCTGGGCTGCGACCCGACAGCGCCAGCTTGCCCAGCCGCGAGGCGGGCGGCACGGCGGGCACCATCTGCACCAAGCCCTCGTAGTCCGGGTCGGCGTAGAGCGGCGGCGGCGCCATGCCGAGCGTCGCGGCAGCCCACGAAAAGCATCGCACGGCCTGCACGGTCGACGACTTGGGATCCTGCAGGCGGCGTCGGTCCAGCCTGGGCAGGGTGCCCGCGGCCCGCAGCGCGCCCACGTGACCGAGCAACACCGCCGTGACGATGGCCCCGAAGATCTCACCCGTCAGCACCTCGTCGTCGCGATGGAAGAGCAGGCGCCGCCAGCCGTTGGCGTCGACCGACCGGGTGGGTCGGATGAGCCCGTCGTTGCGATAGCGCTGCAGCAGCTCCTGCTGCTCGTCGGTGGCCTCGCCCAAGTAGTCGAGCGCCAGGGCGAGACACCATTGGCCATCGACATCGGCGCGACGCTGCAGGCTGGCGTAGAGCTGCTGGGCGACGTCGGCATCGCGCGGGTCGTGTCGCAGCCGACGCCGCAGGCCATCCGGATCCTCGCCGACCTCGCGGTCCGCGTCCCCGAGGTCAGAGACGTCGATCTCGACCGCCACCTGCGCCAGCACCTGGTCGAGCTCCTGCTCGAGCTGCTTGTTCCGCGACTCGAGGTAGGCGATCCGCTGGCGCAACAGCTCGGGCGACTGCTCGTCCGGCTCGAGGCGTACCGACGCCACGGGCGTCTCGGCCTCGAACACCCGTCCGAGCTCGAGCACGCCGCGACCGTGCCGCTGCAGATAGGACGCCTGCATGGCCTGCTCGAGCTGCTCGAGCTTGCGGGCATCGAGGCCCATCGACTCGGCGGCCTCGGCGAGTCGCGTGCGTTCCTCGGTCGTGATGATGCCGTCCTCGATGGCCTCGGCGAACAGCTGCTCATACCGCGCCTCGACCTCGCCCAGCTCCAGGTTGCCAGATAGCTCTCCTTGCCGGAACGCGGCATCATGCTCGAAAACGGGCTCGCTCACGGTCGTCTCCTTTGCGGTGCGCCAGGCTCGGAAGGGGTGTCACACCCTCTCGAGGCCTGGCGGCTCGAGCACCAGGGCATGCTGCGAGCGTAGCAGAAGTCCTCGTCGATCTTCCGCTCTTCCGGCCTCGGTGCAAGCGGGTGCTCGGGTATGCTACCCCCGTCACGACCGCTTCACCGTCGAGGGAACCTCATGAGCGATTACAACGTGTTGTACAGCGAGCAGCAGGGTGGCCTTAGCGAGCCGGTCTATTGCGACACGGCCGAGCACACGGTGCCTTGGGTGCCGTTCGAAAAGCGCGACGTCTGGCCCTCCAAGATGTTCACCATCAAGCTGGAGCTCGAGCAGTTCCGCGAAAAGAGGCCCGAGGTCCCGGTCTACGACGCCTCGCAGGGCGACGGCGGTCTCAGCCTGGGGGGCATTCCTCCCCGCGAGCTCGCCGAGGCGCTCGTGCGCTACTTGCCTGCCGAGTGCTCGACCAAGTACGGCGATCCGATCGGCCGCGCCGACGTTCGCCAGGCCCTGTACGAAAACTACTATGGCTTCGACGCCTTGACGGGGCTCAGCCCTGACCACGTCGTCATCGGCGACGGCGGACGCGATCTCCTGCAGAAGTGGTACCAGGTCGTCCTGCAGCAGACCAAGGCGATGGGCGGCAACGTCATCGTATCGGCCGCGCCGTGGGGCTCGTACGCCCAGGCCCCCTACATCAACGGCTTGAACATCATGCGGGCGCCTGGCAATGCCGATAGCGGCTTCAAGCTCTCCGCCGAGGCCGTCGAAGCCTGCATCGAGCGGTCGAAGGCGGATGGTCGGGCTGCGGCGGGTCTGGTGATCACCAGCCCCGACAATCCGACCGGAAACTACCTCGAGCCCGACGACATGGTCGCGCTCATCGAGCACGCGATCTCGCGGGGAGTGCGCCACGTCTTCGTCGACTTGGTCTACCAGGCGGTCACCGATCCCGAGGTCGGGCTCTACGACGTCAATGGGATCTACGGCAGGCTGTCCGCCGAGGCGCGGAGCAAGGTCTGCTTCATGGACAGCCTGACCAAGGCAGCGGGAGCGAGCAATCTGCGCAACGCTCACCTCGTGGTCGGCTCGATGGACTTCGTCAAGAGGCTCAAGGGAGTGGCCACGCACACGGTCTTGACGAACGCGGTCGGCGAGGCGGCCGCCCTCGAGGTCTACGGACGCGCCGAGCCCATCGCCCACCCGTGGGTCCGTCGGGTGATCGAGCCGACGGCCCAGAGCCGGGCGATCGTCCGTCGGCGCCTGTCCGAGCTCGGCTATCGGTTCATCGCCGACCAGGGCTACTACGCCTTCATCAACATCTGGCCGTGGCTGGGCAAGAAGCTCCCGGATGGCATCGAGGTCGAGGGCTCGAAGCCCGGCGCGATGACGGATCGGGTGGAGTCGGTTGCGGTGCTCAAGAGCTACCTGACCGCGCACTGCGGTCTCGCCGTCATCCACGGCAGCGTGTTCAAGCAGCCCGAGTTCGTTCGCTTTTCCTATGCCAATGCGCCCGAGTACACCGATCGGTCCATCAGCCGCCTGCACGAGAGCCTGGCGGCGCTCGAAGACTGACGGGCCGTTGGCGACGCTCGGCCGAGCGAAGCGCGCGACGAACGAGGAGAGATAACGCTGTGGCTCGCGACTACGATCGGAAAGCCAAGCTGGACGAGATCCGGGATCTAGCCTGTAGCCTGATCCGCAACGGCGCGGTGAGCACGCCAGGGCACGTCCGCTTCGAGGGGATCGAGCAGTCGTTTGCGCTGCTTTGCGACGAGCTACGGCAGGCGGGGCTCAACGCGTTGTCGTTCACGGACGGCGGGCGGTATCCCGCGGTCTACTGCGACGCGGGTCCCCCGGGGAGCGCGCCCCGAGGGGAGCTGCTGCTGGCCGGGCACTACGACGTGGTCCTCCCGCAGGCGGAGAGCCAGCTCGAGCCGGTCGTCGACGGCGAGTGGCTGCGCGGGCGCGGCTCGGCGGACATGCTGACGGTGGCGGCGACCTTGGTCGTGTTCATGCGCGATCTGTGCGTCTCGACGCGAGCCGCTCGGGCCGATGCACCGAAGATCGGTCTTTTGCTGGTGGGCAACGAAGAGCCTGGCGAGGCCGAGCCCTGGGGCACGCCCCATGTGCTCGAGAGCCTGGAAAAGCGCTTCGGCTACCGGCCGAAGACCCTCATCGCGGGCGAGCGAACGGGCGACGGCCCGGTCCCTGCGGGCGTGATCGAGTCCAGGCAACGCGGCCTCATCCGGCTGCACGTCGAGGCCCGGGGAGAGGCCGGTCACACGGCGCTTGCCAAGACGACGGTCACCGCCAGGATCCTCTCGCTGTACCGAGAGCTGTCGGACGCGCTTGCGCCGTCGGAACAGAGCTGGAAGACGACGCTGCAGCTGTCGTACGTCTCTGCTGGCATCGAGCGGAACTTCAACATCGCGGCCAGGGAGGCGTCGGCCGGGATCGAGATCCGGCCCGCCTTTGACGAGCACACCGACGCCGTTCGGCGGATCGCCAAACAGGCCGCCTCGGCCTTGGGCCTGGACGTCACGTACGTCAACAACGAGAGCGCCGTCTCGGTCGATCCGACCGACCCTCGCGTCAGGAGAATCGTCGATGCCGCCGCGGCCGCGACGGGCGCCACGGCCGACGAGCTCGTCGGGGCGGGCAAGCTCCCCGCAACGCAGGCGCGCTTCGCGCCCGAAGGATGCGCGCCCATCGTGTGGGGGCAGTCCGGCGTCGGACCTCACGCGCCCGATGAGGCGCACTATCTGCCGAGCGTGCTGCCGTACTACGACGCGCTTTGGAACCTCGCGTAGGCGAGCGAGCCGCTTGGCCCTACAGACCCGTCGGCAGCTCGACGGAAAAGTGGGTTCCGTCCTCGGCGGTGCTGCGGACCGCCACCGTGCCGCCGTGCGCTCGCACCACGGCGTCCACGATGGGCAAGCCCAAGCCCGTGCCGCCCTGGTCGGCGCGCGTCGTGAAGAAGCGATCCCAGATGCGCTCGAGCTTGGCCTCGCGAATCGGCGGACCAACGTTGTGCACGCTCGTGCGGATACAGCCCTCGGGCCCGTCCACCACCCGAATCGCGACCTCGGTATCGGCCTCGGCGTGCTGCTGGGCGTTGTCGATCAGGTTGCCGAGCACCGAGGTCAGATGCGCCCCTCGTCCGCGCAGCCGACGGTGGCTCGCGCGGTAGTCGAGCACCACGGGCACATCGTCCCTGGCCCCCTGCGCCGCCTCTCGCACGAGCGCCTGGTAGTCGAGCACCTCCATCGGTGCGGGATCGGCCTCCACGCGCGAGAGCTCGAGCAGCCGCGTCACCAACCGGTCCAGGCG
>CAYTYV010000367.1:0-6716 GCA_964441055.1 uncultured Polyangiaceae bacterium | reverse complement strand
GTCCTGCTCGTCGGGCGGGCAGACGACCGGATCGTCGCCGTTGCCGTTGAGCGCCAGGATGGTGTTGTCCTCGAAGATGTACAGCCAGGTGAGCGTGATAGGCAGCTTCTCGATGCGCAGGTGCAGCGGTCCCGAGACCACGAGATCGTGCGGCTCCTCCACGCTGAAGGTGAGCCCCGAGCTGGCCAGATCGATCTCGGCGGTGCACTCGGGCGGATCGGCCGCCTCGTCCGGGCCGTTCGGACAGATCTGGTAGTTGACCACGTCGATGCCGAGCACGCTGAAGCTGCCCTCGGAGGTGTCCAGCGGGAAGGTCACCACCCCGGAGCCGTCGCCCTGCATGGCCGCGTCGACCAGGGCCGAGAGGTTGTCCTGGATGAAGCTCACGCCCGACTCGGTCAACCGGGCCGCGGCCACGTTCTCGACGCGCGCGGTCGGGTCGAAGCCCTGCGCCAGCGGCGTCATGCCCTGGCACGAGCAGCCGCTGGAGCAGCCGCCTCCAGCACAGCTGGCCAATAGAAGGAAGCCCAAGATGCATACTAGGTGTTGCAGGGTACGGCGCATGTCTCTCTCTCGCGGTCGGGCGGGGCATCCGGCCCCGACCCCTCATGCTACGCGCGGGCCCAGGCGATGCCAACCGCCGCGAGCGGAGCGCGGCGGCAGGGCGGGAACGCAACAAAACGCCCGCCCGCGCGCTGGGAGTGCAGGGCGCGCGGGCGGGCGGGCGAACGAGCGCGGCGAGCGGGTCGACGCGCGGCTCGGTCAGCTCGTTTCGGGAGCGGTGCGGTAGGGCCCCATGCCGCGGTTGGAGCGCTTCGGAACCAGGCCTGCGAGGCGCGTGGCGATCAGGGCACCGATGCCCGCTAGCGCGACCAGCGCCGTGGCAAAGCCGCCCACGTAGGGGATCAAGCCCACCAAGAAGAACAGCGCGCAGCCCACCGCCAGGTGCGCGTAGGGGCTCGAGCTGCGGTGGTTGACCAGCGCGCCGCCGATCGCGGCGAGCACCGAGCACATGCCCGCGTAGACCAGCAGCACCGCCAAAAGCGCCGCGGCCAGGGCGATGGGGATGCCGATGACGGTCACGCACAGGGCGATCAACAGAACCACCGCGGCGAGCGAGCCGACCACGCCCAGGGCAAAGGAGCGCCAGGGCCGGGCTGCCACCTCCACGCGCAGCGCTTCGGCGCGTTGCGGGGCGAGCGCCGTCAGGATGACGCCGAACAGGAACAGCAGCACCGCGCTGGTGACCGCTCCCCAGAGGTGGCGAAGGAGCTTGCCGAAGCCGCTGGTGGCGCCGCTGCTACCGCCCGCCAGAGCCCCGCCCAGGCCGACCGCCGCGCCGCCGACCTCAGCGCTAGCGCTGCGCTCGAGTCGGCCGCCGACCACGGACACGTCGCCCGCCACGGTCGAGTCGTCGTCGAGGGAGAGCGAGCCTCCCAGCACCACGGCATCGCCGCCCACCCGGGCGGCGTCGTGAACGCGCGCCGAGCCGCCCATCACAACCAGGTCGCCAGTCACGGTGCCGAGCACCTCGGCCGAGCCGCCAGTCACCACCAAATCGGCGACCACCTCGCCCGCTTCCACGCGGGCATCGCCGCCCGTGACCACCCGGTCCTCGGGCGGGCCCCCCGCGGCCGCTAGGGCCGAAGCGAAGAGCAGCCCCATGAGGGCCATCATGGCAAGCCATCCGCGATGCAGCCGACTTCGGTAGCCTCGAGTCATCATCGTTCTCCCTTTCCAGGATCATCCGGGCGTGGTTGGGGGCCGCCGCGGCCCCTTTGGGGGATCTCTTCGCGCGCGGGCCCGGATTATTTCGCCCCAATGCGCCCGCCGCGGCGCAGACGCGGACTAGGAGCCAGCGTCGCCGCTCGCCCCGGGGTCGCTGCTCGCCGATGAGGCGGGCGCCGCGGCCTGCTCGCCCGACCCCGGTTGCGGCGAGTCCGCCCACGGCAGGCTCGATGGCAGCACCGAGGGCAGCGTCGTGGGCAAGACCGTGGGCAATCCGGGAAAGCCGCGCTGGGAGCTCGACGACGAGGACGAGGGAGCGGTCGAGGGCTGGCTCGAGGGCTGGGAGGGCGTGGCGGGCTCGGTCGCGCTCGGCTCAGGCGCGGTCGGCTCGGAGCTCGGCGGCTCGGGCGGCTGCGCGCCCTGCGGCTCGGCATCGGCACGGCTCGCAGCATCGCCCCCTTTGCCGCCCAGATCGATGATGACCTCGTCGTCGGATTCCTGCCGATCCATCTTCGTCCAGAGCAGCAGGGCCACAAGAGCGGCCAGCACTGCGCCCGCTGCGATGAGGGCGCCGCGGGCCCCTCGTCGGCCGCCGAGCTCGCTCGGGCGGTACGAGGGCGTGGGCGGCTCGGTGGAGCCGACCTGCACCTTGGCTTCGACCGGGAGCGCCTCGGGCTCGTCGGGCTCGGAGATCAGCGTGGGCGCGACCTCGCTCGGGTCGGCCACCATGGTCTGCCCTGGCGCTGGCGCGGGCCCCGGCCCATCGTCGGGCTCGTCGTTCGGGATGGTGGGCGCGGTGGACGAGACCTCCTCTTGGTCCGTGCGCGCCTTCTTCACGGTGGGCGGCTCGACCGTGGGCCCCTCGTCCTCGGCCTGTTCGTCGGTCGGCTCCTCGCCCATCGGCAGGGTCTGCCCGGGCGGCGAGAACGCGGTGACGGAGCCCGCGGTCTTCTTGGCCGTGGCGGGCTCGACCGAGGGCTCGGCCTCGTCGTCCATCAGGATCGTGGCCTTGACCGCGGAAAGCCCTGGCTTGGCTGCATCGGCGCGGGGATCGTCCGTCTGCGCTGCGTCCTCCGGTCGGGTCTCGTCGCGGTCGGTCTCGGGCTTGTCGTCGGTGGTCATGGCCAGCGCTCCGATCGGTTGGCGCCCCCATGATGACCCAGTCCGGGCCGAGGTCCAAGCCAGGACGAGCGCCCGGCCGCCGCCGGGCTGCCTTGCGGCGATGGCTCAGGGCTCCCGCTCCACCGCCCTCGGTGTTATCGCCGTCTCGGCGCCGTAGGTAGGTGCCCAGGAGATCCCCCATGGCCCACGACCGCATCGCCGTGGTCGACTTCGGTGGGCAATACGTCCACCTCATCGCTACCAAGGTCCGCAGGCTCGAGGTGCTGGCCGAGATCCGCCAGCCCGAGGATCCGCCGAGCGCCTACCAGGGTTTTCGCGGCATCATCCTGTCGGGCAGCCCGGCGCTGGCCTCGCGCGGCGACGAGCTGGAGCTCGACCGCGCCGTGCTGGACCTCGAGGTGCCCATTTTGGGCCTGTGCTTCGGCCACCAGCAGATCGCATCGCACTACGGCGGCCGCATCGAGCACACCCGGCGGGAGTACGGCCTCGCACGGCTGCGCGTCAGCGCCCCAACCGAGATCATGGCGGGGATGCCGACCGATCAGGTCGTGTGGATGAGCCACGGCGACAGCGTGACGGCGCTTCCGCCGGGCTTCGTCGAGGTCGCCGCCTCGGTCGATCCCGACGGCGAGCGCCACGGCTACGCGGCCATTGCCGACCCGGTGCGGCAGCGCTACGGCATGCAGTTCCACCCCGAGGTGGACGACACCGAGCACGGCGAGCAGATGCTCGCCAACTTCGTGCGCGGCATCTGCGGCTGCAGGCCCACCTGGACCATGGACCGCTACCGCCAGGAGCAGGCCGAGCTCATTCGCAGGCAGGTGGGCGACCGCGGCGTGTTCTTGCTGGTCTCGGGCGGCGTCGACTCCACCGTGTGCGCCGAGCTCATCGGGCAGGCCATTGGGCCCGCGAAGCTGCACCTGCTTCACATCGACAACGGGCTGATGCGCAAGGACGAGTCCCGCCAGGTGGTGGCCGAGCTCGAGCGCCTGGGCCTGGGCCGCAACCTGCACTTCGTCGATGCAGGTGCCCGTTTTCTGGCGGCGCTCGAGGGCGTCGTCGAGCCCGAGCGCAAGCGCCGCATCATCGGCGAGACCTTCATCGAGGTCTTCCGGGAGCAAGCAGCGCGGCTCGATCTCGAGGGCATGCTGCTGGGCCAGGGAACCATCTACCCGGACACCATCGAGACCGGGGGAAGCCGGCATGCCGACGTCATCAAGACGCACCACAACCGCGTGCCCATCATCGAGCAGATGATCGCCCAGGGCCGGGTGATCGAGCCGCTGCGCGAGCTGTACAAGCTCGAGGTGCGCGAGCTGGGACAAGCGCTGGGCATCGACGCGCAGCTCGTCTGGCGCCATCCATTCCCCGGCCCCGGCCTCGGCGTGCGCGCGCTGTGCTCGGATGGCTCGCTGCCCGAGGGCCACGACCCGGACGCGGCTGCGTCCGCCATCGAGAAGCTGGCCGGCCCGGCGGGGCTACGCGGCCTGCTGCTGCCCGTCCGCTCGGTGGGGGTCAAGGCCGATCTGCGCTGTTACGAACAACCGGTGATGCTCTGGGGCGAGGCCGATCAGGCGAGCGTGCTCCAGCTGGCCGGGCAGATCTACGGCCGCCTCGGCGGGGTCAACCGCTGCGTGTGGGACCTGACCGGGCGGGGGGCGCGCACGGCTTCGCCCGTGACCGCCACCTTGACCGAGCGGCGACTCGCGCTGCTGCGCGAAGCCGACGACATCGTCATGCGCGCGCTCGAGCGCCACGGTCTTCTGCGCGCCGTTTGGCAGTGCCCCACCGTGCTCTTGCCGCTGTCGCTAGACGGCCGCGGCGAGGAGCTGGTCATCGTGCGTCCAGTCCGCAGCGAGCGGGCCATGACGGCCAGCCCGGCCGCGCTGCCCGCCGCGCTGGTCGACGAGATCCGCGAGCCCATCCTCGCCCTGCCTTCCGTGGGCGGGCTGGTGCTCGACATCACCACCAAGCCGCCCGGCACCATCGAGTGGGAGTAGAGCCCATCTGGAAATCCCGCCCGTCGGTTGGCGGACCGGCTGGGCGCGAGGTTGACGAAGGGGTCTGCGCCCGATACCCCTATAGTTACTATGATGGCTGGTCCTGCATCTTCTTTCGGTCATTCGCTCCGTCCCCCTCGGCGTCTGCCCTGGGCCGTCGCTGGCCTCGCGCTGCTCGCTGGGCTCGGCGTCGCGCGGGTTGCCGATGCCGATCCCGTGCTGCGCTTTCCGGTCGGCAACGACCCGGTGGCCGTGCCGGGCCGCATCGTGGCGACCGGCAACACCCTGGGGCTGAGCAAGGAGAACGACCTGAACGGTCCCGGCCCCCGGGACTCGATCGGCACATTCATCAGCCTCGACCCAGCGAGCTACGACGATAGCCCCTACCATCCGTCGAACCCCTGGCCGGCCTACACCACCAACGACTGGCAGGAAAACGGCTCGTCCGCCGAGCTCGACCTGCCGGACGGGGCCGAGGTCCTGTACGCCGAGCTCGTCTGGGCCGGTAGCTACATGTACGGGCAGTACGGCGGAGGGGGCTACGAGGACGTCCAGGCGTACATCAACTATCCGGTGACGCTCACCATGGGCGGTGACAGCGAGACGGTATACCCGGATTCCGCTACGGCGGTCACCATCCACGAGCTGGCCGACGTCTTGAACGACCGCTCCTTCTGGGCGAACTACTACGTGCGCTCCGCTGAGGTCACCGACTTCGTCGTGCAACACGGTGCGGGCTCCTACTCGGTTTCAGCCGTGCCAGCGACACAGGACACCACGGTCGACGACATCAATGGCGGCGGCTGGACGCTGGTGGCGGCCTATCGCGACGAGGAGGAGCCGACGCGCAACCTGTCCATCTTCATCGGCGGTCCCTGGGTGGATGAGGACAGCGTGCAAGACTACGAGGTCAGCGGCTTCTGCACGCCGCCAACCGGCCCGGTAGAGGGGCGCGTGGCGGTGAGCGCGCTCGAGGGCGACCCCGCGCGGGAAGGCGACGTCCTGCAGATCGCGCCCACCGTGTACGGCCCCTTCGTCGATCTGTCCGGTCCGCAGAACCCGCCCGATAACTTCTTCGGCTCGCAGATCAACGGCAGCGACGGCGAGACCGACACCCGCGGCAGCTTCGGCGACGCCAATCACGACCCGTGGACTCCCACCGCCGGAGACGGCTGCCGCCAGGGCTGGGACGTGACGACCGTGCAGCTGAGCGACTCCGAGGGCCACCTGGAAAACGACCAGGAGTCTGCCGTGCTGCGCACCAGCACGTACAGCGACTCGTACGTGCCCACGCTGTTGGCCTTCGAGATCGACGTCAAGTCGCCGGACTTCGCGCAGGGGCAGTCGACCACCGATACCAGCGCCAACCTGGTCACGATGGACGATACCTTCACGGTCACCGCCACGCTGGGCAACGAGGGCGAGGCACCCGCCACCAACCTGAAGCTGATCATGCCGCTCGAGGCGGGCCTGCAGCTCACCGGCTTTGCCTTGAACGGCTCGAGCGGCGACGTCTACGGCAACCCGGTCACCTGGTCCGATATGACGACCGGCGTGGCCGTGGGCGAGCTGGACGTGGGCGAGAGCCTGCAGGTCGTAGTGGCCGTACGGGTGATCGACCCTCCGAACGATGGAGAGCGCTTCCGATTCACGCCCATTTGGCTGCACAGCTTCGAGATGTGCGGCAGCGGCGTGACTGTAACCGAGAGCTACAGCTCGAGTCAGGCCGATGTGGAGTACGAGGACAGCGGCGCGGGCGGCGGCGGTGCGGGCGGCACGGGGCCGGTCGGCGGCACGGGGCCGGTCGGTGGCACGGGGCCGGTCGGCGGCACGGGGCCGGTCGGCGGCACGGGGCCGGTCGGCGGC
>CAYTYV010000366.1:0-6717 GCA_964441055.1 uncultured Polyangiaceae bacterium | reverse complement strand
CGCGCCGCTCAGCCCGAGCACGTGGTCACCCGCGTCGAGCAGCGCGTGGCGGCCGGCCAGCGGACCGAGGTCGAGATCGTCCTGCCCGAGCGACGCGAGGCCGTGCGGCTGCGCGTGACCGACGACCGAGGCTACCCACTCGATCGCGTCGAGGCGCGCATCGTCTCACTGGAGCCGCGCGATCCCCTGCTCCAGACGCTATTTACCGACGATGCGGGCGAGGCCGAGCTCTACGACGCCGAGGGACTGCCGCTGCGGGTCGTGCTGAGCCGACCGGGCAAGGCTCCCACCATCGCCCAGATCGACCGCGCCCCAGAAAAGCTCGATCTCGCCATGGCCGACGCGCTGAGCGCTCGCGGCACGGTCCGATCGCGACGCGGGCGCATCGAGGGCGCCCGCGTGCTGCTGTTCGCCCCAGCCGGCTCGCAACGCGCCAGCACCGACGATCAGGGCGAGTTCCTGCTGCGGGATCTCGCCGCAGGCCCTGTGCGCGTGCAAGTAACGCGCGCGGGATTCGCCCCGCTGGAGGTCCGCAAGCGCATCGAGGGCGACGCGCGCCGCCCGGTCGATCTGGGCGACTTCGAGCTCGCGCAAGGGGGAGCCATCCACGGCGAGGTGCTCGATGCCGACGGGGGGCCGCTCGCTGGCGCGCGGGTCGCCTTGGGCCGGGTTCCCACCTACCTGCCCATGGGACCGCTGCCGCTGGGCCTAAGCTCCACGGATCGGCAGGGCCGCTTCGCGCTCGCCGATCTGCCCGCGGGCAAGGGAGCGGTCGAGGCCTTTGTGGTGGGCCTCGGAAGGGCCTCCTCGAGCCCGATCGAAGTGCGCGCGGGCGAGGTTACCACCGGGGTGCGCATCGCCTTCGAGCAGGACGAGACCCAGTTGGGCCCGGACTTGCGCGGCGCAGCCAGCCTGGCGGTCACCTTGGGCGAGCAGCCCGCGGGCTCTGGACGCGTCATCGTCTTCGAGCACGTGCCGCAGGGCGGCGAGGCCGAGCGCGCGGGCATCGAGCCTGGCGACCAGCTCCGCCGCGTGGACGGCGCGTGGGTGAGCTCGCTCGAGCAGGCCCGCCGCCGACTGACGGGCCCCATCTCGGAGGACCTAGTGCTAGAGCTCGGCCGCGCACCCGACCTGCGCTGGCGAGTGCGCGTCAGGCGAGAGCGGCTCAGGCGTTAGGCGGCGGGGCGGCTAGAGTCCGCGAAGAAGGGCTTCGTTGACAAAATGGGAGATTGGGGGGCTCCCAAAAAGGGGACAGGATACTTTTGCGCGCAAAAAAAGTAGCCTGTCCCCTTTCCCCTCCGCAGACCCCTGCGGGGGTTTGGGGGCAGAGGGAGGAGCGCAGCGACGACCGGAGCCCCCATCGTCGAGCCCATCACCAAGGCTGCGCACAGCTTGCCCCTTGGGGCTGGCGAACGCCGCTACGGGTCGTCCCTGGCGCAGCGGAAGCCGGTCGTGCTGAAGCGGGACTGGACGGCCGTGGTGCGCTCGGCCGTGCGCTGCGTATCGGTGGGGTTGGCCCAGCTCCCGCCGCGGCGGACCGGGTTGCCGCCGGTCAGGGCGGCGCAGTTGTCGCACGGCGTGGCATACGGATCGACGTACCGATCGAGCGCCCACTCCAGCATGCTGCCCGCGAGATCGGCCTGACCCCAGCGGCCGTCGCCGTTGGGCGAGCGCGAGCCCACGAGGGGAATGCCGCAGCAGTTGTTGTAGGCCGCGTAGGTATCGTCGATATCGGTCGAGCCCGGGGGATACGGATCGGACCACGGGTAGTAGCGCTGCTGGTTTCCGCCCGCCGCCGCGTAGTTCCACTCGGCCTCGGTGGGCAGCCGCCCGCCGTCCCAGGCGCAGAAGGCAAAAGCCTCGTACCAGCTTGCCCAGTTGATCGGCATGTTCTCGTTCGCGTCCGGGTCGTTGGTCCACGTCTGGTTGGGACCGGCGAGGTTGATCTCCAGGCCCGCGGTGTTGACCGCCAGGAAGGTATCCCAGCCCGAGTTCCAACCGCTGTCGTCGATGAGCGGATGAGCGCCTTGTCCTTCATCGGGCGGATCGGCCCGGGTGCCCTTGCCCGCGTCGACGAAGTTGCGGAAGCGCCCCACCGTGACCTCGAAGCGGTCGAGGTAGAAGTCGGCCACCGTGGCCGGGTAGCCGTCGTCGTCGTAGTCGATGCCGTCGTAGCTTCGGTAGTAGTCGCCGCCCGAGACCAACAGGTTGGCGCAGCAGCTCTCGTCGGCGTCGGGACCGCAGTCCTCGGGCAGGCTCTCGCAGCTATCTCCGATCGCGGTGCTGCCGCCCACGCCGCCACCGCCACCGCCGTCGCCACCCTGCCCCGCGGCTCCAGCCGCGCCGCCCCCGCCACCGCTGGCGGCCTCACCGCCTTCGCCCGCAGCGCCCGCCATGCCTCCCTCGCCGCCGCCGCCGGTCGCCGTGCCCGTGCCGGTTCCCGTAATGTCAGCTTCCTCGTCGTCGCAGCCGAATCCCAGAAGCGGCAGCCCAGCAATCGTCACCCCTAGCGCCATCCTCACGAGTGCTCTACGCATGTTCGTCTCTCCAGTTAAGTCGCCAACGGTGAGCAAGCCACCTGAGCCATGAGAGTCTAACGCCTGCCGGAGATGTGCGCCAGCACAACGACCACGGCCGCGCCCGACCGGGCGGAAAGGGCGCATCAGATCCTATCAGCCCCGCGCGCCGAAAATCGCCGTCCCCACCCGTACGATGGTGGCGCCTTCGGCGATGGCCACCTCGAAGTCGTGCGACATGCCCATGGAAAGCTCGGGCAGGGCCTCGGCGCCGCCGTGGCCGTCGCGTAGCTCGCGAAGCTCTCGGAAGTAGCCCCGCACCTCGGCGGGGTCCTCGAGGTAGGGGGGCATGGTCATCAAGCCGCGGGCGCGCACGTGAGCGCAGCCGCTCAGCGCCTCTAGCAGCTCGCCCAGCTCCTCCGGTCGGCAGCCGCTCTTGGTCTCCTCCCCAGCGACGTCCACCTGCACCAGCACCTCGGCCACGCAATCCTGGGCGGCGGCGCGCTTATCGAGCTCGCGGATTAGGCTCGGCCGATCCACGGCGTGGAGCAGGTGTGCCACGGGCAGCACCTGGCGCACCTTGTTGCTCTGCAGATGACCGATGTGATGCCAGCGGATGTCGGGCAGGTGGCCTAGGGCCTCGGCCTTGCGCTCGAGCTCCTGGACGTAGTTCTCGCCGAAGTCCCGCTGCCCGGCCTGGTACGCGGCGGCGATGGCCTCGACGGGCTTGCGCTTGGACACGGCCAGCAGGCGGACCGATGACGGCTCTCGCCCCGCCCGCTCGGCGGCTCGGCGGATCTGCTCGCGCACGGCGGCCAGGGATTCGGCGATCGATTGCGGTTGCGACATGGGCGGCCCGAGCCTGCGAGCGCGACGCAGCGGCGTCAACTCGGCATCGCTGCCCGCCGCACCTCGGCGTTGTCCATTTCTATGGTGTCGCGCCCGCGCCTGCAGGGCGGCCCGCGGCTTCCCTTTCGACTCGAGCTCGACTAGCATTTTCGAGGTCGACGTCGGACGCCGCAAAGGAGGGGACCGCGTGCAGCCACTTGAGGTCTGGGCTCGGACCGGACGGTTGGGGCTCCCGCCGTGGGAAGGGGCTGGACGAGCGCCCGTCGTCTCGGGCTCCGAGCCCGAGACATCCTCTCCGCGCGCTGACGGCATGGCGGCGAGCTGCGGCGACGCCGTGGCGGTCCCGCCGATGCTCCGCCTCCCCGACGGGCATCGGCTCCAGCTGGCAAGGCGATCATGAGCGAGAACATCCTCACCATCAGCTCCGATGTGCTCCCCGATGACACCCACGTGGTGGGCTTCAAGGGCAAGGAGGGGCTATCCGAGCTGTACGGCTTCGAGATAGGCCTGCTCACCGGCTCCGACTCGTTCAACCAGGATGAGGCGGTCATGGGGCGAGCGACGCTCGGCTTCGAGCTCGGTGCGGGGGCGCCGCCCTACCTCTTCCACGGCGTTCTGGCCGCCGTGGAGCTGCTGCACACCTTCGATGACCGCGCGCTGTACCGCGCGGTGCTGGTACCCAAGCTCTGGCAGCTCACGCTCACCCAGCACAGCAACGTGTGGGTCGACAAAGCCATCCCCGACATCATCAAGGAGGTGCTGGAGTGGAGCGGCCTCGGCCCGGAGGAGTTCGAGCTGCAGCTCGATGGCAGCTACCCGAAACGGGAGTTCGTCGCGCAGTACAAGGAGAGCAACTACGCCTTCATCTGTCGCTGGATGGAGCGTGAGGGCATGTACTACTTCTTCGAGCAGGGCGACGAGCAGGAAAAGCTCGTCATCCTCGACGGAAAATCCTTCGACGACGCCGCCGACATGCCGCGGGTGCGCTACCGGCCCTTGTCCGAGGGCGACACCATGGCGCTCGAGGCCTTCGACGCCTTTCGCTGCAAGTCGAACGCCCTGCCCGCCGCCGTCGAGATGCTCGACTACGACTACCTCCACCCCAGCTTGGAGGTGCGCGGCGAGGCCCCGGTAGCGTCCGACGGCATCGGCGAAGTGAGCTCCTTTGGCGACAACTTCCTGACGCCGGACCAAGGCAACCGGCTCGCCCAGCTGCGCGCCGAGCAGCTGCTCGCGCGCCAGAAGGTGGTGACGGCGCGCGGCCGCGTATTTCACCTGCGCTCGGGATATCCCTTCCGACTCGACGAGCACCCCAGGGGCGACATCAACGACAAGATCTACTTGGTGACCCACCTCACCCACTACGGCAATCAGTCGGCGGATCTGCCGCGCGTCAAGGAGCTGCTCGGGCTCGAGGCCGACCAGGAGTACATCTGCGAGCTCAGAGCCATCTTCGGCGAGGTGCAGTACCGCTCGCAGGACCGCCACCGCTGGCCGCGCATCGACGGCTACGAAGGCGCCACCGTCTGCGGCGAAGCGGACAGCCAGTTCGCCCAAATCGACGAGCACGGCCGCTACCGGGTCCGCATCAAGTTCGACGAAAGCGATCTGGGCGACGGCAAGGCCTCGACCTGGGTGCGCATGCAACAGCCCTACGGCGGCGGCCACGAGGGTTTCCACTTCCCGCTGGTCAAGGGCACCGAGGTGCTGCTCGTCTTCATGGGCGGCGATCCCGACCGACCGGTCATCGCGGGCGCAGCACCCAACGCCGAGACGCCGAGCCCCGTGGTCCAGGCGAACCAAACCCAATGCCGCATTACCACCATCGAGGACAATCGCATCTGGATCGAGGACAGCAGCGGCCAGATGTTCATCTACCTGTACTGCCCCATCGAGACCACCTTCCTCCACATGGGGGTCGAGCTCGAGGGCTTCAACCTGATCCTCAACACCGAGGGGCACGCCCACTTCTACGTGGGCGGTGATCAGGTCATCGACGTCGACTTGACGCTGACCGAGACGGTCGAGCTGGACGTCACCTTCAACTACAACCAGAACTGGCTGGTCAACGTCCTGGCGGACACCAACATCGAGATCGGGGGCAATCTCGAGATCCACGTCGTCGGCGACGTCAATTACAACTTCGACGCCAATTGGTGCATGGTGGTGCTCGGCGATACCGATCTCGACGTCACGGGCGTCTGGGTCACCCACGTCTGCTCCAACGTCGACTTCAGCTTCGATGCGGACTGGAACGTCATCGTTGGCGGCGCCGCCACCTCGATCATCACGGGCGACATCACCCTCATCGGCTCTGCCAACCGGACGACGATCATCGGCGGAGACGAGACCAACATCCTCGCGGGCAACGAGACCAACATCACCGCCTCGAACGAGACCAACCTCATTGCGGGCAATCGGACCACGACCATCGTGGGAACGGACACGACCACGGTGCTGGGCCCCAAGTCCTGGTGGACGATCGGCGCGAAAACCCAAGGGACCATCTCGGCGTCTGCTGGTATCACCATCGGCGCCAAGGCCGAGATCGCGCTCTCGGCCGAGTTTCAGGCGAAGGTCTCGCTCGCGCTGGAGGTAGCGGCTAGCGCCAAGCTCAGCTTCACGACCGGTTTCAAGGCGGAGTTCGATTCCACCGTGGATCTGCGGGCCAAGCCCACCCAGATCAGCATGGTGAATATCAACGTGTACATGCAGATGACGCACATCGAGATGAACTCGCTGACGCTGATCATGTGACCTGGCGATGAGAACCATCAAACCCCTACGGCTGGGTGTGATGCATCGCACCTTCGAAAACGACGGCAAGTGCTATTTCGTGCCGAGCTTCTTCGTGTGCTTTCCCTTCGAGGCGCCGACCGTCGGGCTTCAGGAGGCATACATGTGGAAGCTCATCGGCGAGGAGCTCGGCACGGACGTCGCGTTCGATGAGTGCATGTGGAAGAGCCGCGGTGAGGTGCTGGTCACCGGTCGCGCCTATCCGCCAGGAGGGGAGCCCGAGCCGGCCTGCGCCGTGCGGGTACAGCTGGGCACGGTCGACAAACAGCTCTACGTGTTGGGGAACCGCCACTGGAAGCGCGGCGTGGCCAGCGAGCCCGTGCCCTTTTCCGAGATGCCCATCACCTGGAGCCGCGCCTTCGGCGGCGAAGGATACGACAAGAACCCGCTCGGCACGGGCTTTGGGCCGACGGTGGACGCCAAGGCCGGAGCGGGAGCGCATCCCCTCCCCAACGTGGAGGACCCCGAACGCCTCATCTGCTCGCCGAGCGACAGACCCGACCCCGTCGGCTTCGCACCCATCGATTTGACCCGGCCTCAGCGCTTCGAAAAGACC
>CAYTYV010000365.1:0-6726 GCA_964441055.1 uncultured Polyangiaceae bacterium | reverse complement strand
CAGCGCTCATGGCGATCCTCGACGCGGGCGAAGTCGCTCGAACCACGGCAGCGGCTCGCCCTCGATAAATGCCCGGACGGCGTCGATGCTGGCCGGGTCGGCCAGGACCTCATCGGTGCACGAGGCGCCCTCGTCGAGCGCCTGCTCCCAGCCGAGCGGCGCGGCGCGGCTCGTCAGGGCCTTGAGCCGCGCGACCGCCTCGGGCTTGACGCGCAGAAGCGACTTGAGCTCGGCGCGCAGGCCTCGTTCGAGCTCCTGGGTATCGTCCACCAGTCGATCGACCAGGCCCCAGCGGGCCGCCTCTTCGGCGTCGATGCTCTGCGCCGAAAGGGCCCAGCGCCGCGCCCGCTGCGGCGGCATGCGCTCGAGCAGCAGCGCCAGCACCATGGCTGGAACCAGCCCCAGTGCGAGCTCGGGCAGGCCGAAGCTCGCCGCGCGCGTGGCGATGACCACGTCGGCCGCCACGGCCAGGCCCACGCCGCCCGCCACCGCCGCGCCGTCGACCAGCGCGATCACCGCCTTGCTCGAGCCGCGAAGGGCGCGCAGACAGGCGGCGTACTGCCGCGTGCCCGTCGCGATCGTGGGCCCTGGATCGCGGCTCAGCTCAGCCAGATCCATTCCCCTGCAGAAGGTGCCTGGCTTCCCCTGCAGCACCAGCACGCGGCAGCGCGGGCTCTGCTCGGCCCGCTCGAGCAGCTCGCCGAGCGCGGAAAGCCCCTCGGCGCTGAGCGCGATGTCGCCGTCGGAGCCCGCGGAAAGGCCGATCCGCCAAACCGGCCCCTCGTTGCTGTCGCACCCAACGCGCACCGTCCGTCCCCTAGCTCCAGCCGTAGTCGCGGAAGTAGTCCTTGAGCCCGCGCAGCATCAGGCGGCCCTGGCCCGCGTAGCGGCGTTCGAATACATCGCCGAAGCGGTCGACCGGTACCTCGTAGGTCGGCTTGTCGATGTAGCCGGCTCGCTCCCGCTCGAGCGCTTCGTACTGCTCGACGCTGAGCGGCATGCGCTGGTCGAGCTTGCGCTGAAAGTCCACCTGCTGCACCAGCTCGCGGGCGCGCTCTCCGATGCGGGCGCTGTAGAACTCGGCGCAAGAGCCCGAGCCGTAGGAAAAGACGCCGATGCGGTCGCCCGGCTGCAGATCGTCGTCGGCATCGAGCAGGCCGAGCAGCGAGTAGTAGGTCGAGGCCGAGTAGGTGCCGCCGATCTGGCGGATGTAGCTCAAGCTGGGCTTGACCTTGCGCTCGAAGTTCTCCTCGGCCTCGGCGCGGCCAACCCGCTTGTCCTTGCGCAGCAGGGTGCGATGCGCGCGGTAGGCCATCGCGGCAAAGGGCACGTGGTAGATGTTGCGCTTGAAGTAGCCGTCGAAGTCGACGCCTCCGGCTCTTTGGGTGAAGTGCTCGTAGGCCCCCTCGAGCGCGTCCAGATAGCAGTAGACGCTGGTATCGGTGTTGCCCGCCTCGTGAAAGGAGGTGGGCCGGAAGGTATCGCACACCTCGTTGGTCCAGTAGCCGTTGTGCCCGAGCTCGAGCTCGAGCAGGTCGGGCTGGTCGCTGATGAGCAGCGCCACCGCGCCCGAGCCCATGACGTACTCCGAGCGCAAGCCGATCTGGTTGCGCGCCTCGTCGGTGCAGATGACCAGCGCCTTTTTGCCGGGCGCCATCCCGCTCGAGACCCAGTGCGCCGCCATCATCACGCCCGCGGTGCCCCCGTAGCAGGCGTGCTTGCACTCGAAGTTGCGGCAGTTGGGCGCGAGATCGAGGTAGCGCCAGGCAAAGGTGGTGATGGGCTTGCCGAAGTCGGGCGAGGACTCGGTACCCACGATGAACAGCCCGATGCTGGCCCGGTCCTCGTCGGTCAGCATGGGCTTGGCCGCGTTGACCGCCATGGTGGTGGCGTCTTCCCAGCACGGGTTGAGCGAGCGGCGCTCGGCCAGCAGCGTGGTTTGCGGATAGTCGGCCGTCTCGCCACGGGCCACCGCCAAGTCCGACAGATCCAGGGTCAGCGCACAGGGATAGGCCCCGATCTTCTCGATGCCCACGGCGGGGCGACCGGCTTGCTCGCTCATGCTCTTCTCCCGATTCCTTCAGGGCGCTTCGGGGCGCTCACGGCCCCCAATCCAAACCGCCCGTGACGTTGATCACCTGGGCGTTGACGAAGGCCGCCTCCTTGGACGCCAGGAAGTTGATGACCGCCGCGAGCTCGGGCGGCTCGCCAGCTCGGCCCTTGGGCAGCGGGCAGTACGAGTGCCAGAACTGGCGCATGTGCTCGGGCAGGCTCTGCCGCGTCATGTCGGTCTCGAACAGGCCCGGCACCACCACGTTGGCGGTGATGCCCTTTTTGCCGTACTCCTTGCCGATGGCCCGGGTCAGCCCCTCGAGCCCGCCCTTGGAGGCCGCGTAGTTGGCCTGGCCGGCCGCGCCGCCGCTGACCAGCGAGGACACGTTGATGATGCGGCCGAAGCGGTTGCTCATCATGGTCGGCAGCACCTGACGGCACACGTAGAAGGGCCCGTGCAGGTTGGTGTCGATGACGCTGTGCCACTCTTCGTCGGTCATCGACACCACCACGTTGTCGCGATTGATGCCCGCGTTGTTGACCACCACCTCGATGGTGTCGAACTCGTCGAGCACCTGGTCGACGACCTTTTCGACCTGCTCGGCCTGGCCCACGTCCAGGTGGTAGTAGCAGAACCGTCCCTCGGGCCGAATGCGGCTCGCCTCCTCGGCCACCGCGCGGGCCTTTTCCTCGGCCGAGACGTAGGTGAAGGCCACGTCGTGCCCTCCCCTGGCAGCTTCGATGACCACGCTGGCGCCTAGCCCGCGAGATCCCCCGGTAACGAAGTACATCATGTCGTCATCCTCTCGTTAGCTACTCGTAGCGTCGCACCAAGGCGCAGCAGTTGATGCCTCCGAAGCCGAAGGAGTTCTTGAGAAAGGTGCGCACCTCGTGCCGAACCGGCTGGTTGGCGCACACGTCGACGTCCACCTCCGGGTCGAGCTCTTCGATGTTGATCGACGGGTGCAGCGTCCCGCCGCGCATCTGCATGATGGCCGCGACCATCTCCACCACGGGCGCCGACCAGCAGGTGTGCCCCAGCATGGACTTGGGCGCGTTGACCTTGATGTTCTTGGCGTGGTCGCCGAAGACCTGCTTGATGGAGCGGATCTCGGTGACGTCGCCGAGCGGCGTGGAGGTGGCGTGGGCGCAGACGAAGTCCACCTCCTCGGGCGCGACGCCCGCTCCGTCGAGCAGGCGCTTCATGGTGCGCGTCTGACCGTCCTCGGACGGCTGGGGCAGGTGGCAGCCGTCGGAAAGCGCCGTGACGTGTAGCACCTCGGCGTAGATCCGGGCGCCGCGCTCCAGGGCGTGCTGCAGGCTCTCGACCACCAGCACGGCCGTGCCATGAGACGGCACGAAGCCCTCGCGGCGCGTGTCGTAGGGGCGGCTGGCTAGGGCGGGCTCGTCGTTGAAGCTCTGGAAGCTGATGGCGCCCATCAGCGCCATGGCGTGCAGATCCATGGGGGCGTACTCGAGCGCGCCGCCGACGATCAGCCCGAGGTCGTAGTCGTGGTAGCGGATCTCGTCGATGGCGTTGCGCAGCGCGACGTTGCCGCTGGCGCAGGCCCCACCCATCGTGTACATGGGCCCGCGGCAGCCCACCACCTCGCCCCCCCAGCCCGCGAGGTCGGTGTCCAGCGCGAGCAGCGAGGCCAAGGAGTCGATGTAGTCCGGCTCCTCGAGAAACTGCATCTGGTTCACGTGCTGGTAGTGCTTGTTCAAGTTGTGGCCGCCGACCACCACGCACATGCGGGCCGGGTCGACCTGCCCGAACAGCTCGGCGTCCAGGCAGGCATCCAGGGCGGCTAGCATGGATAGGCTGGTCGAAAAGGGCGCCTTCTTGAGCAGCTTGCGCGCCCGCTTGTAGACCGGCTCGGGCAGCCGGTCCTTTAGCGAGGCGAACTTGCCCTTGAGGTCGTAGTCGCTCAGATCGCCGCCAACCTTGGAGTAGATGTTGGTCGGATCGACGACCTGCCAATGCCGCAGGGCCGATTTTCCGGCGATCAGGTTCTCGAGCATCGTCTCGGGGTCGTCGCCGAGCGGCGTGTTGACCGCCATGCCCGTGATGACGATGCGCTTTTTGTCGTTGTCCAAGGTGCTCTCCATAGCTGCCCGGGGGGGGCTGTGATGCCCCCGGGATCATTCTTCGTCGACGAGGAACACTTCCATGACGGCCAGGGCGCAGACGCTCTGGCCCTTCATCACCTGGCCTGCGCAGACGACGGTGTAGTCGTCGTGGGTCAAGCGCTTGCAGCCGAGATCGAGCTCGTCGCCCGGCAGGGCCTCGGCCTGAAAGACCGCGTGGTGCACCTTGAACAGGCGCACGGGCCGCGGGCGGTCCTCGGGCAAAAGGTGGGTGCGGCCGAGCGCCAGCAGCAGGTGCAGAAACAGGCAGCCCTGCCCCATGGTCTCGACGAGCAGCGCTCCCGGGTAGACCGGGTAGCCCGGGAAGTGCCCTGCCAGCAGCGGGTCAGCCGGATCCACCCTACGGTGGGCGAGCAGGCTCTGCTCGATCGGGTCCACCGCGCTGACGCGATCGACCAGCAGCATGGGATCGCGGTGCGGCAGTAGCTGCTCAAGCTGGGGGCGGCCGATGTCGACCTCTACCGTGGTCTCGCTCGGCACGAACAGCGGCTTGCGGCGCGCTCGCTTGATGACTTGTTCGAAGGACATGGGTTCCCTCCCCCGCCGCTACTTGCTGAGCTCGGCGATGACGGCCGCCAGATGGGCGTCCGCATTGTCGCTGGAGTCGGTGTGGAGCTTGCGCACGCCCTTGTGCCATTTGCGGTCGAGCAGGTTGTAGAGCACCCGCTTGGGCCCCACCTCCACCAAGGTGGCGTCCGGCCACCGCTCGAGCGCTCGGTCTACCGACGCGCGCCAGAGCACGGGCTGGTGGACGTGGCTTGACAAGAGCTCGACCAGCTCGGCCAGCTTGGGCCGCTCGATGATCTGGGCGAGCCGATTGGGCAAGTAGGGCAGCCGCGGCGCCTGAAAGGGCACGGTGCGGAGGTAGTCGGCAAAGCGGCGGCCAACCGGCTCAAACAGCGAGGCGTGCATGGGCACCTGGCGCTCGATGATGACCGCGTCGATGTAGTACTCGTCGTCGAGGATGCGGACGGCGGCATCGATGGCGCTCGCCTCGCCCGATAGCACCTGCTGCCGCGGCGAGTTGAGGTTGACCACCTCGACCAGGCCGTGCTCGGCGCGCACGCGCTCGGCCAGCTGCTCGAGCTCGGCGAGCTCCATGGGGAACACCGAGGCCATGGCGCCGCGAGGGCCCGCGTCGTAGGCCGCCCCGCGCTCGGCCACCGCCCGCAGCGCGTCGGCAAAGGGCAGCGCGCCGATGTGCACCAGGTGGTTCCACTCGCCCAGGCTAAGCCCCAGCGAGCCCTGGGCCTCGATGTCCGCCTCGGAAAGCGCCTCCAAGAACAGATGGTTGGCGAGGAAGACGCCGATCTGCACGTCCTGGTTGCCCGCGTAGGCGTCGGCGTTGTCCTCGCGGTAGTGGGCCCACAGATCCCGACCCAACAGCTCTGAGGCCTGGTCCACCCGCGCTCTTCCCGAGCGCGACAGCGCGGCGATCTTGTGCACCATGCCCGGGTAGCGCGAGCTCTGTCCGGGAAACATGAACACCAGGGTCATGGCCTCACCTTCGGGAGACGGTGCGTAGTCGGCTTCGCGGCTGGTCGCGCGGGGGCGCCTCGCGCAGACAGGTCCATCGCGGGTCGCCGCGGCGATTTCTCCTACAGCAGCAGCGAGCGTGGATCAACCGAAGGAGCGGGGGCGCGCGAGGGAGCGAGGGCGGGGGCGAGCGCGTGTGCGGGAGCGGAAGCGGGAGCGAGGGCGGGAGCGGGAGCGGGAGGGGACGAAGCCCGCCAGCGATTATCGGCCAGACCGCGCCCTTTGCGCCTCGGCCATCGCGCTCGCCACGCGCTCGCTGATCTCGGAGGTGCCGATGCTATGGTCGAGCTTGCGGGCCCAATCGCGTAGCTCGGGGACATCGACCTCGGCCGCGGACAGCAGGGCCACGAGGTCGTCGTAGTCGCGCGAGCGGTCCGAGTAGGCCTTCAGGACCGCCAGAGCACTTGGGCTGGCCAGCCACAGCCGCTGCGTGGCCAAATGCCCTTCGACGCGGTGGCTGAGGATGTACTCGCCGAGCGGCCCGGTCGCGTCGAAGATGTCCACGAACACGCCCTGGTCGATGCACTTCGAACGGAAGACGCCGAAGCGCTGCAGCTCCTCGTCCATGGCCGGTACATGGAAGCCCGCGTCTTCGAGGGCGTTCTGCAGCGGCTTGTGCGCTCGTCCCAAGTCGGCCCAGATGTCGGCGTCCCCCGTGGCGCGGGGCACGGCCCAGGCGCTGACCGCCAGCCCGCCGACCAGTGCATAGCGAATTTCGAGGCGCTCAAGCGCGTCGACCACGCGAGCCAGCGCGGCGCCGAGCCCCGTCTCGATCACCCGAGCACCCGAAGCGGATAGCGTCGGGCCTTGTCGGCCAGATCGTCGGCGGGAGCCGACGCCCATTTCGCTCCGACCGACAGGGCCAGAGCTCGCACGGCAGCGCTCAGCTCCAAGGCCTGCTGCAAGCGGACGCCCGGCGGGAGCCGAGCCAGCTCCTCGGCAGCCTGCCGGTCGTCCGAGCGGTTGCGCTCGCGCAGCGCCTCGCGGTTC
>CAYTYV010000364.1:0-6778 GCA_964441055.1 uncultured Polyangiaceae bacterium | reverse complement strand
CGGTGAGCCGCTGCACGTTCAGCGGCAATGACGCGCTCCGGGGAGGCGGGATGTACAACAACCAGCGCAGCTCGCCGACGACGACAAGCTGCACGTTCACGGGCAATTCCGCGTCTACTTTCGGCGCTGGGATGTACAGCAGCCACTCCAGCTCGCCGGCGGTGCGCAACTGCACGTTCAGCAGCAATTCCGCGGGGCTTGCAGGAGGCGGGATGTTCAACCGCATCGATAGCACGCCCAAGGTGATGAGCTGCATCCTGTGGGGCAACAGCGGACCTGAAATCCACGATGAGGACGCCACGCCCACCGTGACCTACAGCAACGTCGCAGGTGGCTACCCGGGCGACGGCAACATCGACGCCGACCCGCTGTTCGTGGGGCCTGACGAGGGCGACCTCCGCCTCGGCGCGGGCTCGCCGTGCATCGATGCGGCTAACGGACCCGCGGCGCCCGAGCACGACATGGACGGCGACCCCCGCGTCGACGATCCCGACAGCCCCAACACGGGCGTGGGTCCGCCCTGGGCCGACATGGGCGCCTACGAGCTCCAGCCGTCGCTGTGACGCTCAGGCAGCTTCCGCGCAAACACTCGATCGGCGGCGGCTGAGAAAGCCTTCACTCCTTCGGAATCTTTGGTGGACCTGCGGGGGATCGAACCCCGGACCTCCGCATTGCGAACGCGGCGCTCTCCCGTCTGAGCTACAAGCCCGTGCCCCGTGGAGCGGGCGCAGCCTACCCATCCGGCCTGCCGCGTCAAGCCCGAAGCGGCTCTGGGCACCCGAACGGCGGCTACCGACGGGGCGCCGAACGGACAATCTTGATCGGCGCTCCCGAGATGGCCCGCGCCAGCGCGTCCATCACCCGCGTGAGCCATGGCTCGTCGGGCCCGGTGTTTTCCTCGGGTCGCTCCGCGCCGAGCAGCTCCAGCGAAGCGCGCGGCACGAACGAACCAGCGCAGGCGCCACAGCGATGCACCAGCGCCGCGCCGAGCTTGTCGGCGTACAGCTCGCGGCGACAGTCAGGACATCGCAGCGGCGCATCGCCGCCCTCGAGGGCCCCGTCGGCCGGTAGCTCGCTGAGCTGGCCCTTCACCCTGTACAGATCGCCGTCCAGCCAATCAGCCCACACGCGGTAACAGCGAGGGCACACGTCCAGCACGCCGGTCGTGCCTGGGCGAAGCTCCATGAGCTCCTGGCACTGGGGGCAGCATCGCGGCGCGTCGCGGTACTCGGACATGAGCGCAGCTTGCCCCACTCGCCGCCCAGCTGCATCCTCATTTGTCGCCGGACGGTGGTGCTTGACGGTCTCGGCAGAGCGATGAAACCCTGTGGGCATGCGTTGTGTTGCGCCGCGGTCCTGCGCGCTGGGCATCCTCGGTATGGTTGCTGCCGTGGTGCTGAGCGGCTGCGGAGGGGCGAGCGGCGACGATGACGCCGCGGGGCTGGGCGGATCGATGGGCGGTGCCGGGGCCGGGACCGGGGGTGGTGGCGGCTCGCTGCCGTCAGGCGGCGCGGGGGGACAGGGCGGGTTTCCCCCATACCCCGAGCCCGTCATGGAGGGGCTCATCCGCGGCGTGGACGAGGCCTTCTGGGCCAACATGGACGATTTTGTCTTCAACCGGGCCGCGCCCAGCAACCTCGAGCTGTACGTCACCCTGAACGCGGCGAGCCACTACCTCAGCGAGCCGCATCGCGCCTTGGGCATGGAGCTGGTGCGCCACCCCGAGAGCTTCTTCGCCAATGCGGTCATCCCCTTCTTGGAGCGCTACGGCCCGAGTGGCGTCATCTGGGCGGTCGACTGCATGAACGAGCCCGAGGCCATGGTCGCGGGCCCCGACGGCAACTACGAGAGCTGGGGAGCGAGCTGGAGCGAGATCCGCGCCTATCTGCGCTACTGCGCCGAGACCATCCACGATTTCGATCCCACCATCCGCGTGTCGGCCGGCTCGGGCTGGCATGACTGGGACAACATCGCGGCCGGACGGTATCTCGACCTGGACTTCGACTTCTACGACTACCATTACTACAGCGACGAGCCCGCAGTGCCGGATCCGTCCACGCTCAACATCGACCGGCCGATCATCATTGGCGAGTGTGGCCAATACACAGACGTCTGGGACGACGATCTGCAGTACGAAGCCGTGCACGACTGCTTTGCCGGCGCCAAGAGCGCCGGCTACGAGGCCGCTCTCAGCTGGTATTACAACTACGCTGGATCGGACAACCATCACACCCACCTGAACCCCGACGGCAGCTGGCGGGCGGTCAAAGACGCCTTTGACCTGTTCACCGGCGATGGCGAGCTCGACGTGGGTCTGAACCTGGCGTGGCTCGCAGGTGCGTATGGCCACGACTTCGGGCCGAGCGCCCTATACCCGACGTGGTCGGTGGCGTACGAGCCGACGCTGGCCCAGGAGGTGGTCGACGACTACCAAACCGCTGGCATTGGCATCATGCGCTTGTGGCTTTTCGAAGGCCAGGAGGCGCTGCCGTACCATTGCGTGTTCGACGATTTCGAAAGTGGCGCGGCCGGCTGGTCCGTGACCGATGACGACGCCATGATGCTCACGACCAGCCAGAGCTGCCCCCACGACGGCGACTTCAGCCTGGCCGTCTCGGTCGACGCCACTACCGCTGGCTGGTATGGCATCCGCAAAACGTGGGCTGACGATAGCCAACTCAACCTGGCGCCCATGAGCCAATGGTTGTACTTCGTGCACAACGACCTGGGCTGCGAGGTGGGCGTGAACCTGGCGTTCGTGACCAAGGTGGACGGGGAGCAGACCACCTACCAGACCCGCTCGGGCGCCACCGGTGGCCAGCTGTGGATCGGTACGGGCGATCAAGCCGTTCACGCGGTGAGCCTGGCCGAGGACGACTTCGCCGACCAATGGGCGCTCGATGACGCACCTGGCCAGGGCGTATCCAGACCGGCGGCCGAGCAACTGGAGCAAGTCGAGGCGATCTGCCTGCGGGTGCACCTATCCGAGGCGGTTGTGCCGGTGAGCGGGCTACTGTTCGTGGACGCCGTCCGCATCCGGTAGAAAGGGGAGGCCAAGCCCACTCCTATCCGCGTGCCAGCTTGCGGTAGCGGATGCGGTGAGGCTGCTCGGCCTTCTCGCCCAGCCGACGGCGGCGGTCGGCCTCGTAGTCGGCGTAGTTGCCCTGGAACCACACCACGCGGCTGTCACCCTCGAAGGCCAGGATGTGGGTCGCGATGCGGTCGAGGAACCAGCGGTCGTGGCTGATGACCAGCGCGCAGCCAGCGAACTCGAGCAGGGCGTCCTCGAGCGAGCGCAGGGTGTCGACGTCCAGATCGTTGGTGGGCTCGTCGAGCAACAGCACGTTGGCGCCGCGGCGCAAGAGCTTGGCCAGGTGCACGCGGTTTCGCTCGCCGCCCGATAGCTCACCCACCTTTTTCTGCTGGTCGGCGCCGCTGAAGTTGAAGTTGGCGACGTAGCTCCGCGATGCGAGCTCGCGCTTGCCGAGCGCGATGCGCTCCTCGCCGCCCGAGATCTCCTCCCATACCGTGCTGTCCGGTTCGAGCGCGTCGCGGCTCTGATCGACGTAGGCGAGCTCCACCGTCGGGCCGATGCGCAGGCTGCCCGCGTCGGGCTGCTCCTGGCCCGTCAGCAGGCGAAACAGCGTGGTTTTGCCAGCGCCGTTCGGCCCGATGATGCCGACGATGCCCGCGGGCGGCACGATCATGTTGAGGTCGTCGATGAGCAGCTTGTCGCCAAAGCCCTTGCGGAGGTGCTCGGCCTCGATCACCAGATCGCCGAGCCGCGGTCCTGGCGGGATGTAGATCTGGCCGGCCTCGACGCGCTCGCCCCGCTTGTCCTCGGACAAGAGCCGCTCGTAGGCATCCAGGCGGGCCTTGCCCTTGGCCTGACGCGCCCGCGGGGCCATGCGCACCCACTCGAGCTCGCGCTCCAGGGTCTTGCGGCGAGCCGACTCGCGCTTTTGCTGTAGCTCCAGCCGCCGCTGCTTCTGCCCGAGCCAGCCCGAGTAGTTGCCCTCGTAGGGGTAGCCGTGACCGGCCTCGAGCTCGAGGATCCAGCCGGCCACGTTGTCCAGGAAATAGCGGTCGTGGGTGACCGCCACCACCGTGCCCGGGTACTCCTCCAGGTAGCGCTCGAGCCAGGCCACGCTCTCGGCGTCCAGGTGGTTGGTGGGCTCGTCGAGCAGGAGCATGTCCGGCTTGGACAAGAGCAGCTGACACAGCGCCACTCGACGGCGCTCGCCGCCCGACAAGGTGCTGACCTCGGCCTCGGCGGGCGGAACGCGCAGGGCGTCCATGGCGCGCTCCACGGCGCGGTCGATCTCCCAGCCGCCCACGGCTTCGATCTGGTTCTGCAGCTCGCCGTACTCCTCGAGCAGCTCGTCCATGTTGGGCGGCTCCTCGGCGAAAAGGGCGCCGATCTCCTCGAAGCGGGCGAGCAGCGCGCGGGGCTCGGCCACGGCCATCTCCACGTGCTCGAGCACGTTCTTTTCCGGGTCGAGCTCGGGCTCCTGGGCCAGAAAGCCGATGCGAATGCCCTCGGCCGGGCGCGCCTCGCCCAGGTAGTCCTGGTCCAGCCCGGCCATGATGCGCAGCAGGGTGCTCTTGCCCGTGCCGTTCAGGCCCAACACGCCGATCTTGGCGCCAGGCAAAAAGGCCAGGCTGAGGTTCTTGATGACCTCTTTGTTGGGCGGGTGGACCTTGCGAAGGCCCCTCATGGTGAAGACGAACTGCTGAGCCACGAAGCCCTCCTTGTCCTTGTCGTCGCAACTGTCACCGATGTGCCGCCTGGGGCTGCCGCTCGCGTCGACCGATCGAGCGCAGCGCGTCGAGGTCGGCTTGGCGAAGCTCGCGGCTGAGCAGCAGCACCGCGAGGTAGACCGCCGCCACCAGCGCGCAGTAGACCAGGGTCATGAGCTTGCCCGGCTCGGGCAAAAGGCGAGCGACCAGCACGGCCGCGCCGAGGCCGAGGCCCGCTCGGAGCAGGGTGGCGGGCGGCACCACCGCGCGGGCCGTGCGCCAGACGTAGACCGCCGCCAAGAGCGTGGCCAGGCCAAGCCCCGCCGCGGTCGAGATGGCGGTGCGGACCAGCATGCCGCCGCCAAAGGGCTGACCGCGGACCAGGAGGACGCACAGAAGGGCCACCAGGGCGAGCGCCATCAGGGTGAGGATGGCGCTGGTGCGCTCCCGCTTGAGGCTGGTCAGCACGGCGGTCAGGATGCCGAAGATGGCAAAGGCGCCCAAGCCCGGCGAGAGGATGGCCATGGCGGGTGCGCCCAGCCGCGCGCTTTCCTCGCCAAAGACCAGCCGCAACAGCGGCCCGGGCAGGCTGGCCGTCACGCTCACCATGAGCCCAGCGAGCACCACGGCCAGCCGAACGCCCGCGCGCACGTAGCGGGCCACGGCTTGGCGGTCGCCGTCGCGAAAGGCCGAAGCGAGCAGCGGAAAGAGCACGAAGGTCACGCTGAGCAGCAGCTGATAGGGCAGAAAGCAGAACAGCTGCGCGTTGCGGTAGGCCCCGGCGAGCTTGCCCGCCTCGGTGAGCGGCAGGGCGACCTGCTGGGCGGCTTCAGCGGCAAAGCGGCCGAGCAGCTGCAGATCGCTCTGGAACAGCAGGTTCAGCGCGAACTGCCCCGCGAACAGCCGACGGATGAAGGCCAGGTGCTCGCCCGCGCTCGAGCCGCCTGGGCCGCGCCGCCCCGTGCCCGCCACAAAGAGCGCCACCACCAGGATCACGCCCGCCGCGATGGCAAAGCCGCCGAGCGCGCCCTCCACGCCGAGGCCGCGGCCGGCCAGGTACCAGGCCCCGCCGATGAGCCCGACGGTGCGCAGCGTGGCGCAGAGCACGTCAAGGAAGGCTTGTCGGCCGAACTGCTTGTGGCCGTTGACCACGCCGATGAGCGGGGCGTACAGGCCGTAGAGCAGCATCACCGCGGCCACGATGCGAAGCGGCACGACGAAATGCGGGGCGTGCATCAGCCCGGCGATGGTCGGCGCTGCCAGGAAGAAGCCCACCGCGATGGGCAGCACCGCCAGCCAGTGGATCGTCACGGCCCGTCGGGTGGCTGCCTGCCGCTCGCTGTCGGGCGCCTGCGCCACCGCGCGGCTCACCCCCTGGACCCCGGTCGAGACGATGGGGTTGTAGACCACGGAGGCCAGCGACTGCACCAGGCCCAGGTGGCCGTAGACGGTCAGCCCCAAGACGTGAACGAGGGCCACTTGCTGGACCAGCCCGGCCAGGATGAAGAAGACCTTGGCGCCCGCGATGGCGATGCCGCCGCGGCCTGCCTTGCGGGCGAGCTCGCCGTCGCGAGCGGGCGCCTTTTCGCGGGCAGGGTCCGATCCCGCGGCAGGCGGCGGGCGGCGGGCGGGGACAGGGGCAGGCACCGAGGCTACATCGCAGGAAGCCCGCCGCCGCGCAAGATCGAGGGGGACATGCGGCCCGAGGGTGGGGTAGGGAGCGAGCGAGGCGAAGGCGGCGAGCGGGCAGGATGCGGCGGTGCGGGGAAGGGAGGCCTCCGCAGGTCAGGGGAGCCACTCGCTCCAGAGAGAGCCCGCGGCAGCCCCGCACCGCTTCGAGCCCGTTTTGCGCAGCGGGCCGCGCAAAGGAGCTTGACGCGCCGCCCGCAGCGAATAACCTCTGCCGTCCGCGATTCCAGCTTAGCTCAGTCGGTAGAGCAGGTGGCTGTTAACCACCGGGTCGCAAGTTCGAGTCTTGCAGCTGGAGCTTCATAAGGCCCAGGCGAGTCAGCCTGGGCCTTTCTCTTAACAGGACCCT
>CAYTYV010000363.1:0-6804 GCA_964441055.1 uncultured Polyangiaceae bacterium | reverse complement strand
TGCGGTTTCCTGCGGACGTGAACCGAGCCTTTCCCCATCTCACGAGCATGATCCACACGTGGAGCTTCCTCGTGCCTGGGCTGGAACCGGCGCCGGTGCGCTGGATGATGGCGCTACACGTCGAGTACACCATCGTGCTCTGGAAGGTGGTGGGCGTAGCGGCCGCCGCCCGCTGGATGCTAGATGGCGAACGCATTCGCGGCGCCTGGGTGGCCTTCTTTCTGTTCCCCGCGATCTTCGTCTACGATCAGAACATCGGTGGCTCGGCCGATCATTTCCTGGGCTTCTTCGCCGTACCCGCTTTCCTGGCCACCGCGCGGGCCTTGGCGACCTTCGATCTGCGGTATTGTGCCCTGCTCGGCGTGGCATCAGCTGGTGCCGTGCTCACCAAGTACCAGGCGATCTATTTGGTGGTCGGGTGCGGCGTCCCCATAATGGCTCGCTGGCTTCAATCCGTCGGCGCCCATGGGGTCGGGTGGTTTCAGCGGCGTCGCGGCCGCGCGTCGATTCCCGCACCCATTGCGTGGCGTCGGCTACTGCTCGGACCGCTGGTCATCATAGCCGTCGGTCTGCTGGTGAGCTCGCCGCACTTCGTCAAGAATGCGCTGTTCTATTCCAATCCGATCTACCCACTGGCGCAGAACATATTCCAGAGCGATCCGAGTCACGAGAAGTCCGCGTTCTTCTTCGAACACCTCTATCCGGCCCGACGTTGGCTGCCGGAAGGGGAAGGGCTCGACCGAGTCTGGGGCTCGTTGAAGGTCTTTCTCATGTTCTCGTTCGAGTCCTTCTACCAGGCCAGCCGGAAGATGCCGACCACCGGCTCTTTGTTCACCCTGCTCCTGCCTTGCGTGCTGCTCGTCTCTCGTCCGCGCCGGATTTGGTTTGGGATCGTGGTCACGTTCTTGGCCATCATGGTTTGGGCCAACACCTACCTTTCGGCGCGCTACCTGCAATCGATTCTACCCATTGCCACCGCCGTCACCGCCGCGTTGATCGTGCGGGTGTGGCGCGTCGGGTGGGTCGCCCGTGTGGGTCTCATTCCGTTGGTGCTGTTTCAGATCGCCTGGGGCGGTGATGCCATGTTCTACTCCGGCATAAATCGCATCAAGCGATCCATGGAGCTCATCAGCTCCGGCCATGATGGGCGTCGATCGGACACGCAGCGTTTCAACCAGCGCCTGGCCCAACGAGCGATCTCCGCGGCGACGCCGGCAGACGCCAAGATCCTGGTCCGCAATTATCGCACCACCCTCGGCATCGATCGGGAGGTACTGTTCGACATCCAGGCCTGGCAGTCCCTCTTCTTCATCGAGCCTATCGAGGGGCCCCGTGGTCTCTATGATCTGTACGCGTCGCGAGGAGTGACTCATCTTCTCTACCCCTATGGTCAGCGTCCCTCGGTGACCAAGCAGATGAACGTCTTGTTCGCCGAGCTCGTCTATCGCTACGGCAAGAACCGACGCCGCTATGACACGTTGGAGCTGGTGGAGATGCCGGACGAACCCCCGCCACCGGACCCGCCGTACCAAGTGGTGATGTTGGGCGTGCGGTTCTATCCGGATGGGCTGTACGGGATCGACCAGCTGAACGTTTACGAGAAGCTGCCTGAGGACCTGCGCCGCCAGCCAGAGCCAAAGATGGCGTTCGGTGCAAACGAAAACGAGGATGTCGAGCTCAAACGACTGCTCGAGCAGGCCTCGGCGGTCGTGGTGGGTCGCCAAGCTGGGGTCGGGGCGATCCAGCTGGTCGAGCGGCGGTTCGTATTGGCCGAACGATGGGAGCGCTTCTCGATCTACGTACGCGAGGATCCGAACAGGGACACCAAAGTGAATCTAATCATGGCCCTCCAACCTCGCGGGTTCGGTAGCCAGGACGGTGACGAGGCGGCCGCTGATTCGAGACAACGGGGTGAGAGTGACGAGACATCAAACGACTTCGCACGCTGATCAGAGTCGTATGGCGAGGCGCTTGCGCAAATACAGGTCGAACGTCTTCTTCTTGCGCTCGTAGGTCCGCACCTGTTCGAAGTACATCTCGAGAGGTTTCGCTACAGCCGGTGACACGCCCGCTGGTCCTACCAGCACCGCCCGAGCCGCCTTGACCATCCTGACGCGGCCAGCGTCGTCCGGCGGGAGCGGATTCTCGGGCGGTGGATAGTGACGCAAGTGCTTGGGTAGGAAGTCCATCACCGCGACAGCTGACAGCTCGTAGCTTCCATCCGCGTAATCCAGCATATCGATGGTGACCACCCGATAGCTCTTGGGATCGGACGGCAGGGATCGCTCGCTGAGGGTCACCAGCATTAGATCACCCACCTTTCGCCTGGGGTAGTACCGGATCAGGTCCTCGAACAGCACGTCGGCATACCGACTCCACGCCGGTCGATGGTCGGGAAGGTACAGCAAATGGCTGATCTCGTGACGCTCGTAGACCTCCCGGAGCTGCTTGGGGCCCGCCAAGCCCTCGTAACTCAGCAGACCTTGCTGGCCTGGCCAGTCCAAGACGATCTTCCGCTCGAGCCCGAGCGATCCGCGCTGCATGTGCAGCACCACCCGCGCGTCCGGCGGGAGCTCGTGATCCAACTGCGTGTACTGACTACGGAACTCGCTACGACGTTGGAGTTGGTCGTCGAAGCCCGAGGCGATCAGATCGAGAGAATTGTGGATTGGACGCCGCAGCGAATACACCATGGCGTCACCCCCCCATATCACCTGCAACGCCACGATGGGGAGCAGCCCGAACCGCGCGATCCAATGCACCTGCCACACCCGTACGAAGATCGCCGCCGTCACGATGACTAGGATCGGCGCGAAGACCTGCAGATTCCGATCGACCCGAAACGTGAAGGCCCACATCAGCAGCGCGCCCAACGCGACGACCACCCCCTGCCAGATCCGCTTCGAATCACGCACGAACAGCAGCATCGGCAAGCAGCAGGTGAAGAGAAAGCCGAAATTGGGCCACTTCTTCGTGAATGAATAGTGCGGCTCGAGCGAGAAGGTGAACACCAACCGGACCGACGTTGCCACCCGCTCGAGCAGCGTGCCGCGCGGCCGTGCGCGGTACTCCTTGAACAGGTTCTCGACCAAGTAGCTGGCATTGTCCACCGTCGGTGTGCTGGCAAAGACGTCCTGGGCAAACGGATAGAACGGATTGCCGTGAAACGCCCAGTTGCGAATGAAGTGGGGCGCGACGACCACCCCGAAGAGCCCCAACGCGATGAGCGGCCGCAGGAGGAGCTGACGAGCCGTCGGCGCCTGCTCCTGCTCGTTGGGCTCGGGAGGCCCGCCGTCCGGCGATCGAGCTCGACGGGCGCGCCACATCAGCCAGAGCCGACGGAGCCATGCGCCGGCCAGCAGCAACAGCGCGCCAGCCAACAAGAACCCGCCTTGGTACTTGGTGATGAGGATCGCGCCACCGAGCCACCCACAAAGCGCCAGGGTGCGAGCGTCGAAACGGCGCAGCGTTCGCAGCACGCACAGAAAGAAAGGCGGCGCAAAGAACGCGGCGACGTGATCGGCTGCACCGCCGAGATTCGCGTCGTAGACGAAGATGGCGGGAAACAGAAAGAAGACCACCCAAATGCCGCGGACCTGCTCGCCATTCAGCACGTAGCGAACCGCCGCGGCGATACCTCCAAGCGTCCACAGCAGAAAGAAGAACTCGGTATGCAGCGGCATCGTCCAGCGCTGCAGCCGACCGGTCATGGGCAACAGCCAACCCCAGGTGTGGATCAGCGGAGCGAACTGCACCACGTTCCGGGCATAGTCGCCGTCGAAGGGGATGATGCGACCGGCCTTGGCATAGTCTTGGCTGATGGTCAGGTGACACCAGACCGCATCGAAATTCAGGCTCGACGGGGACAGCAGCGGCAGATAGACCAGGGTTAAGCTCAGTGTCCCGAAGGCTATCGCAACGACCCAGATCGCCCGGTTGAGCCGAGTCGCGGGTGGATCCGCCTCAGCCGCCTGACGCCAGGCAGCGAACCGAGGTCGGTAGCAGCGAACGACGCTGCGCGCGCCAACCGCAATCAGGATCGAGGGCAGCGCGATGGCAAACGGCAGGTTGAACCAGCCCAGAAAGCCACCCAGAACCATGAGCAGGCCAAAGGCGACCACGCCGGCTGCCGTGCTCGTGACCAACATCTCGAGGGTGGGAAGCTCGAGGCGAAGCACCCGGGCGACCAACAGATGGCCAATGCTCAGAAACGCCGCGAACAGCACGGCGTTGTAGGCCCACAACAGGAGCACCCGCCAGACCAGCCACGAGTGAAGCGCATAGCTGTAGTTCACCGACACGGCACAGATGACCGTGGCCACCACCGCCACGAGGGCGAGCATTACGCCGCGACCTGGGGGACTCCCCAGCTTTCCACGCCAGGCCAACAGGCGGCGGAGGGCCGGCCGGAGCGGCGCTTTGATCATGGCCAGCATTGGCTCTATGGCAGCGCTGCACGGAGGATCTGACCGTTCTGACTATGGGTAGCCCAATACACCCAGCTGTCATCGGCGGCGACGCAGAATGGCTGATATTGTGCCGTAGCCAACACCTCGGGTGAGCCTCCAGCCAGTGGCAGTCTCACGATTTCACCGTCCGTCACATCAGGCCAGTACAGGTGTTGGTCGTGCAGATGTAGCCCCCCCTCCCAGACTTGGTCCTGCGCCAGCTCAATCGTGGAGCCACCACCCAAGTCGGTACGCATGACCGCACCAGCCGTCGCGTCGACCCAATAGACGTAGTCGTCATCTACCTCGACGCTCGTGGCCGCGAAGTCGCCCACCGCGAGTGTGACCGGCGGCTCGCTGCCCGACAGCACCCGCTGGTAGACGCCCCCTTCGGGTGGATCGATGAGCTGACCAGCCTCCGCCCAGATGAGTGAGTCGCCCTGGACGGCGAGGTCCCGTGGCTTGGCACACGAGCCCACCCAGGTTTCGACTGGTCCGCCGAGTACCGGCACTCGACCGACGAAGCCGTTTTCGAGAAACACCCCCCAGTAGACGTGCTGTGGTGCGACCGCGATGCCGTAGGGCGACTGTTGTGGTCCCGCCAGTACCTCGAACGAGGAGCCGTCGGTTTCCATGACCGCGACGATGCCATCGGCAAAGTTGTTGTCAGCCGTGAAGTAGAGCTTGCCAAAATGGTAGGTTAATGTAGTAGCAGGTAGGATATAGGTGCTTCCGGACCCACACGCTCAGCCTGCTCATCCCTTCTCGCTACCTCTCTGCCTTCCCCTCCCTTCTCCTCTCTACCCTTTCGATCTTCCTACTCCCTCTATACGCCGCCGCCATGAGATTGGCCGCGGCTCGCGGTCACGCGCCCGCGCTCATCGCGCGCCGCCGCCTCGCGCTCTCATGCGCGCCTCGATTCGGGCCACGCACTTGTTGAACCGCTGGCGTGCCAGGCGCAGACGGGATGCAATGGTTCCAGAGCTGATCCCCAGCAATTGGGCGATCTCGGCCATCGTCAGTCCCTCGATGTCGTGTAGCGTGAATACGGTTCGCTGTTCGACCGACAAGCGCCCGAGGATGTCGTCCAGCAGCTCACGGGCCCGTTTCTGATCGAGCAGCGCGTCAGGGTGCGGGACCGGATCCGCGACCTGGCTCAAAGCCCAGTCGCCCAACGAGCGCCGTCGCGCCCTAAGCCGAGCACCCACTCGGTAGGCAGTCCGCAGCAAAAACTGACGTTGGCTGCAAGCGTTGGTAGACTTGAGCTTATCGGCAGACACCACCATCACCTCCTGCACGGCATCCGCCGCGTCCGTCTCGTCCAGGCCCATCCGACACAGGAGCCGCCACACCGTCGGCAGATGCTCGTCGAGCACACAGCGGAGACACCGCCGCTGCCGTGCGGCCTCTGACCCTGCCTGGCGACGGGCTTGTGGCCACGACGGGACCGGCCCATCCAGGGCCAGCTCGTTCCCTGGCGCGTTTCCAAAATGGGCGGCGGCCTGGCATCGGATCAGCGGAAATCTGAAGCGTCGCCCCGAGGCTGCCCCCCGGGGCCGACCGTCGCGGTTGCCGCTACGCTTCGCGGGGCCCCCGTAGCTATCGACAGGGCCGACCGCACATCCTGTGTGCGCGTAATGACGAACGCGACACGCCCGAACGGCGAGCCCCCGTACTCTGCCATCGGCGACATATCTCCCGCAGTTTCCTGCTGTTTCCATATGAATCTCAGCCTCCAACGGACCGCGAACAACGCAACTGGTGTCCGCCAACCAAGCACAATCCAAGCCATCCACCGGTTCGCTAAAATTTCGCGAGGTTACGACGTCGAAGTGCGTTGAAGGACCAGATCGCGCCTCGCGATCACGCCGCTTGGGCTCCCGGTGCCCCATGGGACATCTCATGAGACACGCCTGTGTTGGCGCGTGAGCGGCGCGAATCACCGCAGACAGGCGTACGGACGCCAGCACGCAGTAAAACGCAACCCCTTCGCGACCTCCTCGACAGCACCGCGGTTCAGTTCGTGCTCCAAGCAAAGGTTTGATCAATCTCGCAGCCTCGGCGCACTCAAGAGGTATGCAGCCAGTGGCTTTTCTGCCGCTGGACAACCAGCCCAACGCGCGATCGTGCAAACGAGCGTGTAGCAACGAGCGGCGCTCTTCGACCGCTCAGTCGGGTTGTCATCCCAGCCCCGACGTCAACCTTAGAAGAACAATCCAATAATACCCCCAAACCAAACCCAACAATCCCCCTTTTCGAGCCTCCTATTCCGCAAACCGAGCCGACACTGGAGACCCATTCCGATGTTGCCGCCTTATTGATCGTTCTCGCGCCATAACCGCATTTAACCCTTAGT
>CAYTYV010000362.1:0-6839 GCA_964441055.1 uncultured Polyangiaceae bacterium | reverse complement strand
CTCTTCTGCCTTGCGCGCCTCCTCCTCAGCCAGCCGCGCCTCTTCAGCCTTGCGCGCCTCCTCCTCAGCCAGCCGCGCCTCTTCAACCTTGCGCGCCTCCTCCTCAGCCAGCCGCGCCTCTTCAGCCTTGCGCGCCTCTTCGGCTTTGCGCGCCTCCTCTTCAGCCTTGCGCGCCTCTTCGGCTTTGCGCTCCTCCTCTTCAGCCTCGCGCGCTTCCTCGGCCTGGCGCGTTTCCTCCTCGGCCTTGTCCCGCTCGGCCCGTCGCTTCGCCTCTTCCTCGGCCCGACGGGCCTGCTCCGCTGCCTTGGCCGCGGCCAGCTTGCGCACCTCCTCGGCCGCCTGAGCCACCGCAAGCCTGCGCGCCTCCTCGGCCGTACGGGCCTCCTTTGGGGGCGCGTCCGATGGCGCGCGAGCCTCGGCCCGCTTGGGCTGTTCCGCAGCTGGCTCGCCATCTGGCGGCCGGTCCGTCTTGGCCCGCGCCACGGCGCGAGAGACCGCGAACATCTTGGCCAGCGAGCCGGCCAGGGCCTCGGTGGCCTCGTCCACGGCGGGGTGATCGATCGACACGGACTGCAGCGCATCGAGCGCGCCGCGAACTTGGTCGAGCCCCTCGTCGAAGCCGCTCAGATCCTCGCCGTTGGTGCGTTCGATGCGGTGCAGCAGGCTCATGGTTTGCGCGATGGGCTCGGCAATGTCCACGAGGGTATCGAGCACGTCCGCGTGGGCTTGTAGCGCCCGCAGGGCTTGGGCCAAACCGAGGCGAGCGACCTTGGCGAGTTCGGGCAGATCCAACATGGCAACCGAACAGTAGCGTAAATCCTCTCCGACCGGCGATAGAATGCCAAACTGCCCGGTCGCCTCAACGAGCGGCTCGACCCGACCTCCGAGTTGGGGCAATAGTGCACCCGGTTGCAGGGCCTGATGCGGGGCCCGAAGGACCGTCGAGGCAGGAGCGATGCCGATGGAAACGCTGGCGCGAGTGCTCGCACGCCGCTCGGTGGCGTGGGTGGTGTTCCTACTGGTGCTCGCCCTCGGAGCCTTGGCAGCCCTGCAGGCGCGGCAGGTGGAGCAGGACGACGACCTGCTGGCCTTCTTGCCGGACGGAAACCCCGAGGTAGCGGCCTTTGGCGCCATCAACGACCGCTTCGGCGCCCTGGACGTCGCGCTGGTCGGCATCCCCGCCGCCGACCCCTTTGACGGGCGCTTTCTCGCCCAGCTCCGACGGCTGACCGACGAGCTGCGGGCGCTACCCAGCGTCGACTACGCGCTCAGCCTGGCCAACGTCGACGACTTCCGCATCGACCCGGTCCACGGCGGCATCGACTACGACTACCTGATCGCCGAGCTGCCCGAGACGGCCGAGCAAAAAGCGGCGCTGCGCGGGCGGGTGATGAGCCGTCAGCACATCGTCGGCAACCTGGTCTCGCCCAAGGCCGACGCCGTGCTGCTCTACTGCTTTTTGAGCCCCAAGGCCGATCCGCGCGCTGCGGCCGGTCGGATCAAGGCCACGGTCGAGCGGGTGATGCCCGAGGGCGACAAGTACTGGGGCGGCTCGCCCTTCATCTCGACCTACATCTACGACATCACCCAGGCCGACATGAAGCGGCTCATCCCCTGGGCCGTGCTGGTGATCGTGCTCATCGTGGTGGTGTCCTTTCGCGACCTGGTCGGCAGCGTGCTCGCGCTGCTCTCGCCCGCCATCGCCATCGCCGTGACCCGCGGACTGATGGGGCTTTTCGGCGTGCGGGCCAACATCGTGCTCAGCTCCATGCCCGTCATCCTCTTCGCGGTGGGCAGCGCGTACGGCGTGCACGTCTTGGCGCGCTACTACGCGCTGCGCCGCGAGCTCGACTGCGAGCCAGCCCTGGTCAAGGCCCTGGTGGAGATCGGTCCCACCGTGCTGGCCGCTGGGCTCACCACCGTGGCTGGGCTGCTGTCGTTTCTGTGGATGGACATCGAGCCCATGCAGAGCTTCGGGCTGTTCACCGCCCTGGGCATCCTGGCCGCGCTCGTGCTCTCGCTCACCTTTATCCCCGCGGTCATCCGGCTCGCGGCGCTCCGAGCCCGTCAGCCGCGCCAGGGGCTGCTCGGCCGGCTGCTGCTGCGGCTTAGCCTGGGCGCCCAGGCCCATCGCCGTTCGGTGGGCGCGGCCCTTTTGCTGCTCGGCGCCGCGGGCCTCGGGCTGCTCGGTCGGGTCGAGGCTCGCATGGAGAACGCCGCCTTCTTCGCCGAGGACAGCCCGCCAGACCGCGCCGAGCGCTTCTTGCGCGAGCACTTCGGCGGCTCGCAGTTCATCCAGCTCGAGGTCGCGGGCGACATGACCGATCCCCACGTCCTACGGGAGCTCGGCCGCATCGCCGACCGGGCCGCGGTCCTGCCGCACGTAAGCTCGGTCAGCCATGTCGGGCAGGTGCTGTCGCTGGGCTTCGAAGCCTGGGTGGACGAGCGGCGGCTTCCCCAGGACGCCCGACAGGTCCAGGCGCTCTACCGTCCGCTCGAGGGCCGCGCGGCCATCCGTCAGCTCGTGACCGACCAGCGCGACCACGCCCTGATCAACGTCAAGATCGACACCGACCGCTACGAACAGGTCAACGCCTTGCTCCAGCGAGTCGAGCGCTTGGCCGCCGAGCGGGCCAGCGGAAGCTACCGCATCGCCAGCCGCGAGCGGGGCGACGGCGAGGCGGTCGAGGCGCGGCTCGCCGAGCTGGTGCTCGCCCGACTGGCAGCGCATGCCCGTAGCTTCGGCGTGATCCTCGGCGAGGCCCAGCGGGCGGCGCTCGGTCGGCATCTCGGCGAGCCCGCACCCGAGGCCGACTCCGGGCGGGTGCGCGCAAGGCTGCTCGCCTACCTGCGCTCGGACGAGTCCATCCTGGAGCCGGCTCAAAAGCTCGTGGCCGAGCCCGTGGCCGAGGCCGTGGCCGCCCTGGGCCCCGCGCCGAGCGAGGAGGCATTGACCCAGGCCGTGGGCCGAGCCCTCGATCGGCCCGCCGACGACGAGCTGGTCGATGACCTGAGCCTTTCCATGGAAAGCCGACTGGAGGAGATCTGGCGACAGCTAAGGTCGCGGGCGCGCGCCGAGCAGCTGCTCGCCCGCGCCGCGATTGTCCCGCCCGAAGGCGAGCAGGGCGACCGCTTCGTCAAGGGCGTGGCAGACGCCCTGCTGGAGCTCGACCGACAAAGCGCGATGGTGGCGGCCGAGCCGGGCGCGGCGACCGGTAGGCTGGATGTCGTGGTGAACGGCCTTCCCGTGTTGCACCGCGGGCTGTCCAACTCCGTGACGGCCAACCAGTTCAAGAGCCTCGGGCTGGCGCTCGCTCTGGTGCTGGTGATCTTGTGCGTGCTCTATCGCTCGCTCTCGAGCGGGCTTCTGGCCGCCACGCCCACGGCGCTGACCCTGCTTTTCGTCTACGGCCTCATGGGCGCGGCCGGGGTGCACCTCGACATCGGCACCTCCATGCTGGCCAGCATCATCATCGGCGCGGGCGTGGACTACGCCGTCCACCTGCTGGCAGCCTGGCGAGCGGGCCCGCGCGAGCCGCTCGAGCGCGCGGCTGAGCGGGCCGCCACAGGCGCGGGGCCCGCCATCTGGACCAACGCGCTGATGGTCGCGGCCGGCTTTTTCGTGCTCACCCTGGGCCAGGCCCGCCCCCTACAAAACGTGGGCAGCCTGACCGCCACGGCCATGGTCACCGCGGGCCTGGTGACCTTCGTGGCCCTGCCCGTGCTGGCCCGAAGGCGCCGCTACGGCCGCCAGAGGCGCCCCCTCGCCAAGCTCTGACGAGGCCGCTCCGTGCCAATCCTGCTTCGAGCTGAATAGCCGAGGTGCTATGTACGTCTGCCGTCCAGCACGGATAGTATCGAGGGGCTGGCAAGGAGGTTACGGGCGACATGACAGCAGCCAAGGCGAAGTGGGCACTGTGGATAGGGGCGTTGGCCCTGGTGGCTTTGACCACGAACGCGGGCGCTGACGCCAAGGGCGACGCGCTGCTCGCCAAGACCGACGCCGCCCTCAACCGCTGGACGACCCTGGATCTGGAGTACTCGCTGGCCACTCACGAGCCCGGTCGCGACCCCCGCTACATGAAGGCGCGCACCCGCTTCAAGGGCGGAAAGCAGCTCACCGAGCTACTGGCCCCGCCCGACATGAAGGGCACCAAGGCGCTCACCCTGTCCAAGACCACCATGTACGTCTACCTGCCCGCCTTCCGCAAGATGCGCCGAGTGGCCAGCCACGCGGCCGAGCAGGGGTTCATGGGGACCACCTTCAGCCAGCAGGACATGAACCTGACGCGCTACAGCCCGTTCTACGCTGCCCGGCTCGCCTCCGAAGACGCGGCGAGCTGGACCCTCGAGCTCAGCCGCAAGTCGGGCCAAAAAGCGCCTTATGCCCGCATCCAGATGACGGTGGACAAGACCCTGCACTTGCCGACCACGCTGCGCTACTTCAACGACCAGGGCACCCACGTCAAGACCGAGACGCGCGGCGACTATCGGTGCGAGCAGCAGATCTGCACCCCGGGCAAGCAGAAGATGCTCGACCACACCAAGGGCGGCATGTACACCGAGCTCACCCTCGGCAAGTTCCAGATCAACCCGCCGCTCGCCGACCGCCTCTTCTCCAAGCGCTCGCTCAAGTAGCCGGTCACCTGCGCGCCGCGGTGGCGAGCGTTGCCACGAGCCCGGCTGCTCGTGCTAGACAAACGGCCATGCTTCCGCCCCGAACCCGGTGGGCCGCAGCAGCCGCGGCGAGCCTGGCGCTCGGCGTCTCGGCGCAGGCGCGCGGTCAGGAGCCCGAGCTGTCCTGGGCGGGCAAGATCCAGTCCGACATCCGATTTCGCATCGAGGACAAGCGCATCGGCGCCTACTACGATCGGCTCGAGCTGCCCGCAGGGGTTGCCCGCAACGAAAACCGCGCGGGGCTCAAGCTGCACGCGGCCATGGGCGACGTCTCGGGCGTGGCCGACGTCGAGCTGGTCCTGCTGGGCCACGCCCAGGACCCCGAGGGCCTGAGCGGGCTCGCTGACCGCAACGAGATCGATCCCTACCGCTTCGACATCCACGAGCTGTACCTGCAGGTCCAGGACCTGATCATCGACGGCCTCGACCTGAGGGTGGGCCAGCAGCTGGTGCTCTGGGGGGTGGGCGACCAGTTCAACCCCACCAACAACATCAACGCCGACGACCTGGAAGACCCGCTGATGTTCGGCGAGCAGCTCGGCAACGTGATGGTGCGGATGGACTACTGGATCAACGAGGACTGGTCGCTGACAGGCGTGCTGGTGCCCATCTTCAAGCCAGCGCTGCTGTCGCGCTCGGCCCAGCTCGGCGTCGCCGCCATAGACCGGCTGCCCATGCAGGATGCCTTTCTCCGCCATCGCATCCATTCCGAGCAGGCCTCCTCGGCGGGCGCGCTCATCGGTCACCCCACCGTGGTCGCCCAGGCAGACCCCGAGCTGCCCGAGACCAGCATCAACAACATGCAGATCGCCTATCGCATCGGCGGCACCATCGCCGAGCACGATATCGCGCTGAGCTACTACCGCGGCCGCTGGGACCTGCCCGTGGCGCGGCGCAACCACACGGTGCAGAGCTCGCGCGTGGTCTGCAACCCCGACAGGCCCAGCGAGTGCACCAAGGGTCTGCTGGAGACCGCGGTGACGATGCACTACCCCCAGATGAGCGTCTACGGCTTGAACGTGACCGGTGAGATCGGCTGGCTCCAGGACCTGTCGGACGCTTTCCAGGCCGTGGGCTACCGCCTCGAGGGTGCGTTGGTGGTGCCCACGCGCTCCACCTTGACGATCACCAACGACCAGCTCGATATCGCCTTCCCCCAGCCCGCGGGCGAGTACGACTACGACGACGACGGGCGGCCGGGCGGCCCCGAGCCCATCATCATCGACGACACGCCCTTTCTCAAATGGGTGCTGGGCCTGGACTACACCTTCAGCGAGCACGTCTATGCCAACCTGCAATGGGTCCACGGCATGGTCGACGAGTACGGCGCGGGCGATTGGCTGAACGAGGGCTGGGCGGTGCGCCAGGGCGGCGTGACCACCGACGACACCATTACCACCTTGCAGTGCGCCATCCCCCGCGATGGCACCCGCTGTGCCCGCGAAGTACTCAAGCCCACCCAGGGCGACTACCTGGTGGCCGTAGCGGACGTGAATATCCTCGAGCAGAGCGCGCTCATCCGCCTGACCACCATCCTGTACCTCAATGGGATCTGGGAGGACTACTGGAGCGAGGCCGCCCGGCGCCGCGTGCGCGAGCACCACGATCTGTTTTCCGCCAAGGGCTTTTCCGCCGTGGTCTACCCCGAGTTCGGCTACAACTTCCGCAACGGCTTGGAGCTCGGCACGGGCGCGCTCATCCTGCTGGGCAACGACTACAGCAAGTTCGGCGACCCGGCCGCTGGCGGCTCGCTGGTGTGGACGCGCGCGCGCTATAGCTTCTAATGGCCCCCCGCCGCTCCGTTGCCGCCCGGCTCACCACACCAGCACGAGATCGCTGAGCCGCGCGTACACCGCTGGCCCGGTATCGTGGGAGGCCAGGAACTGATCGACGTGGCTGAGCGCGGTGTGGATGCGCTGCTTGTACGCCTCGCTGAAGTTCGGGGGATGGAACCCGATGGAGTAGGCGCGCGGCTCAGGCAGGGCCCCGCCCGGCCAGTTGGCGTCGAAGATCTCGACCATCTCCTCGCCCGTGACGTAGTCCACTAGCGCACCGTTATCCGGCACCTCCAGCACGGCGAGCTGCGGCGGCTCGTCCGACAAGATGTCGTCTACGTTGGGGTAGTACGGCTGGCTGGTGTCGCCGATGCTGCTCCAGTGCTC
>CAYTYV010000361.1:0-6840 GCA_964441055.1 uncultured Polyangiaceae bacterium | reverse complement strand
GCTGCACGCAGCTGCTCAAGCAGAAGCAGGCCGAGAAGGCGGGCGGCTCGGCGGACGCGGGCTAGGCGACCGGTCGCTCGGCTGGGCGTCGCAGAGCGCAGGCCGCCAGCAGGCAGAGCATCGGGCTGAGCACGATGTGGTAGCGGTCCTCTCCGAAGAAGACCGCGTGGGTGGCGCACACCGTGGCGATGGTGACGGCGAGGTAGCCCACCACGCCGTCTACGCGCGGCCGATCCGGCAGGCGCAGGGCGGCGATGGCCGGGATGGCTAGCGCCAGCGGCCAGAACGGATGCGTGGGCTGATCGGCGGCGTAGACGGCCCAGAGCAGCACGCCCGAGAGCGCGAGGTGCTGCCAGAGGCGCAGACGCCCCGCAGGCCTAGCCACGAGGCCCAGAGCAGCGACGGTGAGCAGAGCCAGGTGCAGTCCGCTTAGCAGCTCGCGGCCGCGCGCCTGCCGCTCGGGCGGCCAGGTGCGGGGGTCGGCCTCGCCCAGGTAGCCCATGGCAAAGGACTCGTGATCGAAGGTGAGCGCGAGCTTGCGGGGCATGAGCGCGAGCCAGCGGCCCGGGTCGGCGCGGATCCAGTCGATGCCCGCGCCGAGCCAGCAGCGGTCCTGCTGGACCTGTCCGGTCACGACGCGGCAGCGGTCGCGGGCTCGGAGGGTCTCGAAGCGCCCCGTGGCCTTGGGAAACGAGCCGATCGCCAGGTTCCAGCCCGCGTTGGTAGACACGAAGGCGCAGCCGTCCATCACCAGGCAGTTGCGGATGGTCCAGGGGCTCACCACCAACAGGGCAGCGGCGGTGGCGATGGCGCTCGAGCGCAGGGCGCGTCGGCGTGCGGTCGGCCGGTCGTGGCCGCGCGCGCCGAGGGCAAACAGGCCGATGGCGGGAGCGAGCAAGATGCTCTGGGGGCGGACCAGCGTGCCCAGTCCGAGCAGGATCCCCGCGCTGGCGGACGCCCAGCCCGAGCCGCGGTGGCGGGCAGCGGCCCAGGCTGCGCAAAGCAAGAACAGGGCGGCGACGGGCTCGGTCATCAGCAGCGCGGCGTAGACGATGAGCCCCGGCCAGAGGGCGACTAGCAGCCCGGCGATGCGCGCCCTGGGCTCGCCCGTCGCGTAGCGGGCCAGGCGGTAGACCACCACGGCCATGAGCGCCCCAGCGACGGCGTTCAGCAGCGGCGCGACGTACTGGCCGGGGCCGAAGATGCGGTAGGCCACCGAGAGCAAGGCCGGGTAGCCCACGGGGTAGTGGCACCATGCGTGCCAGGTCGGCACGCCGTCGATCACGAGCTGGTCGGAGTAGCCCCAGCCCGCGGCGATGCGGCGGGCCCCGAAGTCGTAGTAGTGCCCGTCCCACACGGGTTCTCGCGTCCAGGCGATGGCCGCGAAAAGCCGCGGCAGCAGCGCCACCACGAACAGCGCGGCGCCGAACCACCAGCGGCCGACCGAGCGCAATACGCCGGGCTCGGCCCCGGAGGGCGGGGTTTTTCGCTCGCCGTCTTGTCGTGCCACGCCAGCGCGCTATCCGTCGCGCCCCGCCCGAGCGGCGCGAAGTCGCTTGAGGTAGGTCTTGGTCACCTGGGTGGGATCGAGCCCCAGCACCTTGGCCATCTCCTTGAGGAAGCCAGCGACGTACACGCGCGCGGGCAGGGCGGCGAAGTCCTCGGCCTCGATGGCGCGCAGGTGCATGGGCGCGATCTTGGTCTTTTGCGCGACCTCGCCCAGCTCGATGCCCTGGGCCTCGCGTGCACGCCGTAGCAGGGCCCCCGTGAACGGCGTCTCCGGGGTCATCTCGCGGGCTAGCTCGGCGCGGAGCTCGGCCAGCTCGGCCTCGGTCGCGCTGGGTTGGGGGTGCTCGGGCGCCACCGAGGCCGGCTCGTCATCGGGGAAGACGGACATGTCGTAGGCCCCCTTGCGAACCGGATCGAGCAGCGTGTCGTAGGCCTCCTTGATGCGCGCTTGCTCTTCGCGCACCCCGGGGCCGTCGACCAACGAGACGATGGGCAAGCTGTCCTCGCGGAAGATCTCACGCTGCAGTTTGTAGGCTCGGCGTATCTCCTCGTCGCCCGCCGTGCGCGGCACGCCGAGCACGTCGTAGAGCGTCATCGGCGCACCGAGCTGGCCGAGCAGGCCGCCCGGGGGCTCGGGCTCGCGCGCGGGCCGCTCCTGATGACGAGCGGCCATCACGGCGAGCAGGCGCCGCGCCACTCGCTCGATGTTGCGAGCGCTCTTGGCGGTGGGCGCGTCGGTCAGCAGCGGGCGGCGGCGGCGGGCCGTGAGCCACACCGCGTCGTCGTGCTCCACGTAGCCCAGGTAGTCCATGGCGATGCCCAGGTAGCGGGCCGACAGCGCGCTCATGGCCGGGCCGAGGTCGAGGTCGCGGCGCAAGCGGGTCTTGCCCACCACCAGCCCGGGGCGCACCCGGCTCATGGTGGCCGCGGCCACGTTGGCCACCGCCTCGTCGAAGCGGGCGATCTCGGCGACCACGTCGCGCGGGGTCGGCAGCGGGGGCAGGGCGTCCAGCGCCCGCTCGAGCACCCGCAGCTTGAACTTCTCGCGCATGAGCGCCCGCTTGAGCCGTCGGGCATACAGGGCGCGGCAGAAGCGGTAGGTCGCCTCGATGGCGGTCGGCTCGGGCGCGGTGACGCAGACGTGGATGTCCGCCTCGAAGAAGGCATCCAGCGCGGCTGGGGCGGTCGAGGCCCCGAGGTGCACCACCACGTAATCCACGTCGAGCTGGCCGAGCGGCACCCGCCAGTGGGTCTTGCGGGTGGGTCGGCGGGGCGCCAGCGTCCCCGGGTCGTAGGCCGTGGGCAGCACGCTCAAGCCGGGAACGATGGTGCTGACGGGCTTGGCTCGGCCCTCGGCGATGTCGTCGGGCCGTGCCAGCGGCGGCTTGCTGATGCCGAGAGCGCTGTGCAGGTTCGAGCCGTAGGGATCGGCGTCGCAGATGACGACGTTGCGGCCGAGCTGCGCCAGGTAGACGGCGAGGTTGGCGCTCAGCAGGGTCTTGCCCACCCCCCCGCGGCCGCCGCCGATCGCGACAGAGTAGCGGACGCGCCTCGGCGGGGCCGTGGGCGCGTCCGGCTCTGGGGGGGTCTCGACCTCCGTCCAGCCGGGCGGGGGCGGGATGTCGTCGGAGCCGGCCATGGTTGACTCGGGACTATACACCGCATCAGTCGCCGCGGTCGTAGTCCTGCGCGGCCTGCTCGATGAGCGCCCAGTCGCGCGCCAGCCGCTCGGCCTCCTCCTCGAGCTAGGCGGTGAACATGGTCAGGCCCCAGATGCCACACGGGCGGCGGCGAAAGGGGTAGCGGGTGGCGCGGGCCGTCACCACGGTGGCACGCTCGCCAGCTTGCTCCACGCGGTCCACGCCGGACAGATCGCGGCGCAACCGCGAGATCCAACCGCGCTCCTGGGCCATCATCGCCCACAGCTCGGCGCCGTCCGCGCAGTCGGCGGCGCGCTGGTAGGCGGCGAGCGCCCGGCTTCGCTCGGGCTCGGGGTAGCGCTCTCCGATGAGCTCGCTGGCCTTTTTCGAGTAGGCGACGATGGTGAAGCACGCGTGCTGGGCCTCCTCCTCGAGGTAGGCGAAGCACTCCTCGGGCTCGCCGCGACCCACCGCCGCGGCGATGCGCAGGTAGGCCCCCTGGGGTGTCGTATCGGGAGGGAAGCGGAGCCGGGGAACCAGCAGCGCGATCCCCACCGCCAGCCCTAGGGCGGCCAGAGCGATGGTGAGCTTTCGGCGTCGCGTCAACTCGCTCCGGGTATATACCTTTTCGCGAGCCCTGAGGACCGATCGTGCTGGATGATGCCGTGATCGCCGTGGTGGTGCCCGCTTTCGACGAGGAGAGCTGGCTCGGAGAGGTGCTCGACACCATGCCGCGCTTCGTCGACCGCGTGGTGGTGGTGGACGATGGCAGCCGCGACGGCACGGCTCGGCTGGTGCGCGCGCGGCAGCACCGAGGCGCCTGCGGAGTGGCTGCGCCTGGGGCGGTCGAGCCGGGGTCTGGCCGCGGCCCGTCCGCCACGGCCGAGCTCGCGCTCGTCCGTCATCGGGAAAACCGCGGTGTGGGAGCGGCCATCGTCACGGGCTATCGGCACGCGCTCGCCCTAGGAGCCGACGTGGTGGCGGTCATGGCAGGCGACGGCCAGATGCACCCGAGCGACCTCGTGGCGGTGGTTCGTCCGGTCGCTGCGGCCGAGGCCGACTACGTCAAGGGGACGCGGCTCGGCCATCCCGGGCTCTGGCGCGTCATGCCAGCGGAAAGGCTGCTCGGCTCGTGGGTGCTGTCCTGGTTGACCTCGCTGGCGGCAGGCGTGCGGGTCTCGGACAGCCAGTGCGGCTACACCGCGATGTCTGCGCGCGCCCTTGCGAAGCTGCCGCTCGAGCGGCTCTGGCCCGGCTTCGGCTATCCCAACGACCTCATCGGCGCCTGCGCCCTGGCGGGGCTGCGCATCGCCGAGGTGCCCGTGCGGCCCGTCTATCGCGGGCAGAAAAGCGGCTTGCGCCCCTGGCATGCCGCGGTCATCGCGGCGCTCATTGCGCGCGTGGGCTACCGACGGCTCACCGCGGCCGCGTGCCGGACCGGGCGCGCTGTTCGGCCAGCTCGATGATGGCAGCCGCCACGTCGGTGCCCGTCGCCAGCTCGATGCCTTCGAGCCCTGGCGAGCTGTTGACCTCCGCGACCATCGGGCCTTGCCGAGCCTCGAGCAGGTCGACCCCGGCCACGTCCAGGCCCACCAGGCGGGCGGCCTTGACGGCGCAGTTGCGGTAGCGCCGCGGCAGCGTCACGCGCTCGCCCATGCCGCCGCGATGCAGGTTGGCGCGAAACTCGCCCGGTTGGGCCTGGCGGCGCATGGCCGCGATCAGCTTGCCGCCGACCACGACGGCCCGAAGATCGCGGCCGCGGGACTCGCGGATGTACTGTTGCAGCACGATCTCCTGGCCCATGGCCCACAGCGTCTCGATGAGCGCGTACAGGCTCTCGGGCGTCTCGGCCAGCATGGTGCCGATGCCCTGCGTGCCGTGGTGCAGCTTGACGATGGCCGGGCAGCCGCCGACCAGCCGCAAGGCCGCGTCGATGCCCCCCAGGCTGCGGGTGCACACCGTGCGGGGCACGGCGATGCGATGGCGCGAGAGAAGCCCGAGGCAGCGCACCTTGTCGCGCGCTAGGCCGATCGCCTCCGAGCCGTTCAGTGCGGCCACGCCCTGCCGCTCGAGCTGGCGCAGCACGGAACGGCCGTAGTCCGTGATGCTCACCCCGATGCGCGGGATCACCGCTCGGTAGCGCGGCAGTCGCTCGCCCGCGCGGCGCAGGCCGGGCGAGCCTCGGGCCACCACGATCTGCAAGCCGAGCGGGTCGACGACGTCGACCTTGTGGCCGCGCGCCCTGGCCGCCAGCACCAGGCGGCTGGTGGAGTAGAGCGCAGGGTTGCGGGACAGCACGCAAAGGCGCATGGCAACGACCTCGAGGGACCGCAGTGCGGGCAGCCCTCCACGTGCCACCACGGTAGCAGAGCCGAGCGCGGTCTGCGCCTTCGGCGAGAGCGCGTCCCCCCGCCAGCGTCACGCGAGCTTTGCTCCCTCCTGGTGGATTGTGTACGAGTTGAGGGCGCGGCATCGAGCCGCGCAATCTCACCGAGCGAGGTACCGCCATGTGGCAACCGTTTACCGAAGAGCACGATCACTTCCGCAAGATGGTGCGGGACTTCGCCGAAAAGGAGCTCGCTCCTCACGCCGAAGAGTGGGAGAAGAACGAGCTATTTCCCAACGAGGTCTTCAAGCGCGCGGGCGAGCTCGGCATCCACGGGGCCCACTACCCGGTCGAGCACGGGGGCTCGGGCGGCGACTACTGGTTCTCGGTGGTCAAGGGCGAGTCCTATCCGCACTGCGGTATGGCGGGCGTGACCATGGGCCTTTTGGTGCAGAGCGACATGGCCACGCCTTGCATCGGCGATCTCGGCAGCGAAGAGCAGATCGAAGAGTTCCTCAAGCCCGCTCTGGCCGGTGACAAGATCGCGGCGCTAGGCGTGTCCGAGCCTGCCGCGGGCAGCGACGTGGCTGGCATCCAGACCGTGGCCAAGCCGGACGGCGACGACTACGTCATCAGCGGTCAGAAGACCTTCATCACCAACGGCACCCGCGCCGACTTCGTGACGCTGCTCGCCAAGACCGCGCCCGAGCAGGGCGCCTACGGCTGCTCCTTCTTCCTCGTGCCCACCGACCTCAAGGGCTTTTCGGTGGGTAACAAGCTCAAGAAGATCGGCAACTGGTCCTCCGACACGGCCGAGCTGTTCCTCGAGGACGTGCGCGTGCCCAAGCGCTACCTGTTGGGCGAGGAGAACCAGGGCTTCATGTACCTGATGCAGAACTTCCAGACCGAGCGGCTCATCGGCGGCATCTCGGCGCTCGCCGGGGCCTTCATCGCGCTCGAGCAGGCTGTTGAGTACGGCCGCGATCGCAAGTGCTTTGGCAAGCCCATCATCAAGCGCGAGGTCTGGCAGCACCGCTTCGTGGACCTGCACATCAAGTGCGAGGCCGCCAAGGCCCTGCTGTACAAATGCGTCGACCGCTACATTGGCGAGCGCTACGAGCAAAAGGGCCTGCTCAGCATGGAGACGGTCAAGCTCGTCAGCATGTCCAAGGTGCTGGTGGGCGACGTCGTCAGCGAGGTCATGGACAGCTGCCTGCAGTTCCATGGCGGCTGGGGCTACATCGAGGACTACCCGATCGCGCGGGCCTGGCGCGACCAGCGGGTCTTCCGCATCGGCGCGGGCACCAGCGAGACCATGAAGTACTACCTGGCCAAGCTGATGGGGTTCTGATTCCCGCCCGCCCG